>CAYWDR010000060.1:0-16223 GCA_964457075.1 uncultured Solibacteraceae bacterium
CACCGGCGCCATCGAGGAGCTGGTGCACGAGCTGAAGCAGCGCGTGACGATCCTCCTGGAATTGGAGGGGGCCCGCCTCCTCGACTTCGAGGCCCACCTCTGGAAGGCCTGCGCCGAGCAGCGGGGCAAGACGCCCCGTCCGGGCAACCTCCGCTGGATCGCCGCCCAGGACCGCTGGCGCATGGCCCTCCTCAAGGACACCCTCGCCATGGAGCTCACCCCCGCCGCCCTCGCCAAGAGCATCGAGGTGATCTACGAGCGTGTGGGCTGCCCTGAGGATATGCTCGCCCTCTTCAATCCCTCGGCTCCGTGGACGGGCAAGGCCCCGACTGCGGACTTGACCGCCACCGGTGCGTTCATGACCCGCATGGACGCGGCACAGACGATGACCGCATGAGTGAACCAACACAAAGACCACGAAAACCACCAAGACAATCCTTCGTGGTCTTCGTGTGAAAAACCCGTTAGGCCTTGAGCGCCTGCTCCAGATCCGCGATGAGATCCTCCACGTCCTCCACCCCCACGCTCAGGCGCAGGAGGCTATCCGTGATGCCCAGCTTGGCGCGGTCCTCTGCGGGCACGCTGCCGTGGGTCATGCTCACGGGGTGGCAGACGAGGCTTTCGACGCCGCCCAGGCTCTCGGCGAGGGCGAAGACCTTGAAGGCGGAGGCCATGCGGCGCGTGCGCTCGGCGTCGCCCGTATCGAAGCTCACGATGCCGCTGCCCCCGCGCATTTGCGCCTTGGCGAGGGCGTGCTGGGGGTGGCTCTCCAGGAAGGGGTAGTAGACCTTGGGCACGTCGGGGCGGGCTTCGAGCCAGCGGGCGATGCGCAGGGCGCTCGCGTTGTGGCGCTCCATGCGCAGGTGCAGGGTCTTCGTGCCGCGCAGGATGAGGAAGCTCTCCATGGGGCTGAGGATGGCGCCCGCGGCGTTTTGAATGAAGGCGAGCTGGTCAGCGAGATCCTGGCGATTCGTCACCACGACGCCACCCACGCTATCGCTGTGGCCGTTGAGGTACTTCGTCGTGCTGTGGAAGACGAGATCGGCGCCGAGGCTGAGGGGCTGCTGATTGAAGGGGGTGGCGAAGGTGTTGTCCACCGCCAACACGCCCATGAAGCCCGCGCCGTCGAGGGCCTTGCGCACGCCCTGGATATCGGAGAGGCCGAGCATGGGGTTGGTGGGCGTCTCCAGCATCACGAGTTTCGTGTTGGGCCGCAGGGCCGCCTTGAGGGCCCCGAGGTCGCTCGTATCCACCTGCGTGTAGCTGAGGCCGAAGCGCTTCATGATCTTGTCCACGAGGCGGTAGGTGCCGCCGTAGACGTTGTCGCCCAGGATCAGGTGGTCCCCGCCGCTCAGCAGTTCGAGGATGGCTTGGGTGGCCGCGAGGCCCGAGGCGAAGGCGATGCCGTGCTTCGCGCCTTCGAGGGCCGCGAGGTTGCCCTGCACGGCGTCCCGGGTGGGGTTCCGCGTGCGGGCGTACTCGTAGCCCTTATGCTTCCCGAGCCCCTCCTGGAGGTAGGTGCTCGTGAAGTAGACGGGGGTCATCACGGCCCCGCTGAGGAGGTCGGGGGCCTGGCCGGCGTGGACGCAACGGGTGTCAAATCGGCTTTGTTCGTTCATCCTTCCAGGATCCCCCCGGAGGGTCGAAATGACTAGCGCCGCAAGGGCCATCCTGATCACGACCACCCTGATCGCCCTCCCGGGTTGTCAAAACGATAAGCCCGAGGCCCAGGCGAAAAAGGCCCTGTCCGCCGCCGTGGCCGCCGTGGAGGCGGGGGATGTGGGCGGGGCCCTGGACCAGATTCACCCCGACTTCCAAGGCAGCATCGAAGGCGAGGGCGGCCTCACGAAGCCCCAGGCCCGGCTGGCCCTCATGGGCATCCTGCGCCAGGGCAAGGTGGGCCTCACGCTATTGCAGGTGGACGCCCGCCTGGAAGGGGGCGAAGTGATCCAGGAGGTGGTGGCCCTGGCCTCCCAAGGGGGCGAGCGGAGCCGCCGCCATTGGCTCTTCACATGGACGAGGCAGGGCGGAGCCTACAAGCTGCGCCGGATGCAGGAACTTCAGTAGTTGGGCTTCACCAGGGGCCGCTTGAAGCGCTGGCCCGCCCGCTGAAGGCCCGGAAACTCGGCGCCCAGCCTCTCCTTCACGGCCGGGGGCAGGCGATGCTCCCGCTTTTCCGTGCGCAGCATGTCCTGGAAGGCGCTGAAGCCCAGCAACTGGCGGGGCGGCACGCCCGCCTCCTTGGCGCCCTCCAATGCGGGCACGAGACGCTCGTAGCGCCCGGCGTTGTAGAGCCCCGTGAGCTGGAGGGCCCGGGCCCGGGCGTTCCGCGGGTGATCCTGGATCACCCGCTCCAGGCGCCTGAGGCTTTGCTCCGGCGTGTCCGAGAGACCCAAGGCGGCCTCGTTGAGCCATGCGTTGGCCTCCTCCTCCGTGAGGGGCGCCTCCACCTTGGCCTTGAGTGGGGCGGGTCGGGAACGGGGCCGGGCCTCGGCCTTGGTCACGGCGGGAGTCGTCGCAGGCTCCGGCGGGGGGAGGCTGATGGTGGGCACCGCCTTCGGGCGCGTCAGCCACCCATAGCCCGCGCCCCCGCCCGCCAGGAGCAGCAACGCCACGGCCACGAGGGGGGCGCGGAAGCGCGCCGGCCTCGGCGTGGCCATGGGCCGGGTGGGCTGGGGGGCCTGGGGGAGGGGCGAGGGCGGCGGAACCGCCGGCTTGGCGACGGCCATGGTGCGCTCGAAATCGGGGCCTCCCCAGGCCGGATCCTTCGCCTCCCGGAGGGCCTTCGCCAGATCCTCGGCCCGCTGGTATCGGGCCCGGGGATCCTTCGCCAGGGCCACGGAAAGCACCTGGCCCAGTTTGGAACTGACCCCCTGGAGCTGGCTCAGATCCAGGGGCGCGGCCTCTTCGTGAACGAGGCGGTAGAGCACGGTGGCCGTCGTATCGCCTTCGAAGGGGCGGCGACCCGCCAAGGCCTCGTAAAGGATCACCCCCACGGCGAAGAGATCGCTTCTCGGATCGGGCTTGCCCGTCTGCACGTACTCCGGCGCCATGTAGCCGAAGGTACCCAGCAGGGTTCCCGTGCCCGTGAGATCGCTGTTATGGAGGCGGGCGATGCCGAAGTCCATCACCTTGGCCTTCAGGGTCTGGCCCTCCTTCACGACGCGGATGTTGCTGGGCTTGATATCCCGGTGCAGCACGCCCCGGCCATGGGCGTAGGCGAGGCCCTCGCAGACCTGGGCCAGCACGTCGAGCAGCTCCTGGGGAAGAAGGCCGCCCCGGGCGAGGAGCTTCTCCAGATCCTCGCCCTCCACGTACTCCATGGCCAGGTAGAGGAGGCCGTCGTCCTCCCCGAATTCATGGATGCCCACGAGATTCGGGTGGCTCAGCTGGCCCGCGGCCCGGGCCTCCCGCTGGAAGCGATCCCGGGCCTCCGTGCCCTCCGCCTCCGCGCCCCGGATCGTCTTGATGGCCACGTGGCGGCCGATGAGGGGATCCACGGCGAGGAACACCTCGCCCATGGCCCCCTTCCCCAGGGGGCGCAGGATCTCGAACTTGCCGATGCGGGTCTTCATGGTCGCGCCTTGGATCTCTGACGGCAGGCCATGCCTCAGGGTTGAGGTCAGCATCAGCCCCCGGCCCAACTCATGAATTCGGCATGCAGCTCGAAGGGCAGGAGGCAGGCGCGGTGTTCCTCCTCCACCAGCTGCTGGAAGCGGGGCACGGCCTTGAGATCCCGGATCTGGACGTTCAGGGCCTGGGCCGCGCGTAGGGCCTGGGCGAACGGCTCCACCTGCTTCATGCGGTAGAGCGTGACCATCAGGAGGGCGTGGGCCCTGGGATTGCGGGGGTCCAGCTCCAGGGCCTGCATCACCTGCCGGCGCGTCTCCAGGAGCAGATCCATCTGCACCTCGAGGCTGGGTTCCTTTTGCATGGGCATGGCCCGCTTGATGGGGTGGGAGGGCGTCTTCGAACCCTCCTTCTTCGGGGGCTGGAGGAGGGGGGGCGGCACGAGGGGCGCCGAGGCGGCCGGGGTCGCGTGCGGACGGGGCACGGGAAGGGCCGCGGGCACGGCCAGCGCCGAAGGGCGGAAGCGATCGGGCGTGAGCCCCTTGGGCGGGGTGCGCGACGACACCGGCTTCCCGGGCGATGGTACCGCCGCCTTGCGCGGGATCCGCAGGGCCACGGTGGCCTGTTCCTTATCGAAGTGCCAGTTGGGATCGAGGGTGCCGCGCAGGGCCCGGGCCAGTTCCTCCGCCGTCTGGAAGCGGTTGCCCGGATCCTTGGCGAGGGTGCGGTTGAGCACGCCTTGGAGATCCTGGCTCAGCCCCTCCAAGATCTCCTTGGGCAGCATTTGGGGCGTCTCGTGGAGGAGCCGGTAGATGATCGCGCCGGGGCTGGGGCCGTCGAAGGGCGGCGAGCCCGTGAGCGCCTCGTAAAGCACCACCCCCACGGCGAAGAGGTCGCTGCGGGCATCCGGGCGGCCGCTCTGCAGGTACTCGGGGGCCATGTAGTTCACGGTGCCGAAGACGGTGCCCTCGTCGGTGGTGTCGCTGTTGATGTGCTTGGCCACGCCGAAATCGAGGATCTTCGCCTGGAGCGTGGCGCCGTCCCACACCACCTTGATATTGGAGGGCTTGATATCCCGATGGAGGATGTGGTGCCGGTGGGCCACGGCGAGGCCATCGCAGACCTGCGCGAGCACCTCCACCACCTCGTGGGCCGAGAGGCTGCCCTCGCGGAGGAGCGCGCCCAGATCCTCGCCCTTCACGTGTTCCATGGCCAGGTAGAGCACCCCCTGATCCTCCCCCAGCTCGTGGATGGTGACGATGTTCGGGTGGTTCAGCACGCCCGCCGCCCGGGCCTCCCGGGCGAAGCGATCCCGCGCGTCCTTGCCCAGCGTGCTCGCCGCATGGATGACCTTGATGGCCACCTCCCGCCCGATGAGCGGATCGCGGCCCAGGTACACCTCACCCATGCTTCCCTGCCCCAGGAGGCGGATGATCTCGAATTTCCCGAGTCGGGTGAGCAAAGGTGGGCCTTCCGGGCGTGTCCGTTGGAAGAATCCCGCAGTTCGGGGGTTCGCTCAAGCGGGGATGGTGAATGGCGTCTAGTGGAAGGGCGTCGGCCCTTCATGCGGCTGCCCCATGGAGTCACAGGCCCCGCCGAGTTCGATACGTTGCACACGGAGGCTACAGATTTCCCATCCCCGCCAGGAATCCTTGAACAGGGTCGCCACGAAATGGCTCAGGCCTTCGCCGGGAGCATTCACATCTGCCATCCCCTCCATCCCCTTTATCCAGGCTTAGCCCTTTTGTTTTGGCCAGGATGGAGGGGATGGAGGGGATGGGCTTCCCCAGAATGGACCGTCGTCGAAAAAATCTTCTGAAGGTGAGGGCCCATCCTCAATCCTGCATTGTTCGCGCTAAGGCTTTCTTTCGGCGATCAAACTCTGCCTTGGCAACTTCCAATGCTCCTTCGGCATCAGCCCATTTTTGAAAGGCAGCTTCGACATCCGTGCCCATGAACATTTCAGGCAGTCGAGAAAGATCGGCCGCATTCTCGCTTATCAGGCCATCCGGCTCCTGTTTGAGCAAATTCAGCCGATGCTTACACACCTGCCCCAAGGTTCCAGCCCGGCAAGTGCATCTTGCCGTGAAATTATCGCCGACCCTCCAGAAACTCACCGTGTAGGGTTCTGGCTCACTCCCCTGAACACGAAATACCACCTCATCCGTCACTCCAGTTCTCCTTTGAGATTGAGCAACCATGGCTCGTCATGGATAGGGATCCCTAATTCCTCGGCTTTCTTGAGCTTAGAACCAGCCTTCTCGCCTGCGATTAATAGAGAAGTTTTCAAAGAGACACTTCCAACAACTTTCGCACCAAGCCTGGTCAGGATCTCTTCCGCCTGTTCGCGGGAAAGAGTTGGAAGTGTTCCAGTAACTACTGCCGTTTTACCTTCAAGTGGGAGACCTAGAACCACGGGTTTCATCTCTGCAGAGAGCTTCACGCCCAGGTGGACAATTTGGTTCGGGATTTGAGGGTGGTGGTCTGCAAATTGCGCCAGAAGAGCAGGGATCTCTTGTTGCTTTCGATTGAACAATTTGCCTTGAATACCAATCTTATGAATGCCCTCCTCACCCGCTGACCACAGCCCTTCCAGGCCTCCGCTCAATTCAATTAACTTCCTCGCAGTCACTGGGCCAAGTTCTGGAATCCCAATCGAACTCAACCAGCTTTCGAGAGAAATCAGAGATACGGCAGGGCCCGGTTCTATCGAGGGCGTAACCCCAAAAGCTCGCAACCCGCCCGGAAGACTTGGATGAGCTATTGCGAACGAACAAATTGCTTTTCCGACTTCGGGACCGATCGTTTCGATCGCTAAAGTCGTGTACTCATCAACTTCCCACAAGTACTCCAGGCTTCGAAATGCCCGAGCCAAAAGATCAGCGACACTCGCCCCTACGTTTGGGATGCCGAAGGCGTGGATCCAGCGCCACAGCGGCTTCGTGCGGGCGGCCTCCAAGGCGGCGAGGACGTTTTGAGCGCTCTTCTCGCCCATGCGCTCCAGCCCGGAAAGGAAGGCGAGGCCCTGGCGCGGATCCTCCAGCAGCGAGAAGACGTCCCAGGGTTGGGAGAAGCGGCCGCTCGCCTGCAGTTGCACGACGAGGGCCTCGCCGAGGCCTTCGATATCCAGCGCCACCCGGGAGGCGAAGTGCTGGAGGCGGGCCTCCAGTTTCGCCGGGCACTCGGGGTTGAGGCAGCGGATGGCCACTTCGGCGTCATCGTCCTTGCCGACCATGCCGCCGCACACGGGGCAGGCGCTGGGGATCTCCGGCAGAGGCAGATCCTCGGGCTCGCCGGGCACGACGGCCACCACCTTGGGAATCACCTCCCCACCCTTTTCCACGAAGACCCGCTGGCCCACGCGCAGGTTCAGGCGGCCCAGTTCGTCGGCGTTGTGCAGCGTCGCGCGGCGCACGGTGGAGCCCGCCACCTCGCAGGCCTCCAACTCGGCGACGGGCGTCAACTTGCCCGAGCGGCCCACCTGCCAGGTGATGCCGAGCACCGTCGTCGTCACTTGGGTAGCGGGGAACTTGAAGGCGAGGGCCCAGCGGGGCACGCGATCCGTGGCGCCGAGGCGCTGCTGCAGGGCGAGGTCCTTCACCTTGAGGACGACGCCATCCGTATCGAAGGGCAGGCGCAACCTCGCCTCGGCCTGGGCCTCGATGAAACGCCACACGGCGTCGAGGTCCCCCGTGGCGTGGGAGGGCATGCGCCCGAAGCCCCAGGCCTCCAAGCCCTCCATGGCCGCCGCGTGATCCTCGGCCCCCACCCGCTGCCAGGGCAGGAAGCTCAGGGCCCGGCGGGCCACCTCGCGGCTGTCCAGCAGCTTCAGGGTGCCGCTGGCGGCGTTGCGGGGGTTGGCGAAGCGGGCCTCTCCGGCGGCGTCCCGCAGAAGGTTCAACTCCTCCCAGCGCCGCCGGGAGAGGAAGACCTCGCCGCGGATCTCCACCTCGCCCCGTTCGGGAATGCGCACGGGAATATCGGCGATGGTGCGTGCGTTTTCCGTGACGTCCTCGCCCGTCTCGCCGTCGCCCCGCGTCACGGCCTGCACCAGCTCGCCGCCCTCATAGCGCAGGCTGAGTGACAACCCATCCACCTTCAGCTCCGCCGCGTAAGTGAGGACCGCCCCCGGCTCCCCCGTCCAACGCTCGCGTTGTCCGGGGTCTAGGGACAGCTGCCGGGCCATGCGAGCCTCCCACTCCCGCAGCTCGCCTTCCGTGTATGCGTTATCCAGGCTCAGCATGGGCGTGCGGTGCCGGGCCTTGACGAAGGCCTCCAGCGGCGGCGCCCCCACCCGCCGCGTCGGGCTATTGGGATCCGCCAGCTCCGGGTGCGCCGCCTCCAACGCCCGCAGCTCCCGCTCCAGGGCGTCGTACTCGACATCGCTCAGCACGGGCTGATCCAGCACGTAGTAGCGGTGGCGATGCTCCCGCACCTGATCGGCGAGTTCCTTCAAACGAGTGCGGACATCCATGGGGGAATCATGAGGCTTCGGCGTATCCTCTGCATCATGTCCCAGATCCTGCCCCGCCGATCCTTCCTGGCGGCCCTTTCTGCGCTGTCCGCCCTTTGGGCGGGTTCGCAGGGAAGCAAGCCGGTCCTGGACGAGGATCCATACATCCCCAGCTTCCTTCATCCGAACGACCGATGGGTCGTGCTTCGGGGGGATAAGGACGACCTATACGAGATCATGGACCTGGAGACGGGTAGGCGGGTTATGACCCTGTCCTCCAGCTCGTGCGACACGTGGTACGGGCAACCCGAGCTTCAATTCGACCCCAGCGGCCGTTTCCTGGTGATGGGGTACAGCGGGTACCACAGCGCATCACTCCGTCGATGGGACCTATCAGGCAAGCTCGATGTCCTTGGCTTTAGCCCAAAAGATGGCGCTGACGATGCTTCCTACCGCATGGGCGCCGAGGGCGGCACGAACATCGAACTAAGCCGCCACGACGAGAGCATCTTCATGCTGCCGGAGCCGGGAGGTATTCTCAGGACCCCGATGCATGATTGGCGCTTGAGCGACTTTCGCCTCATCCGCCGTCGTGCTTCGAGACTTTCCATTCCCCCACTCTCAGGGAAGCGCCTTGCCGTGGCGAAGACCCGCCGCGGAGCCCCATGGGAAGTGGTCGCACCGCCCATCGATGGATTCTTTCGCAGAGTCCGAGCTTCCTCGAAAGCGGCCCAGGAAGTCCCTGTCGCAGGCCGTGCGATGCATTGGCCTCCCGGTGAGAACTTGCAGGACCCCGATATCTGCCTCGCCCGCCGTCGGAGCACCGATAACCTCCTCATCTGGACCGGCTACTCCACCTTGCGCGAGATCGATTCCGCGACCGGCGCGCTCGTCCGATGCGTTTCCGGATCCATGCCTCAAACGGGACTCCTCGCATTCGGAGCCTCCCGTGCCTCGGTCTATGCTGCCCGCCCTCTGGACACGGCCTTCCACTGGAATAGGAATGGAGTGCCCGCGAAGGGACGGGGACGCATAGAACCGGGAGACATTCTGATGCCTCCCGGTTCGATCTATGGTCCCCCTCAAGCGAACGCCATCGAGGAGGGGTCTTCGATGGGGGTCCGCGCCCTGGCCCGTGGCGTTCCGGGCTTGGCTCTCGGCCTGGACAATGGCGACGTATGGCATGGGCTTGGCAAGAACAAGGCCGGAGGCCCTTGGCTCAAGGTGGGCCAACACGATGATGTCATCCGGGCCTTGGCCTTCGTTCCCGAACGCCCCTGGCTGATAAGTGGCGCCCGAGATGGCAGCCTGGCGATCTGGAATATCGAGGCCAAATCCCTGTTGAAACAACTCCCGCCCCACGACTCGCGCGTGAATGGGGCCTCCGTATTCGCGGCGGAATGCGCGGCCACCTGCGGCCCCGATGGCATCCGACTATGGGATCTGGAAGGCGGCTCCCTGCGCCGCCACCTCGAAACGGGGGGAGTCTGGGTCAGTGACGTCGCGGTGAGTCCCGATGGAGGCCGCGTGGCCGGGGCCTTGCTCGATGGCACCGTTCGAATGTGGGATGTGGAAGGCGGACAGCTCATCTGGTCTGCCCAGGCAGGCGCTGGCTGGTGTGCGGCCTTGGCCTTCCACCCGGATGGCATTCGTTTGAACGCCGGATACGAGTTGGGCCAGATCCTGGAGTGGAACGTCGCCAGCGGTGCGCGCCTCCGGAAGGTGCGCGTGACCGGAAAGACTCCTTGGCAAGAGGGCCCACGACCTGTTCACGCGTTGACATGGAGCGCCGATGGCCAGGCCCTCGCCGCCGCCTTCGGGGATGCCGTTCGGGTGTACGACCGCAACCTTCACAGCGCTGAGGGTCCGGGATGGATCCTGCCGCTCGACTGGGCGGACGAGTACACCTAGCGGCTACTCGTCCCCGCTCTTCTTCCGCACAGGCCGCGTGATCGTCCGCAGATGCTCCGGCGCCGGGGGCAGATTGGCGAGGTCGAGGGCCGTGAGGCGGTCGCCGAGGAGGGCCCAGCCCTTGGCCTGCTTGGGGAGGCGCTCGGGCTGCATCACTTCGTGGCCCTGGGCGTAGGGGACGAAGGGCGGCAGGATCAGGGCGTAGCCCGTGTGGAGGAAGGCGGGGAGGCGCATCCAATCCTCGCTGGAATCCGGGGCCTTGGCGGGGATGGCGAAGAGGGGGTGGACGCCGCCGTTGATCCAGAAGCCGTGGTGATCCTCGTGGCGGGGATAGACGAAGACGCGGCGGCGGTGGATCAACGTGTAAGGCCCCACCTTATGCGTGTCCACGGGCAGGAGGCCCGTGCCCTCCATGGCGGGCCCCCGGAGGCGCTCGGGGTGGCTCGCCACCTGCACGAGGCGTTCGCAGCCCCGCTTGAGCTTGCGGATGGAGGCGCGCAGCTCGTCGGCCTCGTCACCCTCCACCAGGCCCTGGTTGGGCTTCAGGTCGCCGAGGAGCACCACTTGCGTGGGCTTGAGGTCCGTGAGCAGGCCGAAGACTCGCTCCCAAAGGTCGAATTGCGTGGGGCTCGGCATGATCTCCACCCGCTTGCGGCGGGCGGCCCCGAGGCCCAGGAAGAAATCGGCGAGCACGAGGGTTCCGTAGCGCGGCATCCAAAGGGCGCGACGGCTATCGAGGATGAGGTCTTCGTTGAGGGATGCCTGCATGCCTAACTATCGCATCCCCGGCGGGCCTGGACACGCGCCTCCCGGGGGGCCAACCGTTAATCGCCGGGGGCCAGGCCCCGCGAACCCTTGATAACCTTGAGGATTCGCCCATTGGAGTCCCCATGCGATCCGTATTGTTCAGCTTCGTTAGCCTCGCCCTCGTCGGACCCTTGACGCTGTCCGCACGGACAGCGTCAAGGATCTATGGACAGATGCCCCAGGCCCAACCCCAAAACGCCGGGCCCGTCCCCGGCGGGAAGGGGAACGAAAGCGCCTTCCGCAAGCTGGAGGGGCTGCCCACGCCCAACGTGTACCGCGCCGCCAGCGGGGCGCCGGGCCACCGCTACTGGCAGCAGAAGGTGGACTACCGCATCAAGGCGGAACTGGACGACGCCACTCAAACGATCAAGGGCGTGGAGGAGATCACCTACCACAACGCCAGCCCCGACGAACTGCGCTACCTCTGGCTGCAGGTGGATCAGAACCTCTTCCGCAAGGACAGCGTGGGCGCCCTCAAGCGGGGGGCCGCGGATCTCGCGCGCCTCGCGGGGGACGATAAGCCGGGCCTCAGCACCCAGGCGCTGCGGTGGACCCTTCCGCAGGCCACGGGCGAGGGCTTCAAGATCGGCGCCGTGAAGGATGCCCAGGGGCGGGAGCTGAAGTTCACGATCGTGGACACGATGATGCGCGTGGATCTGGCGGAGCCCCTGAGATCCGGCCAGGCCCTGAAGTTCACGCTGGGGTGGGAGTTCACCATGGCCGACTTCAAGAAGATGGGCGGCCGTAGCGGCTTCGAGACGCTGGAGGACGGCGCTCGTCTGTACAACATCGCCCAGTGGCAGCCCCGCCTCGTGGCCTACACGGATGATATGGGCTGGCAGCATCAGCAGTTCCTGGGCCAGGGCGAGTTCACCCTGGAGTTCGGCGACTGGGACGTGGAGTTCACCGTGCCCGCCGATCAAGTGGTGCTCGGCACGGGCGAGTTGCAGAACGGCCCGGAGGTGCTCACGCAGGCCCAGCGGGATCGCCTCGCGCAGGCCCGCAAGGCCGGCAAGCCAACCTTCATCGTGAAGCCCGAGGAGGCCGGCACGGCCGCCGCCCGGCCCAAGAAGGACGGCAAACTCACGTGGAAATTCAAGGCGACCAACGTGCGCGACTTCGCCCTCGCCTGCTCGAAGCGCCTCATCTGGGACGCGGAAGGCGTCGATATCAACGGCCGCAACGTGCTGGCCATGAGCGGCTACACGAAGGAGGGCATGCCCCTATGGGACAAGTACTCCACGGCCGCCGTGGCGCACACGCTGAAGGTGTACGGGCGCTACACCTTCGACTACCCCTACCCCACGGCCATCAGCGTGCTGGGCCTGGGCGGCGGGGGCGGCATGGAGTACCCCATGATCTGCTTCAACGGCCCCCGGCCCGAGAAGGATGGCACCTACTCGGAGCGCACGAAGCTGGGCCTCGTGGGCGTCGTGATCCACGAGGTGGGCCACAACTTCTTCCCAATGATCGTGAATAGCGACGAGCGCCAGTGGAGCTGGATGGACGAGGGGCTCAACACCTTCCTCCAGAACCTCGCCGAGCGGGAATGGGATCCCAACTTCCCCGGCGCCACGAACATGAGCGAGCGCATCACCGATTACCTGCGCTTCCCCAACGCGACGCCCATCATGACGCAAAGCGACGCCGTGAAGGACTTCGGCCCCAACGCCTACCAAAAGCCCGCCGCCGGCCTGAACCTGCTGCGGGAGACGGTGATGGGCCGCGAGCTCTTCGATTTCTCCTTCAAGGAGTACGCCCGCCGCTGGAAGTTCAAGCGCCCCCAGCCCGCGGACCTCTTCCGCACCATGAACGACGCCTCCGGCATGGATCTCGACTGGTTCTGGCGCGGCTGGTTCTTCACCACGGCGGCCCCGGATCTGGAGCTGGAGAAGGTGGAGACCTTCCAGCTCTCCGACGGCAATCCCGCCGATGCCAAGGCCCGGGCCCAGGCCGCCGCGGCCGCGCCCGACCGGCACCGCCCCCGCATGAAGGAGGCCGAGCGCGCCCTGCCCGGCGAGGAGAAGCTGCGGGGCATCCAGGACTTCTACACGGATGGCTCCTACGATCGCTACGCCGTCACCCCCTCGGAGCAGAAACGCTGGGAGACGGCCCTGGCCGACCTCAAGCCCGAGGAAAAGGAGCTGATCAAGGCCGCCCAGTTCCTCCACCGCGTCACGGTGAAAAACGTGGGCAAGTTCCCCATGCCCATCCTTCTCAAGCTCACCTTCCAGGACGGCAGCACGGAGTTCGTGCGCCTGCCCGTGGAGAGCTGGATGGGCAATGAAGAGCGCTTCTCCAAGCTCCTGCCCCGCGCCAAGGCCCTCGCCTCCGTGGAGCTGGATCCCTTCCACGAAATCCCCGACATCGATCACGCCAACGACGCCTACCCCCGCAAGCTGCCCATCGTTCAGCCCTTGAAGCTCTTCAAGCAGCCGGAGATGCGCCAGCCCAACCCCATGCAGCAGCGCAGGCAGGAGGCCGAGGCGGCCGCTAAAGTGAGTGGAGAGAAGAAGGAGAAGTAGCATCCTCCACCCCGAACCGCTGGATCTGCCCTGGGAGGGCCGCACCCGCCGATGCCTGCTGTGGCAGCCGGAAGGGGGCGGCCCCTCTCCCTTGCTGGTGGGCCTTCACGGCACGGGCGGCACGCCCCGCCTCATGGCCCGCTTCACGAACCTTCCCCACGCCGCCCTGGAGCGGGGCTGGGCACTCGCCTTGCCCGCGGCGCTGGGTGCCCACGGCCAGGAGGATCCCGCCATCGGCGCCGCGTGGAACGTGGGGCCCGGGCTCGGCCACCCCAGCTTCGACGGCGTGGATGACGCCGGCTTCCTGAAGGCCCTGCCGGACCTCCTGAAGCTGCCCCCCTCGCCCACCTTCCTCGCGGGCTTCAGCAACGGCGCGCGAATGGGCTGGCGGATGCTCTTGGAGGGCGACGCCCCCTACGCGGGCTACGCGCTGCTCTCGGGCGCGCCCAACGGCCCCCTGCCCGCGCGAGTGCGGCGGCAGCCCGTGGCCCTCTTCCACGGTCTCGACGATCTCCACATTCCCTACGGGGGAGGCGTGGGCGCCCTGGGCCGCAAGGTGCCCTGCGATCCCGCCCCTGAGACGGCCCACCGCCTGGCCCTCGCCATGGGGCTGGAACCCAAACCCCGGCGCCGGATGGTGGGCGCCCACACCTGGGATCGCTACGGCGACGACGTTCACCTTTGGACCCTCGCCCAGGGCCACGCCTGGCCTGGCGGCCGCAAGTACGGCCCCGACGCGGACGAGCCCGCCGCCGACGTGGACGCTTCCGCCTGGATCCTCGACTTCTTTTCCGAGCGCCTGCCATGAGACGCCTCGCCCTGCCCGCCCTCCTCCTCGCCCTGCCCTTGAGGGCCCATCAGTACCCCATCACCCAGGCCACGCTCACGGCGGTGGAGGGTGGCCTGCGGATGAAGCTGCGGATTTCCCTGCACCACTTCCACCCCGTGCTGGAGGCCTTCCTTCGCCACCGCCTCGTCTTGAAGGACGGCGAGACCTATGCCCCGGCGGATCTGGAGCGCTACTTCCTAGGACGGCTCGAGCTGAGGGACGGAAGCACCGCGCTTCCCTTCAAGGTGGTATCCCAGGAACTGGATCCCAAGGAGCTCGTCGTCGTGCTGGAGGCCGCCGCGCCGGATCCGGCGAAGCTTCGCCTCCGGCACACGGTGATGTTCGAGGCGAGCCCGCGCCAGCAGAACCTCGTCACCCTCGAAGGCTTGGGCCCGCGCCGGGGCTTCACCTTCGATCGCAAGCATCCTGAATACGCCTTGGGCGTAGAATGAGCCCCCTCCTCGGCGGCATCCTCTGCGGCGCGGCGGGCGGCGTGCTCAGCGGCGCCTTCGGCATCGGGGGCGGCATCGTGCTCGTGCCCCTGCTGGGGCTGTTGCTGGGCCTCGATCAGGCCGGCGCCCAGGGCATGGCGCTCGCCGCCATGCTGCTGCCCAACGGCCTCCCCGCCGTATGGCACTACCACCGGAAGGGCGTGAAGGTGGACCACCGCCTCGTGCTCGCCCTCCTGCCGGGCTTCCTCGTGGGCGTCACCCTGGGCGCCCTCGCCGCCAACGCCATTCCCCTCCTCGCACTGCGCCTCCTCTTCGTCGCCTTCCTCTTCGCCATGGCCGCCCGCATCGCCCGCCAAGGCCTGGCCGCCGCGGAGCCCGCGGAGCGCCCTTGGATCCTCGGGAATGCCCTGGCCATCGGCGCCGCCGGCGGCCTCGCCTCGGGCCTCCTCGGCATCGGCGGCGGCGTCGTGATCATCCCCCTCCTGGCCTGGCGCTTGGGCTACTCCCAGCACCGCGCTCAAGTGACGAGCCTCGCCCTCATGCTGCCCCCCATCGGACTCCCCGGCGTGTGGGTCTACGCCAAGGCCCACCCCACCGGCCTGCCCTGGGTGGCCTTGGGCGGCGTGGCCCTGGGCTTCGCCGCCGCCGCCCTCCTCGGCGCCCGTTGGGCCACCGCCACCCAGGGGCCGCGGCTGAGGAAGGCCTTTGCCCTCCTGCTTGGAGCCATGGGGCTGCTGCTATTGCGGAACGCGCTGAAGAGTACGTAGGCGTCCTTGTTGAACCACCAAGACACCAAGACCACCAAGAAAAGCAGGCTCCGTTCGGCGTTGCCGCAAGGCCATCCGGGCCTGCGGCCCCAGGTCCAGCCAAGCTGGACCTGCCTTCGACGGCGGCGCATGGCGGGCCCTCGATGGCCCTCCTTGCGCCGCCGTCGAAGGGGATGACCGGGTTGAGTCGTGCCTCCTTGGTGCCCTTGGTGTCTTGGTGGTTCGCCTTTTCTTAACTCTGGGCTATGCGCCTACAAGAAGCTCAGCCGCGGATAGGAGGCCCCCAGCAGCGTATTCGTCGTCGCCGTCGCCTGCCCCAGCCAGCGGTCGAGCACCGTGGCATAGAGGGAGCGGTAGTCCGTCGTGAACTTCATATTCCCGTTGGTGTCGGGGTCCGCGAGGTTGGGATAGCCGCTGCCGTAGAAGCCGCCCTTCACGGCGTTGCCCATGCAAAAGCCCAGGCCCGCCGTGCCGTGATCCGTGCCGCCGTCGTTTTCCTTGATGCGGCGGCCGAACTTGCTCCAACCGAGGATCATCACGCGATCCTGCGCGCTGCCGCTGCCGATGGTGATGGTCGCGAGGTCGTCGTAGAAGGCCTTGAGGGCGCCGCCGGCGGCCCGCTGGAGGTCGGGCAGGGTGGCGGCCTGGTTGCTGTGGGTGTCGAATCCGCCGATGCGGGCGTAGTAGACCTGGCCGGGCAGGCCCGCGGCGATCATCTGGGCGATGAGCTTCAGCTGCCGGCCGAGGGATCCGCTGAGGCGTCCCCCGCCCACCTTGGAAGTGGGATAGGTCGCATCGCCGGGATAGGGCACGGAGGGCGTGCGCGGGGGAAGCTGGCCGTTGGTGCCGAAGCCGTTGAACGAAGCCGCTCCGCGGCGGGGTACGATCATTCCGGCAGCTTGAAGGGCC
>CAYWDR010000061.1:0-16129 GCA_964457075.1 uncultured Solibacteraceae bacterium
GGATATCTCGCTCTTCGACTGACAAAGATCTCGTGGAAGTTCCAATGTCGCAGAACCGGGGCGGGCGTCAAGTCACGATCGTGTGATTTCAGAGCCGCCAGAGAAACGACGCCTTGAAGAAGAGGCCCCGCTGCGTCTCCAGGAAGTGGTCGGAGTTCCGGTACTGGCCGCTGGGAGCATCCCATGCGGCCTTCCTCGAAAGGGATCCGTACCCCAGATAGACCACCGTGCCGGGCACGTAGGTGTAGGCGGCGAGGTAGTCCGTCAACATCTGGCGCCGATAGGCGTTGTACTCGCCGATGGCCCGGAGGAAGAAGTGTTCGTTGGGCTGCCATGTGAGGCGGGCCCGGGAGATGGGGTAATTGAAGATCCGCTCGCCGGTGTCGTCGCGGGTGAGGTCGGCGTGGACCCAGGAGAGGGTGAGATTCAAGGTGTTCATGGGTTGAAGGATGGTTTGGAGCGTGGTCTGGCTGCCATGGCCCTGCGCGGGCGCGGTCGAGTACCAGACGGCCTTGCCCGCCCAGTGCTTCGCGGAAACGGAAAACCAGCGGGTGACTTGGCTCTGGGCGGAGAGAGAGAGCCCATCCGTGCGGAACCGCTGCCCGAGGAAGATCTCCGTGGCCATGTGATAGGTCGCGCCAAGGCTGCCGTTGCCCTTGAGGATGGCCGTGAGGCCAAGCGCGCGATCCTGCTCCGTGAGGCCGCTTGGGAAGTCCCGGAGGGCCGTGGCGCCCATGAAGAGGTCCACCCTCCGGAGCCAGCCGGTGGCGGGATAGAACTTCGGCGTCACGCCCAGGTTGCCAGCGGCGAAGCCCGTCCGGGTGAGGTAGCCCGCGTCGGCCACGAAGCCGTTGGAAACGGTATGGGTCCCCACGTTCACCGTGAGTTTGCTGGTGTCGTGCAGGAACTCCGCCCCCAGGGCCTTGCCGTTTCGGCCCCCGGAGCCCTCGCCGGGTTGGGTGGAGGATAGGAAGGCGTGGAAGCTGAGCAGGCCCGAGGGGTTGATCCGGAACTGGGCGTCCGGCCCTCCCACCCGGTTGTGGCGGAGGCCCTCGTCCCGGGCGGCGTAGAGGAGGCCGAGGTAGCCGTCCTCGTTCAGGGCCCGCTTGTAGCGAAGGGCCTGGACGCTCGGATCGGCGGGGGCCGGCTGGCCCGGATCCGCGGGGGCCGCCGTATCCTCGGCGTGGAGGAGGGCCACCGTGTCCCGCGGGGCCACCTTTCCCGTGAGCTTGAGGCCCGCCTTGGGATCCACGATGGTGCGGGTGTGGAGCAGGGTGAGCAGGGGGCTGTTTCCGGTGGCGCCGACGTTGAAGTTTTCGAGGCCTTCGAGGAAGAAGGGGCGTTTCTCGGCGTAGAAGAGGTTGAATCGGAGGTTGGCGTCCACCTGCCCCGCATCGGCCTCCACCTGGGAGAAGTCGGGATTGAGCGTGGCGTCGAGGGTGAGGCTGGAGGTGAGGCCGGCCTTGGCCGTGAGGCTCCACTCCCGCTGATCGGGTTCCTTCACCATCCCGCCCTGCACCCGCGTGGAACGGCGCGCGAAGGTGAAGGCCGGCAGCAGCTCCAGCACCGAGGCCCGGGCGAGACCCTCGTAGGCCAAGGGGGTCAGCTGGGGCAGGAAGGCGAAGCCCGCCTTGGGATCCAGGGCGGGGTAGGAGCCGTGCTCCTGGCGGCGGCTGATGGTGCGCTCGAACAACACGGCCATGCGCACGACGTCCCCGCTCGTGTAGCGGATGCTCTTCAAGGGGATCTTGATCTCGACCGTGTAGCCTCCGGCATCCACGCGGCCGGCGCTCTCCCACACCAGATCGATGCTGAAGTCCTCCTTGCCTCCGGCGAAGCGGCTGTCTCCTTGGATGCCGAAGGGGTTCACGTAGAAGGCGTAGAGGGATTGCCGATCGTTGAAGGTATCGAGATTGACGCACACGAAGTCGTCGCTCAGCGCGCCATCCCGGCGGGATACGGCCGCCTTGATGAGGTCCGGGTGGGGATCGAAACAGCGGAAGGCGAAGTAGAGGTTCTCCCGGTCGTAGGCCATGTAGGCCACCGTGCGTTCGGGCTGTTTCTTGCCGAACTCCGGGATGAAGGTCTCGAAATCCGTCACCGACGCGGCCTGGGCCCACACGGGATCATCCAGGACGCCGTCGAGCTTGGGGCGGCGGTCCGTTTTCAGGGGCCGGAGGGGGGGGTTGGCGCCAGGGCCCTGGGGCGCGGCCGCCCCCAGGGGCAGGGAGGCGAGGAGGATGGAGTGGGCCAGGCGCTTCACGGGGATTCCAAGCCCCTGTGTACGATGTCCGAGGGTGGAACCGGGGGATCGGCGGGGTGGACGGGTCCGTGGGAGGGGTGAGTGAATCCTAGCCCTTACCTTCGACCTCGGGCAGGTGGATATGAAAGATGCTGCCCCGCCCCGGCGCACTTGTGACTTCGATGCGGCCTCCCAGCAGTTCCACGAAGCGCTTGGAGATGGTGAGCCCCAGGCCCGTGCTTCCCACCCCGGGGGCGTTGGCCTGGGGTTGCTCGTAGGCCTGGAAGAGGCGGGCGATCTGCTCGGCGCTGAGGCCTACGCCGGTATCCCTCACCTCCAGATGGACCTCCGCCCCCTCTCTCCGCGCGGCGAAGGTGATGACGCCTTCCTCCGTGAACTTGATGGCGTTCCCCGCGAGGTTGATGAGGATCTGCTTGAGCTTGAGGCCGTCGGTGCGGAACTCCAGATCCTCCTCCGGGAGCTCCACCTCGATGCGGTTCTTCTGCTGGAGGGCCAAGGGGCCAAGGGTGTTGAGGATCTCGTCCAGCATGGGACGGAGCACCAGACGTTCCAATCGGATCTGCATCTTCCCCGCCTCCACCTTGGAGAGGTCGAGGATGCCGTTGATGAGGGAGAGCAGGTGCTGCCCGGAGGAGAGGATGCGCCCGCTATCGCGGGTGAGGCTTTCATGGCCGGCCTCCTCGGCATCCAGGTGGATGAGCTCGCTGTAGAGGAGGATCGCGTTGAGGGGCGTGCGCAACTCATGGCTCATGTCCGCCAGGAAGGCGCTCTTGGCCCGGGAGGCGGCCCGCTCGCGCTCCTCGGAGGCGGCGAGGGCGGCGGTGCGATCGGCCACGAGGATGGCCAGCTCCTCGCTCCGCGTTTCGATGCGCCGGAGCCGGAGGCGGTGGAGGGAAAGGAAGAGCCCGGCGGCGAGCCCGCCCCAGAGGCCGACCGCCCAGGCCCGTTGCCACCAGGGCCTCAGCACCAGGATGTCGCAGGCCCACTCGGGGCTGGCGTGGTTGCCGGGCTCCAGCGCCCTCACGCGGAGGCGGTGCGCGCCGGGGCCTGGATCCAGGAAGGTGAGGGTGGGCGCCTCGAACTCGTGCCACTCCCCGCCCCGTTCGAGGTCCTGCCATTGGTAGCGCAGGTGGGGCTGGCGGGCGGGCGTCGGAATGCCGATCTGGAGACTGAACGCGCGGGTGCCAGGGGGGACTTCCCGGGGCAGGGCGAGGCTCCAGGGCGCTTCGCCCACCTTCGCGCCCAGGAGGTAGGGCGCGGGGAGGTCCGGAAGGGGGCGTTCCGCGCGGCGGTCGTAGCTGGCGAGGCCCGTGCCCGTGGAGACCCAGATGTGATCCTTCTCGATCAGGAGCCCGAACTGGTTGCAGTCGTCCAAGGGCAGGCCGTCCCGGGAGGTGAAGTGCCGCGCCCGGTCGGGGTGCTTCGGATCCAACTCGAGCACGCCGTGGTCGGTGATCACCCAGGTGCGTCCGTCCTCCAGCTGGGCGAATCCGTAGGCGGTTTTGCAGGGGCTGAAGCGCTCCAGGGGGATCATGGAGGCCCGCTCCCATTGGCCGTTCCGGAGGTGGAGGGTGTGCAGCTCCGGGGGCGTGAACCGGGCGGCGATCAGGGTGCCTTCGGAGGGGCACTGGAGATCCGTCAGGTCGCGTCCGATCTCCGGCGGCAGGGGGATCCAGGGGCCCCCCGCGAAGCTGTGGAGGAGCCGGCCCGCGCCGTCCTTCCCAAGGACATGCAATTTCCCACGGGGATCGGAGAAGGTGCGGAGGCTGGCCGCGGGTACCGGTGAGGGAATCGATTGCCAATCCCAGGCGGGCTCCCTCCAGGTGCCCAGGAGGACGCGCTGGTCCCTCGTGGGAAAAGCCAGACTCGGCCCGGCCTGGCTGAACCCTCGAATGCCCTCCACGCCCTGGAGGCCCGCCGGCAGGGGGGCGGGCCGGGTGCCCCGCCCCAGGGCATCGAAGCGCAGGATGCGGCCACTCAGGCGTTCAACGGCCCATACGTGGCGATCGGCGCCCAGGACGATCTGAGCGTGCAATCCCGAGCTCCACACCTTTTCCCACCGGGTCCCCACCGTGCGGTAGAGGCCCAGGGTGGTGGAGATCCACAGCCGCCCCAGGGGATCCCGCAGGGCCTGCCAGACCCCCGAGACGGGCAGGCCATCCAAGCCCCCGTGGACCCGCCAGGGGCCGCCCACCCGGTGGAGGCCGTCGCGATCCACCCAGAGGTGGCCCTCCCGGTCCCGCAGCAGCAGCCTCATCGAGAAGGTGCTGAAGGAGGCGTTGGTCTCCAGGGCGGGCTCGGGTCGATCGAGGCGCCGGGCCACCTGATCCCCCATGGCCCAAATCTCACCTGGATCGGGGCTGGAGATGCCGCCGGGGCTGGCCGTTCCTCCCGCGAAACCCTGGTTGCCATCGGAATCCACACGCGTGCGCCAGGCGCGACCCGAGGGATCCAGGCGGAAAATCCGGAGGTAGGTGCCCGTCCAGAGGGTTCCGCGGGCATCCTCTTGGATGGCCGCGCGGTACTCCTCGCCGCGCCGCAGGGGGAGGACCGGCAAGGGCGACCAGGCTCCGGCCTCCCACCGCCACCCCCGCGCGCCAATCCGCACCAGCAGCCCCGGCGCCCGCGGGCGCTGGCTGAGGTAGGCCCGGCCCTCCGAGGGGAGGGGGATGGGAACGTATCGCCCCGGGCCTTCCACGCGGAAGAGGCGCGCGCCCCACTGCAACCAGAGCCTCTGCTCGCCATCGCGGAAGAGGCCGACGGGCTCCTCAGGGGCCAGTTCCGGCAGCCCCTGGCCCACGGGGTGCCATGTGTCATCCCTCAGATACCAGAGGCCCGAAGGCCCGGCCAGGTAGATGCCCCCCGCCGCGTCCTCGACGAGGGCCCGGTAGTAGGGCCGCTCTTCCGTGGGAGAGGGGCGGATGCGCAGGAAGATGGAGCCATCCCCGAGGTAGACGCCCGTGTCGCCCGCCACCCAATACCGCCCCTGGCGATCCTGGATCATGGCGTTGATGCGGACGTCGGGAAGGCCCTGGGCGCCGCCGTAGGAGTGGACGAACATGCGGCCGGGACCCTGGGCCTGGAGGAGGAGCCCCAGGCCCAGCAGGGCCCCTTTCAGGAAATCGCATCCCAGGCGCATGGGGCTCTTAACGGTCCCCTTCAGCCGCATGTTGATTAGGGTCGGAAGGGAGGCAGAGGCCCGCCGCCACGGTGGCGTGGGTGCTTTCGTCGATGAGGATGAAGGCCCCCGTGGCCCGGTCCCTCGCGTAGGGTTCGGCGGGGATGGGGTGCTGGAGCCGCAGCTCCACGCGCCCCAGATCGTTCAAGCCGAGACCCGCCGCGGGATGCCGGTGAAGGGTGTCCAGATCCAGGCGCTCCGCCGGGCCCGCGGCCTGGGCCCGCGTCTCCCGGGAGGCGTGGCGCAACACGTATTTTCGCCTGGGATCCATGGGGGATTCCGAGAGCCAGCACAGCTCGGCCCGCACCCGTTGGGTGGGTTCCGGAGCCTCCTGGGGGGCGGCGAGGAGATCCCCCCGGGAGACGTCCACCTCGTCCTCCAGCTCCACCGTCAGGCTTTGGCCGGCCACGGCGAAGGGGAGCCTTTCGAGGCCGAGCCATAGGCCCTTCACCTTCGAACGCCGGCCGGAGGGCAGCACCACCACCTCATCGCCCGGTTCGAGGCGGCCCGAGCCGAGGCGCCCCGTGTAGCCCCGGAAGTCCTGATGGGGGCGGATCACGCCCTGCACGGGGAAGCGGAAGGGCAGGGCCTGCCGCGGATCCTCCAGCTCCACGGACTCCAGCAGCTCCAAGAGCGTGGGCCCCCCGTACCAGGGCAGATTGCCGCCCCGGTCCACGACGAGATCCCCTTCGAGGGCGGAGAGGGGGATGAATCGGAGGCCCTCCACGCCCAGGGACGTGGCGAAGGCCTCCACCTCGGCGCGGATCTGGTCGAAGCGGCCCCGATCGTAGGCCACGAGATCCATCTTGTTCACGGCCACCACGAGGTGGCGGATGCCCAGGGTGTGGGCCAGGGCCAGATGGCGCCGCGTCTGCCGCAGCAGGCCCTTGCGCGCGTCGATGAGGAGGATGGCCAGGTCCGCCGTGCTGGCGGCCGTCACCATGTTGCGCGTGTACTGCTCGTGGCCTGGGGCGTCCGCGAGGATGAACTTGCGCCTCGGCGTCGCGAAGGCGCGGTAGGCCACGTCGATGGTGATGCCCTGCTCCCGCTCGGCCTGCAGGCCATCCGTGAGGAGGCTCAGATCCACCGCCGCCTTCCCCCGCTTGAGGCTCGTGCGCTCCAAGGCCTGGTAGGCATCCGCGAGGATGGCCTTGCTATCGTAGAGCAGCCGCCCGATGAGAGTGCTCTTGCCGTCGTCCACGCTGCCGCAGGTGAGGAAGCGGAGGACGCCGTGATCGGTTGAGTCAGTCATTTCGATTCCTAACAGAAAGGAAGAACCACCAAGACACCAAGACACCAAGAACTGAAAAGCCCTTGGCCTGTTTTTGTCATTTTTTGTCTTTCCTTGGTGTCTTGGTGTCTTGGTGTCTTGGTGTCTTGGTGGTGATTGTTTTTTTAGAAGTAGCCTTCGCGCTTGCGTTGTTCCATGGACGCTTCACTCGTCTGGTCGTCCAGCCGCGTGGCGCCGCGTTCGGTGAGATCCGTGGTGGCGGTCTCCACGAGGATTTCGGCCACGGTGCGGGCCCAGCTCGCCACGGGGGCCGTGCAGGGGATGTCGCCCACGGTGCGGAAGCGCACGGAGATCCGCGCCACGTCCTCGCCCGGTTTCGCGGGCGTGAGCGGCGTGACGGGCATGAGGAGGCCGCCGGGGCGCTGAACCACGCCGCGCTCATGGGCGAAGTAGATGCTCGGGAGCTCCAGGCCCTCTCGCTCGATGTACTGCCAGACGTCCAGCTCCGTCCAGTTGGAGATGGGGAAGGCGCGGATGTGCTCGCCGGGCTGGATGCGGGCGTTGTAGAGGTCCCACAGCTCCGGGCGCTGGGCCTTGGGATCCCACTGGCCGAAGGCGTCGCGGAAGGAGAAGATGCGCTCCTTGGCCCGGGCCTTTTCCTCGTCCCGCCGGGCGCCGCCGATGAGGGCGTCGAACTGGAACTCTGCGATGGCCTCCAGAAGTGTCACGCTCTGGTGGCGGTTGCGGGATTCGTCCACGGAGCGCAGCTGGATCGTGCCCCGGGAGATGGAGTCCTCCAGCCTCCGCACGAGGAGACGCTCGCCCAGCTCCGCCGCGCGGTGGTCGCGGAAGGCGATCACTTCCGGGTAGTTGTGCCCCGTATCGATGTGCAGCAGGGGAAAGGGGAAGAGCCCCGGCCGGAAGGCCTTCTCCGCCAGCCGCAGCAGCACGAGGCTATCCTTGCCGCCACTGAAGAGCAGGGCGGGATTGGAGGCCTGGCCCGCCACCTCCCGGAGGATGTGGATGGCCTCGGCTTCGAGCCAATCGAGGTGGGTGAGGGTGGTGCTCATATCGAACTCCGATGCAATCCGCATTCCTTGTGTTCGGGTGCCTCCCACCACCAGCGGCCGGCGCGGGGATCCTCGCCGGGGGCGATGGCGCGGGTGCAGGGGGCGCAGCCGATGGAGGGGAAGCCCGCATGGTGCAGGGGATTCACGGGGACGTCGTGGGCCCGTACGTAGTCCCACGTGTCTTCGAGGCTCCAGTGGAGGAGGGGGTTCACCTTGAGGATCCCGCCGTTCGCCCAGTCCAACTCGAAGGCCCCGAGGGCCGTGCGGGTGGGGCTCTGGTCCCGGCGCTGGCCCGTGATCCAGCCTTTGGCCCCGCGCAAGGCGCGCTGAAGGGGCTCCACCTTGCGGATGGCGCAGCAGGCCTTGCGCAGCTCCAGGCTGCGGCGGAAGGCGTCGAGGCCCTCGGCGTTGACGTAGGCTTCCACGGCGGCGGCTTCCGGGAAGTAGACGGTGAGGGGCGCGAAGCGGGTCTGGGCGAGGGCCAGCAGCTCGCAGGTCTCCGGGTGCAAGCGCCCCGTGTCGAGCACGAAGGCGTCGATGGGCAGATCGGCGCTGCGGATGAGATGCAGGAGGGCCATGTCCTCCAGGCCCAGGCTGCAGGCCAGGCGCAGGCCTTCGGGCTGGAGGCGGAGGGCCTCCTGAAGGATGAGCTCGGGGGGGGCGCCGGCGAGACGGGCGTTGAGGGCTTCAAGTTCAAATGCATTCATGGGGTGCTCTGAAAGTGGCGGTCACGGAGGAGTTCGAGGAAAAGCGGAACGCAGAAGACGCAGAAGACGCAGAAGACGCAGAAGACGCAGAAGACGCAGAAGACGCAGAAAAACGCAGAAAAACGCAGAAACCGCCGAAGGGATCCATTCCTGATTCACTCCCAAGTCCAAGTTCATTTCTGCGCCTTCTGCGTTTCTTCTGCGCCTTCTGCGTTCCGCTTTTCCTTGGAGTTCTCACGCGGCCTCCCGAGCCGGCTCGGGTTCCGGCCGGATCGCGCGGAGCAAGACGAGGGCCGTCGGCACCGCCCAAAGCGCCAGCCCGGCCAAAACCGGCAGCCCGAGGCCCTGGAGCAACCGCGCCAGCCCGAAGGAAAGCGCGAAGACGTTGAACAGGGCGCAGAAGCGGCGGAAACCCCCCTCGGGGATCCAGCGCAGGAGGAGCTGGCCCAGGAGGAGGCCCACGAGGACCCCGGGCAGGAGGGGCAGGGCCGCGTTCACCGTGTCACCGCTGAGGAGGCCCAGGGCGAGCAGGGTCACGGCGGAGACGGTGCTTTCCACGAGGCGCAGGAAACTGATGGCCGCCCGGTACTCATGCTTGGGCGTGTGGTGGTGGTGGTGGAAGTAGAGGCTGAGCACGGGCCCGCTGATCGTTGTGAGGCCGTAGAGGAGCCCCGTGAGGCCGCCGTAGGCCACGGCGTGGGGTGCGCGGGCGGGCCTGCGCCCGAAGGCCTGCCAAAGGGCCAAGGGCAAGAGCAGGGCGTAGGTGGCGATCTTCAGGGGGCCCGAGGGCACGAAGCGCAGCACGAGGCCACCCACGAGGATGCCCGGCAGCAGGGCCAGCGCGATGGGCCGCACCCGCGCCGCCACGGCGGGGAAGTGGCCCAGGCTCGTGAGGAAGGCCCAGAGGTTGATGACGAGTTCCAGGACGACGAGCACGGGATTCAGCAGGCGCTGGCTGAACCAGAGGAGGGCCACGGGCACCGTGAGGGTGGAGAAGCCATGGCCCAGGGCGCCGTTGATGATGGCCGCCACGAGGGTGATCCCGGCGAGGGCGAGCCATTGGGGGGAGTGCAGGGCGTCCATCAGGACCTCACGGGTTCAAGGAGAAGGGTGGCGGCGAGGGCTTCGGGCCTCACCCGCCGCGCGAAGGCGCCCAAGCGTTCGCCGGGCAGGCCCTCCGCGGCCCAGTGGGCCACGAGGCGATCGAAGAGCTCGGGCAGCTCCGCGCGATGCACCTTCTCCTTCACGGGAAAGGCGAGGGTGGTGCCTTCGGCGTCGCCGCCCGCCCATAGCACGTAGCGCTCCGGGGACTGGCCCACGAGGGCCAGCTCGGCGGCGTAGGGCCGGGCGCAGCCGTTGGCACAGCCCGTGACGCGGAAGGTGGGGGCGAGGCCCGCTTTGCCGTGGCGGTCGAGGGCGGCTTGGAGGTGCCCTAGGAACTCCGGCAAGCGCCGCTCCGCTTCGGCCACGGCGAGACCGCACCAGGGCAGGGCCACGCAGGCGAGGGCGCGGTCGTGGGCGGGGGCGGGGCGATCCGTGGCGACGCCGGCTTCCTGGAACAGCCGCGTCAGCGCGTCCCGATCGCCGGGCCGGATGCCCCGCAGGATCAGATCCTGCTCTGGCGTCAGTTGCACCTGGAGGTGGAACCGGTCGATGGCGTTCCGGAGCGCCACCTTGAGACGGCGCTCCGGCGTGTCGGTGATGCGTCCGCTGAGGGTATGGAGGCCCAGGGCCAAGGTCCCATCCACCGCCTCGTGCCAGCCCAGGAGGGAGGGCGTGGACCAGGGGGGCAGCTCGCGGTCTTGGAAGGGCACGCCGCTGCGCGCCTCCACCTCGTCCCTGAACCAGGCGGCGCCGCGATCGTGAAGCACGTACTTGAGCCGGGCCCGCTTGCGGTTGCCCCGATCGCCGCTATCCCGGTAGGCGGTGACGGCGGCTTCCACGACGCGGAGGAGGTCCGCCGCAGGGACCCATCCCAGATGATCGGCGAGGCGGGGGAAGGTCGCGGCGTTGCCATGGCTCATGCCCATGCCGCCGCCCGCGAAGAGGTGCCAGCCGTTGAGGGCGCCGCCCTCCAGGGTGGCGGCGAGGCCCAGATCGTGGGTGAGGAGATCCACGGCGTTCTCGCCCGCGAGGGTGACGGCGATCTTGAACTTCCGTGGGAGGTAGGCGTCGCCGAAGATGGGCTCGGATTCCGTGGCGGGATCCACGGCCTCTCCATCAAGGAAGATCTCCGCGTAAGCCCGGCTGCGGGCCTTGAAGTGGTCCGAGAGGATGCGGGCCACGTCCTCGATCCACTGCAGTTCCGCCCGGCCCGTGGGGTTGGGAGGTGCCACCACGTTGCGCACCACGTCCCCGCAGGCGCCCGTGCTCGTCTGCAGGGCGTCGCGGAGGCCCTGCAGGGTGGCCTTGAGATCGCCCTTGAGGATGCCGTGGAGCTCCAGGCTCTGGCGCGTGGTGATGCGAAGGGAACCGTCGCCGTACTCATCCGCGAGGCGATCCCAGGTGGCCCAGGCCTGGGAATCCAGGCGCCCCGCGGGAATTCGGCCCCGCACCATGAGGGCCGGGGGCTGCGGCACGGGATCCTTGCGCCGATCGCGGTCCTTTTGCTGATAGAAGCCATGGGGTTTGAGCAGGTGTTGGGAGGCTTCGCTGAATCCGGGCTCGGGATTCGCCAGCTCCTCCGCCAGCGTGCCCCGCAAGTGACGGGATTCGAGCTTCAGCGCTTCAAGGTTCGAGCTCATGGGGGACTCCGGGGTAGGTGGCTTCGAAGGCGGTGAGGAGGGGGTCGAGGGCGGCTTTGCGGGCACCGGAATCGGGCAGGGCCCGACAGCGCTGGCGAGCACGGGCGAGGCGTTGGAGCAGTGGGCCGTCGCCTTCGGGGATGAAGGCTTCCACCAGTCGACGCAGGGCCCGCGTGAGCCCCGGGAACCCACCCGCGCTCCCGATGGCCAAGGTGAGGGGCCCCCGCCGCACCGTGGCCGCAAAGTAGACGTCGCAGGAGGCGGGATCGTCCACCGCGTTGACCCACACGCCAAGACCGCGGGCGGTCTTGGCGATGAATTGATTGGTGTTGGGGTCGTTGGTTGCCGCGATGACGAGGGAAACGCCGTGGAGGTCGGATGGACGAAAGGGCCTTTCGTGGGTTTCCCCACCCTTCTCTTCCACCTCCCTCCGGAATTCGCCAGAAATCCGAAGGGCCACCACCCTCAGCGAGCAGCCCGTAGGGCTGAGCGCTGAATGCTTAGCCCGCGCGACGCTCCCGGCCCCCACCAGCAGCACGCGGCGGTCCTTCAGATCGAGAAACAGCGGAAGCAGGGTCATGGATGTGGGTCACGGAGAAGTTGGGCGAGAAGGGGCGGGTGCGCGCGTGGATCACGGCGCCCATGAGGACGAGACCGGGACCTTCCGTGCGACAACACAGGTGCCCTTCCGCGGCGAGCGCCAGCGTGGAGACGGTGGTGACCTGCCCTTCGCAAAAGGCGCGCTCCACGAGGGCCACGGGGTGATTTGGGCTCGCGCCGTGGGCGAGCAGTTGGCGCGCGATGCCCTGCACCTGGCGCGTGGCCATGAACAAGGCGAGCGTGCCGCGGTAGCGGGCCAGCTCGTTCCAATCCACGTCGTCCTCCAGCAGGTGGTGGCCTTCCAGCACCCGCAGCTCCCGGCTCACGCCCCGGTGGGTGAGGGGGATGCCCGAGGCCGAGGCCACGCCTTGGAGGGCGCTCACGCCGGGAATGATCTCGAAGGGAATGCCGTAGGCCTCCAGCAGCTGGGCCTCTTCCCCGCCGCGCCCATAGAGCAGGGGATCCCCCCCCTTGAGGCGCACGACGTGGACGCCGGGCTGGGCGTGCTTCAGCAGCAGCTCATGGATGTGTTCCTGCGGCGTGCCGCCGCCGCAGCGTTTCCCCACGGGAAGGGCGAGGGCGCCCTCGCGGAACAACGCCGCGAAATCCGGTTCCAGCAGCGCGTCATAGAGGATCACGTCCGCCCGCTGCAGGGCCTGAAGTCCGCGCAGCGTGAGCAGATCCGGCGTGCCGGGGCCCGCACCCACGAGGGAAACGAAGGGGGCTCCTGGCTCCGGGCTCCGGGCTCCGGGGCGCTCATGGTTAGCGTTGAACGGGTCCGATGGGTCGAACTTGGAACTCGGATTTGGGGACGATGGTTGAAATCGTGGGGCTTTCCCGGAGCCCGGAGCCCGGAGCCCGGAGCCCACGCCCGGAGCTTGGTCCGAAGGGCCCTGGGCCGCCGTTGATGGCGTTGAATGACTAAGCTGGGTCGTGCGGGGCATGCGGTCTCCTCCTGGGTGGCGGTGCGGCGTGCGCGCAGCGACAACAGGACGGAGTCCGCATGGACGTGAGGTTGAGGTGGATCGCGATGGGGTGGCGCATGGAGGTCTCCTGACCGGCCCTGCTGTTCCGACGCGATCCAAATGAAGGGGCCCGAAGCCTACGACGTTCGTAGTCTCGGGCCCCTCCGCGTCTGCCAGTCATGACAGCTCGGCATCTCCCCGGTGCCTTCGCACCGGCAGGAATTGGCACCATCTCGGCTTGCGCCGCAGGTTGCCAAGGTTTCACAGGGCCCGTCCCTCCACCTTTCTGGATATCGCGCTATGGAACTGGCAAAGAACTCGGTACAGGACCCAGTTTCGGGGTCCGCAGAGGCGGGTTCGTCATGGGGATGTTAATTCCGACAAAAAAAGTCAAGATTGCTAAAAGCCTTGTGGGACAAGGAAAAGTCGGCGCGGATAAACCTCCTTTTCGTTTTTCAATCCCGCGAAGGTCTCACGTCTTCGGATGCACCTTCCTCAGCTACAGGTGGGAGGGATCCGGCCGGAGCGCCCATTCAGAAGCGCCATGACGCGCTCAACCAAAGCGCGTCGGAATGCTTGGCATTTTCGATCTCGATGGTTTCGTATTCGGCCCGCAGATGAAGCCGATCGAAGAAGGTCAGGCCGAGGCCTCCGCCGTACAGGAGATCCTTGCGACGATGGGACGAGGCGATGCTCGGCCCGGGAGTGTCGAAATCGACCCGCAGCTTGGATTCGTAGTAGTACATGCCGGCCTTGGCGAACAACTCGATGGGGCCGATGGGCACGCTGCCCACGAGCGCGGGCGAGAAGCCGCTGATGTCGACCCGGTAGTTGCCATTGGAACCCGTTGCGGAAAAGCGATCGCCGCATCGCCGGAGGTCGATGTACGCGGCTTCAAGGGCCCAGTGCGGGGTAAACCGGTAGCCCAAGAAATACTTCTGCGCGTTGTTCTTCGAATGAACGATGTCGCTGGCCGCGGTGCCGGCATCGTCCAAATTCTGCACGTTGAGCTTGAACCTGCCCCATCCGGCGCCCAGATAGGGCCCATCGGGATTGTTGGCCTGCGCCATCGCGGAGGTGGCGCCTAGTACGGCCAAGGTCGTGCCCTTGATGGTTGATTGATGAAGCCGCATCACGGAGTTCCAGGTGGATAGGACTTTTGAACCCATGTTTCACCTCCTCGGGCTGGGCGCTTCCTTCCAAACAGGGCGTGCGTGTGTATAAAGACAACTATATCAAGACGAATGTCCTGGTTTCAGCTTGCATCAAGGTTAGACCCCGTCCTTGGGTGAGCTAGGGTTCTACTGGCGCGTGGGCACGATGCCTGGCCGATCGGGGATTCGATAGGGCCCGTCCGTTACTTGGATGCCCTTAGCGCTCCGGGATTCGCCTGAACGGTCGGCGCGGCCTCGGCCGAGCGGGCCCCTCCCTCCGCGAGGGCGGCCTGAGAGGCCGGGATGGTCGGGTGGCCCGCCTTACCCAGCTGCAAAATCACGATGCCCGCCAGCACCGTGAAGAGGCCGATGGCCGTGCGGGGATTCATGGGCTGATCTCCCTTGATGAGGCCCAGCGCCGTGCCTGCGAGGGGGCTGCAGGCGAAGGCCAGGGCCAGCGTGATGCCCAGGTTGTGGGAAAGGCTCAGGGACTTGTAAAAGCTCCACATGCCAAAGGAGCCCGCGATGATGCCGCCGCCGACGATGAGCATGGCCCACCCCAGCCCCTTCCCCTCGAAGCCCACGCCCTTCCAGGCCCCGAAGGAGAGCGTCCCGAGCACGAGCAACGCCACCATCGTGCGCACCGTGATCCCGGCCAGTGGCGGCAGGCCGAGCACCTTCAGTCCCGCCTTTTCGAAGTAACCCCCCGCGCCCCAGGCGAGCCCCGCGAGGATGGCGAAGAGGATGGATGCGCGCATGGGACCTCCGATCTGGCCTTCATCCTCCCGGTTCGGAAGACCCACCCCTGTGACTCTGCACACACCCGCGGGGCGGGTGTGATCGAGGGCCATGGGCGGCGCGCGCTACGCGAACGCAGAGCTTGCCCAAGAAGGACCCGCATTCTGTTCCGGTCCGGCCCTCAGCCGCGCTCCGGCCAAGACCCCTTCTGGCCAGATTGGGGTTGGGCTTGTTTGATTGAAAATGATTTAATCTGATTTAATCAATCGAATGTATGATTCAATCACTCCATGGCACCCAGCCCTGACCACTCCTCCCCCTCCACTCGCCTGTTAGCGGCGTTGGCCCAGCATCCCGAGGGGGCTACTCGGGAGGTGCTGCAAGTGGCGGCGGGGTTGGGCGCGGTGGATGTCCAGGTGGTGCGCCGGGCCCTCCAGTCGCTGGTAAAGGCGGGCCTGGTCCGACAGGAGGGCCACACGCGGGCCCGACGCTATTTCCCGGTGGAGCAGGGCGCCGAGCCCAGCCCGCAGGCGCCTTTCCCCCTGAGCGCAGAAGGGCTGCACCTCCAATCGCAAGTTCAGGCGCCGCTGATCCACCGAGTCCCCGTGGGCTACCGGCGTTCCTTCCTGGATGGCTACCAGCCGAATCAGACCGCCTACTTGCCGGAACCCGTGCGCCAGCACCTCCAGCGGGTGGGCGGAGCCCCGGGAGGAGGGCGTCCGGCCGGCACCTACGCCCGGGAAATCCTCCAGCGCCTCCTCATCGACCTCTCGTGGAATTCCAGCCGCCTGGAGGGGAATACCTATTCCCTGCTGGATACGCAGCGGCTCATCGAGCAGGGCCAGGCGGCCTCGGGCAAGAGCGCCCTGGAAGCCCAAATGATCCTGAACCACAAGGCGGCCATCGAATTCCTCGTGGAGGGGGCGGAGGAGACCCAGCTCGACCCCCACACCCTTCGCAACCTCCATGCCCTGCTCTCGGAGAACCTCCTGGCCGACCCGGGGGATGGCGGGCGGATCCGTCGAGCGCCCGTGGGCATCCATGGCACCACCTATCTGCCGTTGGAAGTTCCCCAGCTTCTGGAGGAGTGCTTCCTGCAGCTGCTTCACACGGCCCAGGCCATCCGCGATCCCTTTGAGCAGGCCTTCTTCATGCTGGTTCAGGTGCTCTACCTTCAGCCCTTCGTCGACGTGAACAAGCGAACGGCCCGCCTCGCGGCCAACATCCCCTTCATCAAGGCCAACCTATGCCCGCTCTCCTTCGTGGATGTGCCGGTGGACGCCTACACGGAAGGCCTGCTGGCCGTGTACGAACTGAACGAAGTGGGCCTCCTGCGGGACGTCTTCGTATGGGCCTATGAACGTTCCGCCGCCCGGTACCGCGCCTTGCGGGACTCCTTGGGGGAACCCGACCCCTTCAAGCTCCGGTATCGCGAGGCCCTGAAGCAGGTGCTCGAATACGAGCACCTCGAGGTGCAGA
>CAYWDR010000062.1:0-13187 GCA_964457075.1 uncultured Solibacteraceae bacterium
AGGTGGCATCCGCACCGTCCCGTAAGGATCCCGAGGTAGGCCCCCCTTCAGGGACACGGTGGCCAGGGGATCCGGATGGGGGTCGATGGGCGTCGGGGAGTCCGGCATGGGACCTCGGGTGTTCCAAGGCTAAGGCTGGGGAGCCGCCATGGAAAGAGTCATTCCCGGGTTCCTTCGGCCGCCTGGACCCAATCATTTAGCCCCGGCACGAAGAGGAAGAACATGACCGGAGTAAGGGCCATGAACGTGAGCACGTGATGGTAGGCGTTGCGTCCCACGAGCATCCAGTACACGAGGCCGTAGAGGCAGGAAAGCTCGAACAGGGCCGAGTAGATCAAGATCTCCCGGAAGGCCACCCGGGGACGCTCCGCCTCGGCCACGTCCCGGAACCGGGCGAACAGCCGGTTGGTCCGCCAGGTCACGAGGGCGCCCACCAGCAAGCTGAGCCCCATGAGAACGAAGGCCGCGGTCCGCAAGGGCCCCACGGGCTGAAGGGTGCCGCCTCGCACGGCCCCCCCGCCGATCATGGCCATGAGGATCAAAGGCCATGCGAGGCATAGGACGAGGCCCAGGATCCTCCCCTGCCGCACCGCCTTCCGCAGGGCGGCCTCCGAAGCGCTGGAGGACCGCATCACGCCGCCTTGACCCGGATCTCGCCGAAGACCCCGATCTGGCTTAGATTGATCTTTCCAAGGCGTACGAGCTCCAGCAGAGCGAGGAAGGTGAGCACCACGTCATCCCGGCTGATCACCTGCGCCAGCAGGGCGTCGAAGGGGTGCCAATCCTGATCCTTCAGGGTGGCCAGCAGCTCGCTGATGCGCTGTTCGATGGTCTTGGGCTGGGTGCGCACTTCCACGGGGGGTGGAGGCAGCAGCCGCTTGAGGGCGTCCCGGTAGGCGCCCAGGAGGTCGAAGAGGGTGGCGCGGATGGGCTCGTCCTCCACGCGGGCGTGCTCCGTGATATCGAGGCCGCGCACGTAGGCCACCTTGGCCTGCTCCTGCTCGCAGGCGGCCAGCTTCTGGGCGGCCTCCTTCACCGATTGGTAATCGAGCAGCTTCTGGATCAGCTCCTCGCGGGGATCCTCAAGCCCCTCGTCCGCGGGCGGGCGTGGCAGCATGAGCCGGCTCTTGATCTGGAGCAGGTGGGCCGCCATGGCCACGAACTCCGCCGCGATTTCCAGGTTCAGCTCCTCCATGAGGTGGAGGTATTCCATGTATTGGCGGGTGACCTCGGCCATGGGCAGATCGAGGATATTGAGCTTGGCCTCGCGGATCAGGTGGAGGAGCAGATCCAAGGGGCCATCGAAGGCGCTCAAGTGCAGATCCATCTTCCGGAACTTGCTCTCGAAGCCCTTGGGGGCCTCGAACTTCCCCTTCTCCTCGACGACCGGATCGAGGGCCGGGGCTTCCTGGGGCTGGGGGTCGGACATGGGTTCATTGTACGGTGAAGGAGCAGGGCTGGAAGCCTCCCTCCGGAGCGATAGAATCAGATCGGCTTCCCCCTGCCGCTCGGAGTGCTTTTGGCCCGTCCCCCTGTCCTTCCCGGCCCCCGCCCCGCGTGGTTGAAAATCAAGGTCCCCGCCCCCGAGGTGGTGGGCGAGGTGCAGGCCCTCATGCGGGACAAAAAGCTCGTGACGGTCTGCGAAGAGGCCCGCTGCCCGAATTTAAACGAATGCTGGGGCCTGCATCGCACGGCCACCTTCATGCTCATGGGCGAGATCTGCACGCGTCATTGCGGCTTCTGCTCCGTGGGCAAGGGCAAGCCCGGGGAACTAGACCCCGAGGAACCCCAGCGGGTGGCGGAGGCCGTCGCTTCCCTCAAGCTGCGCTTCGCCGTGGTCACCTCCGTGAATCGCGATGATTTAGCCGATGGTGGCGCCGCCCACTTCGCGCGGACGATCCGGTGGATCCGCAGCCTCAACGCGGATTGCGGCATCGAAGTCCTCATTCCCGATTTCCGCGGCAACGCGGCGGCCTTGGACGTGGTGCTCCAGGCCCGCCCCGAGGTGCTCAACCACAACGTGGAGACGGTGCCCCACCTGTACCGCCGCGTCCGTCCCGACGCCGAGTACGGCCAGAGCATGGAGGTGCTGAGCCGGGCCGCCGCCTTCCGCGAGGCCCACGCCCCCGCCATGCGCACCAAGAGCGGCATCATGGTGGGCCTGGGCGAAACCCCCGAGCAGGTGCTCGAGCTCATGGCCGATTGGCGCAAGGCCTCCGTGGATATCGCCACGCTCGGCCAGTACCTGCCCCCCACCCAGGTCCACCTGCCCTTGCAGCGCTTCGTGGAACCCGCCGAGTTCGATATGTACCGCATCAGGGGACTGGAGATGGGCTTCCGCCGCGTAGAGAGCGGCCCCCTCGTGCGCAGCTCCTACCACGCCAAGGAAAGCTTCGAACCCATGGAGGCGGAGGCCTGATGTCCCGCCCCCGCAAACACCTGCTGCCCCTGCCCGATCAGGCGGCCCAGGAGCTGAAGACGGCCATCCTGCAGGGCCGCCTCAAGGAGGGGGAGCGTCTCCATCAGGTGGCCCTGGCCAAGCAGCTGGGCCTAAGCCCCATCCCCTTGCGCGAGGCCCTGCGCCGGCTGGAGTCCGATGGCTTCGTCACGCTGGAGCCCTACCACGGCGCCATCGTGCGGAGGATGACCCCCGAAGAGCTGGTGGACCTCACGGAGACCCGCCTCGCCTTGGAGGCGCTGGCCCTGCGCTCGGCCATGGGCAACCTCACGCCGGGCATGGTGGACGAAGCCATCCTGCAGCGGGATCGCATGGTCGCCGCCAAGGACCCCCACGTGGTCCACGAGGCCCACCTGACCCTGCTGGATTGCCTCTACGCCCCCGCCGGCCGGCCCCATCTCCTTCACCTCCTGCGGGACGTGGTGAGCCGCTCCCAGCGCTACTACCCCATCTACAAGCACGTGCTCGGCACCCTCCCGGAAGGGCTGCCCACGCTGCTCGAATACCTCCAGGCCTGCCGGAACCGGGATCTCGACAGGGCCCACCACCTCCTGGAAACCCGGCTCCGGGCCACCACCGAAGCCTGTTGCGTCTGGCTCCGCGCCCGGGGCTGAGAATCTATCCATGCGCCGACTCGCCGTGATCCACCACCGCCACATGGATTGGGTGCCCGCCCTCGCGGCCGCGGAACCCCGGCTGGAGATCCGCGGATGGCATCCCCGGGATTTGGATCAGGCGGATGCGGATTGGCTTGCGGAAGCCGAGGGCCTCTTCTGCTGGAGGCTCCCGCCGGGCCTCGTGGCCCGCATGCCGAAGGTGGCCTGGGTGCAGAACAGCGGCGCGGGCGTGGATCACCTCGTGGGCCACCCGGAGCTGCCCGCGCAGGTGCCCATCACCCGCGCCGATGGTTCCTTCGGCCTATGGATGGCCCGCTATGTATGCGGCCACATGCTCCACGAAGCGCAACGGATCGGCGATTGCCGCGAGGCGCAGACCGAGGCCCGGTGGAAGCCCGGCCTCATCCCGGAAGACCTCACGGGCCAAGCCGCCCTCGTGCTGGGCTTTGGGCGCATCGGCCGCGTGATCGGCCGCGCCCTCAGGGAGCTGGGGCTGGAGGTCACCGGCCTCGCCACGAGGGCCCGCACCGAGGACGGATTTCCCGTTCTCCCTTGGACGGAGGGCCCCGCCCTGCTGCATCGGACGCGCCTGCTCGCGCTATGCGCGCCCCTCACGGCCCAGACGCGGAATCTGGTGGATGGAGCATTCCTCTCCGGGGGGCATCCCCGTCTCACGCTCATCAACGTGGGACGCGGGGAATTGGTGGAGCTGAACGCGCTCCACGATGCCCTCGATGAGGGCCGTCTCGGGCGTGCCGTGCTTGACGTCTTCCCCGAGGAGCCCCTCCCGGCGGACCACTGGCTTTGGGCCCATCCCAGCGTCACCGTGACGCCGCACCACAGCGGCCCCAGCACCCCGGCGCACCTCATCCCGGATATCCGCGAAAACCTGGCCCGCTTCGCGGAGGGCCGCCCCATCGTGAACGCCGTGGACCGGGCCCGGGGGTATTGACGCTACTCTGTCCGTTCCAATCCCAGGAGTTGCCATGCGAAGCCTGATGCCCGCCCTCCTCGCCCTGAACCTCGTGGCCCCCTCCGCCTTGCAGGCCAGGCAGGGTACCTCGGGGCAGGACAAGCCCCAGCCCGTGCGCCTCACGCCCCTGCGCGTGAGCCCCGCCGCCACCCTGACCCAGGATCTGGGGCTCAGCCAGATCAAGCTCTCCTTCGCCCGCCCGGCCGTGAAGGGCCGGAAGATCTGGGGCGGACTGGTGCCCTACGGCCAGGTGTGGCGCACGGGCGCGAACGCCGCCACCAACGTCACCTTCAGCCACGACTGCAAGGTGGCCGGGAAGGACGTCGCCGCCGGCACCTACGCCCTCTTCGCCATCCCCACGGAGCAGGCCTGGACCCTCATCCTCAGCAAGCAGGCCAAGATCTGGGGCGCCTACGACTACAAGGCCGACCAGGACGCGCTCCGCTTCGAAGCGCAGCCCGAAGCCACGCCCCACCAGGAATACCTGGACTACCGTATCCAGGTGACGGACCTCGACCATGCCCGCATCGAACTGGCCTGGGAGAAGCTGAAGGTGGCCTTCCCCGTGGCGTTCGAAGGCAAGGCCATCTACTGGAAGCACCTGGAAGAGACCCTCGCCAAGGCCCCTGAAACCGATCTCATCCCTTGGTACCAGGCGGCCCAGTACTGCTTCCAGATGAAGCTTCACTTGGACAAGGCCCTCGCCTGGAGCGAGAAGAGCGTGAAGATCGGCGAGAGCATGTGGAACTGCGAGAACCGCGCCCGGGTGCTCCACTGGGCGGGCCGCACCGCGGAGGCGATCCCCTTCCTTCAAAAGGCCGCCGATCTAAGCAGGGGCAAGGCCCCCAAGGAATGGACGGAGAACGTGGAGAAGGACGCCGTCGCCTGGAAGGCGTCCCTTCAGACGAAATGAGGCTGCCGCTCCCGCTGATCCTGGCCCCTGCGCTGCTGGCCCAGGGCGGGCTCTTCCCGCCCAAGAGCCCCCACGCCGCCGTATCCCAGTGGGTGGGGCCCACGGGCGTGACGGTGGCTTACAACCGCCCCGCCGTACGCAACCGCGACATCTGGGGCGCCCTGGTGCCCTTCGGCCAGGTGTGGCGCCTCGGCGCGAACGAGGCCACGACGATCACCTTCGCTGACGCCGTGAAGGTGGAGGGCCATCCCGTCCCCAAGGGCACCTACGCCCTCTTCGCCATCCCCGGGCCCGAGCGGTGGACCTTCATCCTGAACCGGCGGGCCAAGCAGCAGGGAGCGTGGGAGTACGACGCCCGCCTGGATCAGCTCCGCTTCGACGTGAAGCCCAAGGCCGCGCCCCTGACCGAGTGGCTCACCTTCGAGGTGTACCCCGCCAGCGCCGATGGCGCCTACGTGGATCTCTACTGGGAGAAGCTGCGCGTGAGCTTCCTCGTGGAGGTGGACGTGGACGACATCGTGCAGGGGCGCATGAAACGGGCCCTGGCGGCGAATGCCCGCGATTGGAAGCTGCTCTGCGACGCCGCCGAGTACTGCCTTGAACGGGAACGCCAGATGGCCCAAGCCCGCGAGTGGATCGAGACCTCCATCCGCATCCAGAAAAACCCCCGCAACCTGCTGGTGAAGGCGCGGATCCTCGACGAACTGGGCCAAGCGGATCAGGCCATGGCGGTGCTCCAGGAGGCCCTGCAGGTGGGCCAGAAGACGAAGGCCTCGCGGGCCTTGATTGGCCCCGTGGAACAGACCCTCGCGGAGTGGAAGGCCCGAAACGGGAAGCGCTGAGCGGCTACTTGGGAGAGCAAAAGAAACTGAGTTGACAGAATGAACAGAATAACAAAACCAATGAACTGAATAAAAACTGGCGTTAACAAGGTCCATTCATCCTTTCATTCTGTTCATTCGTCTTTTCATTCTGTTCATTCTGTCAACTCAGTTTCCTTTCGCACCCTGAGTCTGGCTCAGACTCCCTTCGTCTCCGCCCCCCACACGATCTTGTGGAGCTGCACCTGGAACCGCACGGGCAGCCTATCCGCGACGATGGCCTCGGCCAGCCAAGCGGCGTCCAGCCTGCCCCAGACGGGGCTGAAGAGGACGACGAAGCGGTCCCACACGGCGCGCTCCGCGCACCAGGCCTTGGCCCACCGGTAGTCGGCTTCATCCGCGAGCACGAACTTCAGCTCGTCCTGGCCAGGCACCATGTGTTCCAGATTGGACTCCAGCCAGCGGTCTACTTCCCCGCTGCCCGGTGTTTTCCGGTCTACGATCTTCACGACCTCCCGGGGCACGGGCGCCAGATCATGGCTGCCCGCCGTCTCCAGGGCCACCTCGTAGCCCAGTTCCAGCAGGGCCCTGAGCAGGGCCGGGGCCTGGGGATTGGCCAGGGGCTCGCCGCCCGTGAGCTCCACGAAGGGGGCGTTGGGGCCATGGGTGGGAGGGCCCAACCGCCGCTTCACCTCGTCAAGGAGCGCCTCCAGCTCCCGGAAACCGCCCTCGTAGAAGGCGTATTCCGTGTCGCAATAGGTGCAGCGCAGGGGGCAGCCCGTGAGGCGGATGAAGAGGCAGGGCCGGCCCGCCCGGAGCCCCTCGCCCTGGATGCTGTGAAAGACCTCATTGACCTTGAATCGCATAAACTCCGCGGTGCGGCTCCCGTACCGATTCTACCGTCCCGCCCCTGGCTTGCCCGCCCAACCCTGCCGAGGCATGGGACCATCACCCCTCCGAGGCCCCCATGATTCGCGCCCTTCCCCTCGTCTGCATCGCCCTGGTCGCCCAGCAGCCGGCCCTGACACCCCTCGGCAAGTGGGGAGGCATGGTGAAGCTTCCCAATGGCCAGAGCCTGGGAATCACCGTGGTCATTCAAGGCGGTCCCGGTGCCTGGACGGGCGGTTTGTCCGTACCCGATCAAGGCCTTCAGGATCTGCCCCTCGCCGGGATCAAATTCCAGGGCAAGGCCCTCTCTTTCGGCGTGCCAAGCATCCCCGGCAATCTCACCTTCGAGGGTGAGCTCTCCGAGGATGGCAAGACCTTCATCGGCACTTCCTCCCAGAACGGCCTCACCATCCCCGTCCAGTTGGAGCGCGACAAGGCCATCGCCATCGCACCCAACCCCATCCAGGAGCGCTACACGAAGCGGGAAGTCATGGTGCCCATGCGGGACGGCGTGAAACTCTTCACCGCCATCTACGAGCCCAAGGACGCGTCGAAGCCCCACCCCATCCTCATCCAGCGCACCCCCTACAGCGTGGCCCCCTACGGCGCGGACAAGTTCACGCGCCGCCTGGGCCCCTCCCCCCTCTTCCTGAACGAGGACTACATCATCGTCCACCAGGACGTGCGCGGCCGCTGGATGAGCGAGGGCGACTTCGTGGACATGCGCCCCGTGAACCCCAAGAAGCAGGGGAAGGACATCGACGAGGGCACCGACACCTTCGATACGGTGGAGTGGCTCATCAAGAACGTCCCCGCCAACAACGGCAAGGTGGGCCAATGGGGCATCAGCTATCCCGGCCACTACACCATCCAGGGCATGCTCAGCGGCCACCCCGCCCTCGTGGCCGCGAGCCCGCAGGCGCCCATGATCGACATCTGGCAGGGCGACGACACCTACCACAACGGGGCCTTCCAGCTGGCCGCCAACTTCACCTTCTTCACCTTCTTCCAGAGCAAGCGGGAGAAGCCCAGCGCGGAGAGCCCCAAGCCGCTGGGCCTCAAGGTCACCGACGGCTACCGCTGGTTCCTGGAGCAGGGCCCCGTCGCCAACTTCGACAAGCTCCTCAAAGGCAACGAGCCCATCTGGACGCAGTACGTCAAGCACACGACCTTCGACGCTTATTGGCAGGCCCGCGACCTCCGGCCCCACCTCAAGGCCGTGAAGCCCGCCGTGCTGACCGTGGGCGGCTGGTTCGACGCCGAGGACCTCTTCGGGCCGCTCGCCACGTACCGAACCCTGGCCGCCCAAAGCCCCGCCACGAACCAGTGGCTCGTCATGGGCCCCTGGACCCATGGGCAGTGGGCCAGCGGTGACGGCAGCCGCATCGGCAACGCCACCTTCGGCGGCAAGACGGCCGCCTGGTACCAGCAGGAGCTGGAGCTGAAGTTCTTCAACCACCACCTGAAGGGCGCGGAGGACCCCAAGCTCGCCAAGGCCAACATGTTCGAGACGGGGGCCAACCGCTGGCGCCAGTTCGAGACCTGGCCCCCCAAGGAAGGCCAGCCGAAGACCCTCTACTTCGAAGCCAAGGGCAAGGTGAGCTTCGACAAGCCCAAGGCCAAGGCCGGCTTCGACGAGTTCATCGCCGATCCCAACAAGCCCGTGCCCTACACGCAGGACGTGACCTTCGGCTACACCCGCACCTACATGACCGAGGATCAGCGCTTCGCCAGCAGCCGCCCCGACGTGATGGTCTATGAGACGGAACCCCTCACCGAGGACCTCACCCTCGCCGGCCCTTTGAAGGCCGTGCTGAACGTCAGCACCACGGGCACCGATAGCGACTTCGTCGTGAAGCTCGTGGACGTCTTCCCCGACGACGCCAAGGATCCCGAGAACAGCCCCCGGGGCTGGCGCGCGGGTGGCTACCAGATGCTCGTGCGCGGCGATACCATCCGCGGCAAGTACCGCGGGGAGCGCTGGTCGGCGCCCATCGCCTTCAAACCCAACGTCCCCGCGGAAGTGGCCTTCACCCTGCCCGACGTCCTCCACACCTTCCAAAAGGGTCACCGTCTCATGATCCAGGTGCAGTGCAGCTGGTTCCCCCTCGTGGATCGCAATCCCCAGACCTTCACCGACATCCCGAACGCCAAGCCCGAGCAGTTCAAGAAGGCCACCCAGCGGATCTTCCGCAGCGCGGACATGCCTTCACGGATTGAGGTGCTAACGCTCCCGTAAGGAGAGAATGAACCGCGAATGACGCGGATATTCGCGAATGGAGATCGGCAAACTGGATCTATTCGCGCTCATTCGCGTCATTCGCGGTTCAAATCTTCTTTACATGGGGACCTCGATGCCCCTCAGACGAGCCGCCAACCCCCATCCAGCGTGAGGATCTCCCCCGTGAGGTGGGGGCTTTCCGCGGCGTATCGCACGGCCCGGGCGAGATCCTGGGCCGTGCCGTTGCGCTTCAGCAGGGTGCGGGAGGCCAGCCATGCAGGGTCGCGGCCTTCATCGGGAATCAGGGTGCCGAGCGCATGGCCGACGACGCGCACGTCCGGCGCCAGGGCGCGGGCCAGCCCCATCACCAATGAGGCTTGAGCCGCTTTCGCGGCGGAATAGGGCAGGCGCTTCAGCAACGGTTTATGGATGGCGGAGTCCAGAACCAGCTGCAGGCAGGAACCAGGCGTGAGCCGTGGCGCGAGGGCCTGGGCCGCGAGGAAGGGGAATGTGAGGTGCAATCGCCAGATTTCATCGAGGATCTCCTCCGTCCACCCCCCCATGGGCGTTTCCGGAAAGTCGCCCGCCATGAGGACGGCTCCGGAGAGTCGCAGGCCGCGGGCCGCGAGCGCCTCCATATCTGCCATCATGCGGGAACCCATCCGGGGATCGCGGGCATTCCATTCCAAGGCGTCCACCCCGGTGGTGTTTCGAAGCCCTTCCAGCCAGGCCTCGCCTTCCCACGGCCGGGAGCTCGTCAGCACCAGTTCGTGATCCCGCGCCAGATCCTCAGCCAGGGCCGCGCCCAACCGCCGGCGCCCCCCCACCACGATCCACCTGGGCCGTTCCATCCATCCCCCCGCACGATCCAAGCCCCCACTCTCCCATGAATCCAGCTCTCAAACGCATCCGCAGCCGCCTCATCTGGATGAGCCTCCTGGGGCTCATCCTCGCCATTGGATCCTTCGTCGTGGGCCAGTGGCTCTACGCCCGCACGGATGACCAATGCACCTGGCGCGTGCGGAACGACAAGGTCATCATCCTGGAGATCCTGCCGGACGGCGTCGCGGAGGAGGCCGGCCTCCTTGAGGGAGACGAGCTCCTGAAGATCCAGGGCCGCCGGGTGGTCCCGTCCCAGGCCGGGTTGACCGCGGCCCAGCGCCTCATCGACTCCAAGCCCGAGGGGACCGTTCTCAGCTACGTCATCAGGCGGGCCGGCGAAGAGCTCTCGGTGCCCGTGCGCCTGGTGAAGCCCTTCAATAGCTACCAGTTCAGCATCCTGCTCGATGCCCTGATCTTCTGGTTCGTGAGCCTGATGGTGGTGGTGAGCACGCCGGAGCGGAAGAGTTCCCGCCACTTCTTCTACATCGGCTGCGTGGGCCTGTTGATGGCCGCCGGGGCGCGGGGTGCCACCGCCGTGTGGCCGCCGGCCCTGGCCATCGGCGCGGGGATCAGTTTCCTCACGGCCATCATCATGGGCCCGCCCCTCTGCCTCCATTTCTTCCTGCGGTTCCCCCACCCCTTCGAATTGCGGAAGAGCCGACGCATCCTCGCCGCCCTCTACGGAGGCTTCATCCTCATGGGCCTGTGGCTGCTCGCGGCACCCGCCGTGGAGAAGGCGGCCGGACTGAAGCCCAACGAACTTCAGATCCCCATCCCCATCGTGGCTTCCGTCTGCATGGCCACCATCGTGATCGGGGTCGGCTTCTTCACCCGGGGCTGGCGCCTCAGCCCCCCCACCCAGCGCCAGGTGATGGCGCTACCCCTTGCCTTCACCTACGCCATCCTCATCGACCTCTGCATCCTCGGCTTCCTCGACCAGGTCGTTTTCAAGAACAGCCTCATCTTCGGGCGGCGCCAATGGATCTTCATGGCCCCCCTCGCGGCGCTCCCCCTGAGCTTCGGGTGGGCCATCGTGCGGCACGGGCTCTTCGACGTGCGGAAGGCCCTCGTCCGATGGTTGGGCTACTTCTTCGTCCTCGGCACGGCCCTGAGCTTCTATCTCGCCGGCCTGGCCCTCCTGTTCGGCCAGGGACTCTCGCTGATCCCGCCCGCCTGGGCCGGGGCCCTGGTGGGCCTCCTCGCCCTGCCCCTGGGCTGGGCGCTGCGGGCCCTCCTCCGCGCCATCCGCCGGCGCTTCAAGCGGGACATTTCCTCCACCCGGGAAGTCCTCCTGGGAAGCCTGAGGGAGAGCCAGCAGCGCCTCTCGGATCGCGGCCTCCTGCGCAATCTGGAGGACGCCGTGAGGGAGGCCTTCAGACCGCAGACTCTCATCCTTCAACGGGTGGAGGGGGCCGCGCTCGCGCTTCCCGCCCTGGACACCCAGGACGAGGAAGGCCAGCCCCTCCGCCTCGGTCCCGCCGTCCTGATCATCCCCACGAGCCTGCTCCGCCATGCCCGGGAGAACCGCGAACTGGTGCTGGGGCTGGGATCCGAAGAGGCGGATTGGATCCGGGAGCAGGGCCAGGACGTGCGCGCCCTCGTGGACGCCCTCGGCCTCCAGCTGCTGGTGCTCTTCCTGGCCCATGACCTGCCCCATTCGGCCCTCCTCATCGGGGGCAAGTACGCCGACTTGGGCTACGGGCGCGAGGACCGGGAGCTGCTTCGGGAGCTGGCCCTGGCCGCGGGCGGAATGCTGGAAACGGCCCTCCTCCACCACAAGGTCATCGCCCAGGAGCGCATCGAGCAGGAGCTGGCCACGGCCCGCCGCATCCAGGAGGGCCTGCTGCCCAAGGCGCCCCAGATTCCCGGCTTCCAAGTGGCCCTGCGCCTGGAGCCCGCCCTGGAGACGGGCGGCGACCTCCTCTTCGTGAAGCGCCGCCCCAGCGGCAAGTGGATCGCCGCCGTGGGCGACATCAGCGGCAAGGGCCTCGCCGCGGCCCTCTACATGGCCCAGGCCACCGCCCTGCTGGAGCTATCCTGCCGGGTCGATCAGGGCCTGGAGGAGATGCTGGAAACCCTGGACCACACCCTCCGCGCGCTCTTGGGCCAGAAGGGCTTTCTCACGCTCACCCTGCTGGAGTGGGATGCGGAAGGCAACTACCTCCTCGCGCGGGCCGGCCATCCAGGCGCCCTCCTCATGGAATCGAAGGCATCCTTCCAGGAACTCAATCCGCACGGCCGGGGCCTCGGCCTGCGCCCGGCGGGTCCCGGAGACTGGGGGGTCCACCGTGGCCAGCTCCCGCCCGGCGGTTGGCTCGTCCTATACAGCGACGGCCTCACGGAAGCCATGGATCGCAAGGGCGAGCTCTACGGGCTCGAACGGATGCGCGTCCAGCTCCAGCGCCTGTGGTCCACCGGAAGCGTGAGAGCCGCCTGCGAAGCCATCTTCACCGACGTGGCCCACTACGAGACGCAGAACCGGGACGATCGCACCCTCTTCATCCTCGGCCGCGACGCCGGGATGGATTTCGCCGAGGAGGCCGCATCATGAAGCTCCGCACCCTCCTCTCCCTGCTTGTCGCCGTTTCCATCCTCCAGTTGGGCCTTCTCTGGATCCAGGGCGCCCAGCTATACCGCCAGCAGGAGACCCTGCAGGCCCTCCGCCTCGATATCCAGGAGCTGGCCGACGTCATCGAATCCGGCAATGCCCAAGGCGGCGAGGAGGGCCACTGGTCCCCCAGCCGGCATCGGGCCCGGCAGGGCCGCCTCCACCCCGTGGCCCTCCAGGACGATGAGGCCGCCAAGGAACTCAAGGAATCCCGGGAGGCCGCGAAGAAGGCCGTGAAGGATGCCCGCGAGGTCCAGCAAAAGCTCTCCATCTCCGAGGCCGCCAAGCGCGCCGAGGAACAGGAAAAGCTCAAGGCCGCCGGATCGGAATGGGCCCGCTGGGCCTGGATCGCCCTCGGCATCGTGGCCGCCGCCCTCTTCCTTCGGGCCTGGCTGCGGCGGCGGTGAGCCTCCACGACTACCTCTCCCGGGATCCCTCCTGCAGGGGGCTCGCGGAGGGCGCCATCCACGCCACGTCGCCGCTGCTGGATGACGAGGATCCCGAACCGCTCACCACCCAGCTCGATGCGTGGGCGAGCCTGCTCGCCGGCCGGATGCCCCTGCCCTGGAACTTCCATGGCGCCCTGGATGAGCTGAACCGCTTCCTCTTCCTCGAACTGGGGTTCCAGGGGGACCGGCAGACCTACGACGACCCCCGGAACGCCCTCCTGCCCATCGTGCTCCGGCGCCGGCGGGGCCTGCCCATCGCCCTCTCCATCCTCTGGATCGAGCTGGCCCGGCGCCTGGGCTTCGACGCCGTGGGCGTGGCGCTGCCCGGCCACTTCATTTGCGCCGTGCGCCACGATC
>CAYWDR010000062.1:13197-16078 GCA_964457075.1 uncultured Solibacteraceae bacterium
CGGCGTTGACGGGGTTGCAGGTGCGGAGGATGCCGGCCACGAAGTCCTCGGCCGAGAATTCCTTGACGCCGTGCGCCACGATCTGGGGCTGCTCTGCTTCGACCCCTTCAACCAGGGCGTGCCCGTGGGCATCGAAGGCGCCGCGGATCTCGTTCAGCGTGCCACCCAGGGCCGGATCCCCTTCCGACTGGAGATGATGTCTCCCTGCCCCGACCGGGCCATCCTCGCGCGCCTCGTGCGCAACCTCCACTCCCGGTTCCTCAAGGCCGAGGCCTGGGACGAAGTCCTATGGACGAGCACCCACCTCATCCTCCTCGAACCCGATGACCCCGGCCATTGGAAGATCCGGGCCCAGGTCCACCTGCAGCGCGGAGAACCCGAGGCCGCCAAGGCGGATCTGCGGGAGGCTGCCCTGCGCACGCCCGCGGAACCGGCTGCGGCAATCACAAAGAGAAGCAAAAAACGTTAACCGCGAATGACGCGAATGGACGCGAATGAAAACGCCAATCATTCATTCGCGTCCATTCGCGGTTAAAGCACTGTCCCTTCCTCAGCCCCGGTGCTGGGCTTCCACGACCGTCAATGCGGTGAGATGGAGGATGTCGTTCAGGTCGCTGTGCCGCTGGAGGACGTGGACGGGGGCGGCCATGCCGCAGGTGATGGGGCCGATGACCTCGGCGCCCGCCAGCCGCTGGATCAGCTTGTAGGCGATGTTGCCGCTATCCAGGTTCGGGAAGATGAGGACGTTGGCGCCGCCCTGCACGTCGGCGAAGGGGTAGTTTTCCGCGAGGATGTCCGCGCTGAGGGCCGTGTCGGCCTGCATTTCACCCTCGCACTTGAGGTCCGGCCGGCGGTCCTTCACGAGCTGGGCGGCCCGCTGCATCTTCCGGGGGCTGGCGTGGGCGGCGCTCCCGAAGTTCGAATAGGAGAGCATGGCCACGCGGGGTTCGATGCCGAAACGGTCCTTCACCATGTCCGCGACGAGGATGCCGATCTCGGCCAGCTCCTCCGCCGTGGGATCCACGTTCATCGTCGTGTCCGCGAAGAAGAGCACGCGGCTCTCCAGCACCAGGGTGTACACGCCGCAAACGCGCTTCACGCCGGGGCGCGTCCCGATCACCTCCAGGCAGGGCCCGATGGTCTCCGGGTAGTAGCTGGTGAGGCCCGCCACGAGGCCGTCGGCCTTGCCCAGGCGGCACATCATGGCCCCGAAGACGATGCGGCGGCGGGTCTGCCGGGCCGCCTCGAAGCGGGTGACGCCCTTGCGCTGGCGCAGCTCGTGGTACGCCTTGACCATCTCTTCGCGGCACTCGGCCTCTTCCGGATCGAGGATCTGCGCCCCGTGAAGGTCGAGGTGAAGGTCCTTGATGAGCTGTTGGATGCGATCGACGCGCCCCAGGAGGATGGGCTTGCAGATGCCCTCGTCGACCATGGCCTGGCAGGCCCGGAGGATCTGGGGGTTGTCGCCTTCGGGGAAGACGATCCGCTTGGGATCCGCCTTGGCGCGGTTGATGACGGTGCGCACCACGTCCTTGCTGCGGCCCTGCAGGCCCTCCAACTGTTCCTTGTACTTCTGGAAGTCGGCGATGGGCGCCTTGGCCACGCCGCTTTCCATGGCCGCCTTCGCGACGGCGGGCGCTACCCACAGCAGCACGCGGGGATCGAAGGGCTTGGGGATGATGTAGTCGCGGCCGAAACTGAACTTCTGGCCGCCATAGGCCTTGGAAACGCTCTCAGGCACGTCTTCCCGGGCCAGGGCCGCCAGGGCCTTGGCGGCGGCCAGCTTCATGGCCTCGTTGATCTCCGTGGCTCGCACGTCGAGAGCGCCCCTGAAAATGAAGGGGAAACCCAGCACGTTGTTCACCTGGTTGGGGTAGTCGCTGCGGCCCGTCGCCATGATGATGTCGTCCCGCGTGGCCTTGGCCGTGGGGTAGTCGATCTCCGGTTCGGGGTTCGCCAGGGCGAAGACGATGGGATCCTTCGCCATGCTGAGAATCATGGCGGGCGTCAACACGCCCTTGCTGGAGCAGCCCACGAAACAATCCGCTCCAGCGATGATGTCGCCGAGGGAGCGGCATTCGCTGGGTTTGGCGAACATCGCCTTGTGCTCGTTCATGCCGTCGGTGCGGCCCGTGTGGACGAGGCCCTTGGTATCGCAGAGCCAGAGGTTTTCGAGCTTCACGCCGGCCACGAGGAACATCCGGGCGGTGGCGATGGCGGCGGCTCCGGCGCCGCTGAAGACGACCTTCATCGACGCCAGCTCGCGGCCCATGAGCCCGGAGGCGTTCAGGAGCGCGGCGGTCGCGATGATGGCCGTGCCGTGCTGATCGTCGTGGAAGACGGGGATGTTCATCTCCTTCTTCAGCCTCGTCTCGATCTCGAAGCACTCCGGGGCTTTGATGTCCTCGAGGTTGATGCCTCCGAAGGTGGGCTCCAGGCTCTTGATGATCTGGATCAGCTTCTCCGTGTCGTGCTCATCGACTTCGATGTCGAAGACGTCGATGTCGGCGAAGCGCTTGAAGAGCACGCCCTTGCCCTCCATCACCGGCTTCCCGGCGAGGGCGCCGATGTTGCCGAGACCCAGCACGGCCGTGCCGTTGCTGATGACGGCCACGAGATTGCCCTTGGCGGTGTACTGGTAGGCGTCCTCGGGATTCTTCTCGATCTCCAGACACGGCTCGGCCACGCCCGGAGTGTAGGCCAGGGCGAGATCCCTGGCCGTGCTGGTGGGCTTGGTGGGGACGACTTCGATCTTCCCCTTCCGCCCCACCGCGTGATAGTCCAGGGCCTCCTGCTTGCGGATCATCGGCACTCCCGCGGCGCCCGCGGGCGCCGAATCTTCGAGCTTACTCCAAGTCCTACCCGGCCTCGTTCACAAGTG
>CAYWDR010000063.1:0-15993 GCA_964457075.1 uncultured Solibacteraceae bacterium
ACGGGTGCGCGTGAACATCTGGGTGGTGGTGATGGTGCGAGTGGTTACCGTGCCGGTGGCCGTGAACGCCGCCATGCCGAAGACGCCAGGGACACCCGTGCCGTTCCCGGGGGGGTTCCAAATCGCCAACCTTTGTGCCCACAGACTGGCCTGATAAGGCACGTCCATACCGGAGGGCCCAATGCTTTTCAGGAACGCCCGTCCGCAGATTGACTTCCCGTAGACCCGGAGCTCCCCGGCTTCGGGCGCGCCGGGATCCAAGGTTGGGGCAGGGAGCAGCAGTCCATCGTTATCGATGACGTGGTCGGCGTTCCAGTCCGAAGGCCGGGTGATGGTTGTGTCACCGCCATCAGCCTTTGGGCTTACGAACGCGTGTTTGACGGTCATTTCATTGTCCGGACGAACGAAGAGACCTGGATCGGCCCGCCGGCCGCGATGGTCGTCGTGTTCAGTTCCAACTCCCCGCCGCCGCCCGTGTCCGTGACGCTGCCCTGCTCGATGCACGTGCCATCAGACTTGAAGGCTCAATAGAAGCTGGCCGTGCCGCCTGCGTCAGCCGCGGAGTCCTGAGTGATGGCGTTCGCCGACATGGATCCATCCGCGGCTGCAGAGAACGCAGTGGCACCCATCGAGAGCGTGCCGAGCAGGACCGCGCCACCCAGGGCGGTTGCGGCATCTGCAGGCACCTCGCCGGAGTAGACATTGAGGGTCCCGCTGTTGAAGTACGCACCGTAGGCATCCAGCTGGGCATTCGCGATGGGCGTATTGATGGAGAGGGTCATGGCTACCTCCGGGGGCGGTTTTCAAGCAGGGCGCGGATTTCCTTCAGGTCGTCGCGGATCTCCTGGCGGAGGTTGCGGGTCTCCTGGTCCTGCTCGGAGTCCTTGCGGATCTGCGCCATGGCGGCTCGCTCGATCACCGTCACGCGGGATTCCAGAGTGCTGAGGTAGGCATAGACGGCGCCGAGCACCATGGCCGCCTGGAGCAGGCTTTGGACGCTAAAGGCTTTGTCGAGGTGCCACTCCCGGCGGGTGTGCTCGGTCGTCAACGGATCCTCCCGGCAATGTCGTGCGCTGCAAACCCAACGGCGAAGCCCTGGAGGCGCCCGCGCCATAGCGCGCCCCGGGTCATGGCCTTCTGGGCTTCGAGGGCCAGCTCCAGGGAGAACACCTGGTCCTCGCGGGCCTTCGCGGTGAGGCGCCACTTGTCCCGGCCTGCGGTCACGTCGATGAGCTGCGCACGCAGCAGCCCATTGTCTTTTTCCAGTGCCTGGATCAGTTCGTCTTGCTTGGCCACCAGGGGCGCAAGATCAGCCACAGGTTCAGCCAGGGCGGAGGTGCCGGGCTCGATGGGACGAACCGCCACAGGGCGGCGCCGCAGACGCTCCAGCTCGAGACGGAGGCGCTCGGTGTCGGCCTTACTCTGGGCGAGATCCCCTTCCCGGGCCGCCGCTCGCGCATCCGCCTGACCAGCTTCTCCCTCGTGCGCATCCGCTCGCCCCTTGGCCTCGTGATCCTTTTGTTCGTGTTTGGTCTCAGTGGTGCGGTGGCATGATTCAATGCCGACCACCAGCCAGCAGAAGAGCCCCGCTAACACAACGAGGCCCAGGAGGGGGCGGGTTGCCGGGGTCACGGGCCGGCCTCGGCGGTCTTCGCCTTGGCGTAGGCGTACCCGATGAGGGCGCCCATGGCACCCGTGACGGCCAGCATGGGCGCGCCGACTTCCTTGCCCCCGAAGGCTGCAACGGCGAGGATAACGCTGGCCGCGCCGAGGCATGTGCAGCCGACCAGGAGGGCGGCGGCTGTCACCCGCTCGGGATGGTCAGCCCGAAGGATGCGAAGGATCACGTTCGGTGGCTTCTCCATCAGATCCCCGCCTTCGGGCAGAGCTTTCCCACCAGGGCCATGAAGCGGTCGATCCCATTAGGTAGGCCGGTGGCCGCGTTGGTGCCGTTCACCAGCCGCCGCACCTTCAGCCAGCTGTGTCCCTCGGCGGCGAGGTGGACGCCCCGGGAGCGGAAGTAGGACGCGAAGATCCGGGCGGCCGCTTTGGGGTCAAGGGCCAGATCGGGGTTGCCCACCAGGTCCACGCCAATGAGGCGGCCGTAGCGGGTGTAGTTGTCCCGGCCCGTGAGCTGGATGAATCCACGTCCACGGAACTTGTAGCCGTCGCCAGCCTGGGTGTTCCCCAGGATCTTGCTGCCCTCGTACCGCTGGAAGTAGGCAGTGGGGCCCATCTCCTGGATGGGCGCGAATTTGGGCAGCTCCGTCCCGATGGTGGCAGCCGCGGCCACCTCGCAGGCGGCGGTGTGGATGCCCTCGTCGATGAGGCCCTGGATGATCATGGGCCAGAACACCTCCACGTTTCCAGCAGGAGCGTGGAGGGCGTCGGCGATCTCGGCGGGGGTGAGGACCATGGGGGTGGGGGGCTCTCATCAATGGGTCGGGAGACCCTAAACCAGTGGAGGGCCCGCAGGATGCAGGTGTCCCCCCACGGTTCAGGCTCAGCCCGTGCCTCGTGGAAGGCTGTCTCAATCTGTGAGACAAAGAGCCGTCAAACTCCCGGATCGGGGCTCACCTCGTCCTCGGCCAGAGCTGGCCGTAAAGGGGCCGCTTGATGCGGGCGCGGGAGTACACCGCGGGAAAGTAGACCGTCTTCAGCCTCCCCATGGATGGGGGTGGAATGCTTGGGACCACCGTGGAAAGAGGGGCCAGCCTCATCCCGAGGAGGGGGAGCGCCTCGGAGGGCGTCACCTTATGGAGCAGCATCCCCTTGGTCACGATGGCCCACGCGACAGGTAGGGCCGGCACCGGGGCCGTTGGCCGCATCCTCAAGGGCCCAGCGGAGGGATCGATGTAGGCCTTCGTCGTCATCCGTCCCCCTACACGGGCTTGTTGAATCCGGCGAAGATCGCCCCGCCGTTGATGATCGTGAACCACAGCCCTTGAGCGCAGACCTCGCCCGCATAGTGCGCGGCCTTCGCGCTTCCATAGACGCCCCGCGTGACGCCCGTAAGCGTGTTGGAGGACACGCCCGTGTAGGTGAAGGCCTCGTCATCGATGATGACGAGCCCACCCGTGGCCTGGAATTGCGTGCCATCCTCCACGGCCAGCGCCGTGTACATCGTCGTGGCGTCCAGGGCCGAGGGGATCGTGGAGATCTGGGCGGAATCCGCCACGAAGACCAGCGCCTCGTTGGAGGCCGTGCCACGGAACTTGTACCAGTCCTGGAAATCCACGTTGGGACCGAATAGGTTGGTCAAGTACCCGCCAAAAAGGTAGCTGCCTCCTGCCGACAGGGCGACGCTGGAAGCCACCATCCGGTGGATTTGGAAGTTATCACCCACGGAATCACTCCCCGCCCAAACGCCGCTCGCCCGAAGGGCGTAGGTCGTAGGCACGGCGGCGGTGCCACACCCATCCGCGAACCGATCCCTGAGCCCATACCCGCCCAGGGGATGCGCGCCGTGGTAGTTGTTTTGCGCGGGGTAGAACGCCCCGAATGCGTATGCTTGCTTCATCTGGCCCATGGTCCAGGCGTGGCCTGCGTAGCCCGTCGCGTCCAAAGAGGTGCTCGCGGCATCGAATCCAATGACCAGTTCAATGGGTGTGGCGTGGACACCCGCATTGGGAGGGAGGCTGGCCAGAGCCTTCGCATTGTCCCCCCAGCACGCATGGATAGGGCCGTAGTAGTTGGCGGGCGTTTTGACCCCCAGGGCAAAACCCCGGGCGTTGACCTGCCAGAAGGGGATGAATCCAGAGGTCAAGTCGATGGTGAGATAGAGCCCTGCGATGGCAGGGGCCGAGTTCGCCGGGGCGATGCCCGCCTTGGCGTAACCGCCCGCCACGAACCCATTCGTATCCGCATTGACGCTGAAGCTCAGATTGGGGCCGGGGGTGATCTGCTCCCCGTAGATGACCGAGTAGGTTTCATTCCCGTTTTGCGGAGCCGCCGTCTGGTAGGACCACTTATAGGCCGTGAAGTTCGCGTCGGTTGAAGTTCGGATCGCATCATAGAGCGCCCGGAGGTTTTGAATCGCCGTGCTCCCGGCGCTCCCCGTGGCCCCCGTCACGGTGATGCCGTTGAGGGTGCAGGCGCACGCCACGGCCCCCGCCGTTTTGTCCCAGATCTGGAGGATCTGAGGGTGGTCCTGGAGCATGTGCATGACGGGGATGAGCTGGAGGGTCGTGCCCAAGCTGTTGATCTCAAACCGCACGGCATCCCGCGCCTTGCCGTTGCCGAGGCTTTCCGTCGCAGGAGGGAGGACCGTCATGGAGGCGATCCCGCTGATCGTCTTCCCCGCCGCATCCTCGAACATCAGCTCGATGATCGTCAGGGACGTACCCCCATTTCGCGCCGAGACATTGATGCGCCAGTAGGTGTGGGCCCCCGCCGCTGCCCACGAGTACACCTTTCGCTCATACCCGAACCAACCGGCCTCACCCGTCACCGTAGCCACGGTCGTCCAGGAGGAGCCATCGTCGCTGTACTCGATGGTGAAATCCTTGGGCGCCTGGTTCGCCGTGGCAGGGCCGATGATCGTGCATTGCGTCGCCGCGAAGGCGACGGGAACCTGAGCCCCGAGTTGGAGCGGAAGCGCCGCCGAAGAGGTCGTGTTGGTGGAGGGTGAATTATCGAATGCGTTCGAGGGCGTGGTCATGCCCCCCAGGTAGGCGGCGATCTCCACGGACTCCTGGATGATCTGCCATGAGACGCTCGTGAGCGTCGCCTTCAGGACTCCGATCGCCTCATAGGTCGTGTACCCGAGGGGGACTTCGGTGTCGTCGTACTTTAGATAGGTGCTCATGCTTCCCTCTGGGTGTAGGTGATCGTTACGGTGATGTCCCGGCTCACTGAGTCCTTGTTCTGCACGCTTAGATAGCAAGTGGCTGCGGGCGTAGCGTCGTCATTGACGAACACCGGCACAGGGCTCATCGGGATCCCGAGGAGCGCGGCGGTCGTGGTCACTTCAGTCAGGACCCCTGTTCCTGGTGTGGGGTCCACGGTGCTGATCCGTGCGCTATCCGCCGCCCTTGATGCCGCCGTGTTGTAGATGACGACGTAAGCCGGATAGTCCGTGGCGATCTTCTGGATATCGCAGCTCTTGGCGAGGGTGATGGGGATCTCAGCCCGGGTGCCCACCCCGATGGTGCCCGTACTGGCGGCTGCGGTTGCGCGGGTGGGCGCGGCACCGTCCAGGATCGCCATTGCCCCGCGCATGGCTTCCCCCCAGTCCTGATCCCTATCAGGGACCAGCGGGAGGCCGAGGTTAGGGGTGGTCGGAAACGGCATCAATCACCCCACGGAAGCAGGCCCCAGGGCCCGATGCCCCAGCCGAGGGCTCGTTGGATGAACACCCCGGACACCAGGGCGGTGGCGGCGAGCACGAGCTCCAGGCGGGGGTGCGCAACGCCCTTGGTGTCCTGGAGGCTGGGCCCCTTCTCGGTCACCTGGGCCTGGAATTGGGAGATGGACGTGCCCAGGAAGGGCTCCACTTGGACGGGAAGACGGGCCGCCCAATCGAGGATCTCGCTATGAGCTTCGGCCGTGGGACGCACCTCGCCGGTGGACCAGGTGGCGCCTGTCCAGGTTTCCCGCAGGCTGATGAGGCCGTGGCTCCACCGGATCCCCAACTCCTGGCGGAAGCCCCGGTGACGCCAGATCCGGCGCCAGGTCTGGCCACTGCCCAAGGTGCGCAGGACTCCCTCAGGCTTCCAACGCAGGGATCTTCCCTCCCGCTCCGGAGCTTGGAGCGTCCACCGCACAGCCGCACCCCCTGCACCATCCAGGAGCGTGATGCGGGTCGGAGGCGCGGTGGCCGTGACCGTGTAGCTCATAGGCTGGCCCAATCCGGCAGGGGCGCCACGGCGGTGGCCACGAGGACCAGCCCCAGGCCGGTGTGCGCCACGCCCTTCACGTCCCGCAGCTCCAAGGCCTTGCTGGGGTCCGGCTGGGCGCTGAAGCTGTAGGCCTTGTCGAGGTGGGGCTCGATCAGGCAGGGCGACTGGAAACCCCAGGTGAAGATCAGGCTGAGGGCCGTGGCGGTGAGGATGGGGGTGGGGGCGCCCCAGGCGCCGGCCGTCCAGGTTTCGAGGATGCTCTCCATGCCATGGGGCCACTTGATATCGAGGGTGGCGCGGAAGCCCCGGTGCGTCCAAGCCTTCGCCCAAGCCGCCCCGCTGCCCAGCTGGTGGGGCGCGCCCTCGGGTTTGAAGCTCAGCTTGAGCCCTTCCCGGCCCTCCTTCTGGAGGGTGATGCGGTACTTGTTCGTCACGCCGTCGGCGGCGTAGAGGGTGATCCGGCTTTTGCTGGTGCCGTAGACGACGTAGCTCATAGATCCGCCGGGATGAGTTGGATGGGGAGCTTCAGCAGCTCCACGTCGATGCTCCGGTCCTCAAGGCGAGGCTTGAGCTGGTGGAGCTTCCAGGCCTCGATCGGAGTGGTGGAACTGGGGGTGTGGGTGGTGAAGGTGATCAGATCCCCGACCTGCCAGGTGGACCAGAAGACGGGATCCAGATCCTGCGCCACGCCACCCGTGCCATCCGTCCAGGTCTCGGTGACCACACCCGCAGGCGGGCCGAACCAGTAGGCCACCGCCTCGCCGATGGCCCGGGCCGCCGTGACGCTGCCCACCAACGTTCCCATGTCCAGGCTGAGGACTTTCCCGCCCTGGTGCTCGGGTGCGACCACGGCCTGGGCGGATTCCCCGGTGATGGCATCCGTGTAGTTGACCCGCACCTCAGAGACGTAGCCGCGATAGGTCTGGAGGGTCCTCCGGGCGGAGCGCTGGCTCGCCTGCACGCTGACCTTGTTGGACTCCGCGAGGGGCTGGATCTGCAGGGGGCCACTTCCTCGACTCACCAATCTGATGTTCCCAGCTGCATCCGGGATGGCGCTGGCGAGGAGGGCCTGGGCCAGTTTTTCGAGGTAGTCGGCGGCGGAGAGATCGCCCACCTCCAGCCGCTCGATGGTGCGGGGGATCTGGGTGTCGATCTGGAACAGCCGCCCACCGAAGAATCCCACCATGCCATCGCCCACGCCCGTGCGCACCAGACGGCAGAGCACGGCGCCATCAGGCATGGTGCTGCTGATCACGTCACCCCTGCGGAAGTGGGCGGCGGGGTTCAGGGGGTCCGAAGGATCTGCCTCGCCTTGACCGTTCAAAAGCGTCAACGTGGGACTCAGCCAGAGGAACCGTAGGCGGCGGGTGGTGGCGAAGTTGTCATCTAGGTAGGTCTCCAGGGCCAGGGCGTACCAGCCGCCGACCGTCCGGGCCCCGGCGGCGCCGGTGAGAGCCAGGGGCTGAATGCTTTGGGGGATCACCTCCAAGGTCTTCAGGCTCACGGCGAGGTGGGTGGTGCCATTTAACCTATGAAGGACCGTGCGCGGGTAGATGGTCCCGTCGATGGTTTCGGTATAGGTCTGCACCACCAGTCCGCCACCCAGGGCCCAGTTGCCCGCGGGGATGGCGCCGGTCGCCCAGAGGCTGAGGATCTGCTGAATGGTGAGGTTGCCGCCGGCGGCCTGGCTTAGCACCACGCCAATGACGCTGGTGAAGGGCTGGGCGGTGTCGGGCACCACCAGGCCCAGCAGGGCCTCCTGCTCGTCCGCAGCGGCGGGGAGGTAGATGCCCATGCCCATGGCCAGCCAATTGCCCGTGGGCAGCGTGCCGGTGATTGCGGGCGTCACGGTGGCGCCGAGGGTGCTATCGGCGGTATGGGCTTCGAAAGTCCAGGCAGGGACGTTGGTGCGGGTGTAGCGGCCCGGGATGGCCGTCTGGGCGGCGTAGGCGACCAACTTGGCGGGGATGAGTCCCACGTTGGCGCGGTTGGCCCATTGCACCGCGGCGCCATCCCACCAGGAATCGAGATCCTGGGCCTGGGTCGTGGGGCTCTTCCAGGTGCGGTAGAAGCCTCGCCAGCCATTCGGGGGAATGGTGGCACCCCCGGACAGGTCCCCCTGCACGTAGAGGACCGGCGGCCGCAGGGTGTTGGTACCCCCGGGCCACTGGTTGAGGTCGCCCAGCACCTGAAGGGGGCTGGCGCCCGTGGGCATGCCCAGCCAGTTCCAACCGGTCGACCAGCTGCCCTCCCACACGCCGTTCAGCGGGTAGGTGTTGTCGCTGCTGCGCAGGGCGCCGCGGCGGGCCAGGCGCAGGGTGCCCAGGCGGTCGACGGTCTGCATGGCGAGCACGCCGTAGATCTGGGGGTTGGCCTGGTCATGGGGCATCCAGGCCACCACCGGGCGGCTGGTGGACGCTGGGCGCAGGTAGGTGGTATCCAGGGTGAAGGGCGCGGCCACCTTCCCGGCGTAGACCACTCCATCGAACAGGACCGGATCTCGGCTGTTACGGCGGATCTTCAGGACATTGGCGATGACCAGGGGCTGGGTGAGGGGATCCTTCAGCCATGCCGTGCCGGTCTCGCCGTCCACGTCGATCACCGTCACATCCATGCTGGTGCGGCGCTGCACGGCTTGGATGGTGTCGTAGAAGGTGATGGAGAGAACGTCCCCCGCCACCAGCTGCTCGACGCTGGAGAGCCGCAGCCACCGCTGGCCATCGCTGCCCGCCGCGGGGGCCGGTACGGCCTCGGCCAGCACATAGTGCGTGCGCAGGGCCTCGGCGATACCCCAGGAGACCGTGGCGCCAAGGGTGAGGAGGCCCGTCAGATCCGGGGCGCCCTGAAGCACGACGCGGGCCACGCTGTAGGTGTCGGTGGTGGTGGAGTCCCCCACGGTGCCAAAGGTGACGGTGGCGGAAAGGGTGGTGTCCCATTCGATGTGATCCACCGCGTAGGTCGTGCCGCCGATGGTGAGGCTCTGGGCGGGCGCGGCGGGCGGCGGGTAGTAGGTGGTGGCGTCCACGCTGCGCTTGCCGATCCAGGTGCGCTCCACCTCTTTGGAGATGGCGGCTTGCCACGATAGCTTCCCCGCGGCCCACAGGGCGGATTCCAGGGCGCCGGCATCGCTGCGCTGGGCGTAGGCGGGCGCGGCGGCGGCCAGTAGGGCGTCGGCAGTAGATTGGGTGAAGGCCTGGCCGGCCACCGTGGGCATGCTGGGATAGGGCCGCAGCGGCTCGGGCATCGTCTTCAGCAGGCGCTCACGCAGCAGCTGGCTGGCATGTAGGGCCGTGGCCTTGGTGGTGGCGGCGGCCTCATCCCATTGCAGGCTGGTCTCGTCCAGATAGCCGGTGAAGCGCACAGCGGAGCCGCCCATCCAGACCTCCGTCACCTCGATCCAGGGGCCGTAGTATCGATCGGTGGTGGCCAGGGTGGCGCTGGCAGGGCCCAGCAGGATGGCCATGGATTCGTCGGCGTCCACCAGATCGAGGGGCAGGCTGCCGAAGCTAGCCTTGGTGAGGTCGCGTTCCAGGATGCTGCTGAAATCCTGCAAGGGGCTCAGCGAAGGCGTGAGGTCCACCGTGCGCAGGCCATTGGCGGCGAGGGGATCCGCCCCGGGCGAGGCCGGACCCCAGATCGTGGGCCAGGCCGGAAGCGGGGTGCCGAGGCGCTCAATGGCCCGGACGTGCCAGGTCGACATCAGACGCCCCCGAAGACCTGGCCAGGCTCGACCACCTGTCCCCGGCGCCGCGCGGCCACTTGGGTGGCGGCGATGACCATGTTGCCCAGGCGCTCCAGCCCCCGGTCGGAGGTGTCCATGATGGTGGCGCCGCGGAGATCGACGTGGGCGATCATCGGGGAGCCAGCGCCTTGCCCTGCGGCTTCGGATCCCTGGGCGGCGTATCGGCTCGCCTGGGTTTGGTACTCGCGTTCCCGCAGCTCAGAGCTTGCGAGGTTCGCGCCCAGGGCCGCGTAGCTCCCAGCCCAGGCTTTGAAATCCTTCTCGGGCGCCACGACCTCAGGGATCCCGTTCTCCCCGAGGAGCGTCAGCTCAGGGCCGTGGAGACCCGCAAGGCCGCCCGTGGCCCGGGCGGTTGCGCTCATGCCCTTGGCCGAGGCAATGTTGGTACCCAGGACGACGTTCATCATGGCGATGAAGCCCGCCGCGATCACGGGGCCCACGAAGGGGATGCCGCTGTGCGCGGCGAAGATCCCCGCCGCAGCCGCATGCTGGGAGGCCACGGCCTTGCTCGATTCGACTTCCTTCTCTTGCTCCCCTAAAAGGCGCTTGGCGATGGCCAAGGCGATCATGCGGGCGATGTACTGGGCCACGAACTGGGCAATGGTCCCGATGATGCCCTGCCATACGGCCTTCAGGGCCTGCCCAAGGCGCATCTGCCCGGTGATGAGACCCGCGATCCCGCGGGCGAAGCTGTTCTGAATGCCGCCCATGGCATTCATGGCCATGTCGCGCATCGAGGTGAAGGCCGTTCCTGCGCGCTGGGTGAAGGCTTCGAGGCCCGCCTGCCAGCCCTGCTGGGCGGTGCCGTACTGCTCCAGATAGCGCATGCGCTCCTCGGCCTCCTCGCGGGCCAGGCGCATGCGCTCTTCGGTGGCCTTGCGTACGGACTCGGTGCGAGCCTCCTGGAGGGCCGCCTCACGCTGGGCCTCGACGTCGTCCAGCTGGGCCTGAGTTCCGTTGAACTCCCGGACCCGGCGGAGCATTTCGTCATAGTGGGTGTTGAGCTTTCGTTCCTCACGGTCCAGCTCGGTGCCATACAGCTCGAAGACGTCGCCCTGGTGCTTCTCCCAGTCGGATTGGCGCTGCTTCCGCAGCTGCGCCTCGCGGGCCACCAGCTGCTCCATGGCCTTGTACGCCTTATCCTCACCGGAGACGCCGCCGCCCGCCTTCTTCGCGGCATCCTCGGCGGCCTTGATGGCGGCCACCATGGCGGCCTGCTTCTTCCGTTCCTCTTCGGCGATGCCCTGGCGCTCGATTTCGAGGCCCGTCAACTCTCGGTAGGTGGAGAGCACCTTGGCGGCGGCGGTCTGCTCCTCGCGCAGCCGATCGATGGCAGGGGTATCCCCACCCGTTCCTCCGCCCGCGCCCAGCTCGCCGAAACGGGCGATCTCGTCCTGGATCTTCTTGATCCGCACCTGCCTGGCGCCGTACTCCTGCTCCAGCTTCTTCAGATCGGTGAGCACCCCATCGGAGGCCTTCTCTTGAAAGTTCTGGCCCCCGGCCTGGCGCTGCCGCTCCTTGTAGAGCCGGATCTCCTCCTTCAGGGCGTTGATGCGCTCGCCTGCATCCTTCAGCACCTGGCCGGTGGTGTCTTTGCTGGCCATGGCCCAGACCGTAAGCCCGACGACCACGGCGCCCACGAGCGCCACAATGGCCCCCACGGGGCCGCCCAGCGCGGTGATGGCCAGCTTGAGCCCACCAGAGGCCGCCGTGGCGAGGCTGAAGCCCGTCGTCATGGTGGAGGTGGCGCCGCTCAGGGCGTCGACGACCGTCTTGGTGCTGCCCATCTTGATGATCGTCGCCGTGAGATCCTTCACGGCGGAGATCCCTGCGGCTACGGCGGGGCCCATCTTCCAGGCGGTCCACAGGCCCACCACCACCAGCATGGCGTCCCGGTGCTCCCACAGCCCCTGGGTGAGGCCCGAGAGTCCGCGCACGACGGTGCCCAGGGTCTGCCCCAGGGTCGCCGCCGAGCCGTCCGTGACGGCAGCTCGGAGGGATTTCGTGAGGGCGTCCACGGCGCCGCCGGCCGCCTGCGTGAGTCCGCTCTTGGCGACGGTCTGCTGGAGTTCCGTCCAGGCGGTGCCGAGCCGGTTCAGGGAGGCCTGGGTGCCCGAGGCTGCCGCTGCGGCATCCGCGCCGAAAGCCTTCTGTAGCTCCGCCGCGAACTTGGGCAGGAAGTCGGAGGCGACGACCTCGCCTTTCTTCAGCATCACGTCGAGCTCACCCGTGGTGACGCCCATGGCCTGGGCGGCCAAGTTGAACGCGCCGGGCAGCCGCTCACCGAGCTGCCCGCGAAGCTCCTCGGCGCTCACCTTGCCTTTGGAAATCATTTGGGAGATCGCCAGGAAGGAACCCTCGGCCTGGTCGGCGGAGAGGCCCAGGGCCGTCGTGGCCGAGGCCACCGCGCGGAAGATCGTCTGCACGCCCTGGCCTTCCAGGGAGGTGCCCCGGGCGGCAGCGGCCAGGGTCATGAAGCCCCGGGAGGCCGCGCCCATTTCCAGGCCCAGCTCCTGCACGACCGTCTTCAACCAGGAATGGGCGTCGGCCGCCGTGATGGCATTTCCGGTGGCGAAGCGGAGGCTGTTTTGAAGCCGCTCGGCCTGGAGGGCTGAATCCTTGAAACTGGCGACCAGGGATCCGAGGCCCCCGAGGGAGGCCACCACGGCGATGAGGTCCCTCAGCCCATGGTCGACTTTGGCCACCGCCTGGGCCTGGCCTTCGAAGGAGGCCGTCACGGCGGTGGTTGAGGTCTGGGTGGCGCGGGCGATCTCTCCGACCTTGGCCTGGACTTGGCCCAGGGCCCCGATGAGACCAGAAGCCTCGCCCGTGATCTGAACTCTTACCTGGGTGTCACCCATGGGCTTGCTCCGCACTGGCTGGGGGCGTAGACTTCAACGCCATGGTTTGGACCGTCCTCGCTGCCCTCGGAATCTTGATGCTCGTCGCCGCCGTGCGAAGGGCATGGCGGGGGGTCCGCACGAGCGGGACGAGGTTGAGCAGGGCCCTGGACCGCCAGCTGGCCGCCGATGCGGCCCGGCTCTCTCGGGCGTCCCGCAGGCCCTGAATCATCAATCCTCCGGAGGTTCCGGCGGCGCCGGGGGTTCCTGACTGCTGTTCGCAAAGGCGGGGGTGATGCTCGCCCACACTTGTAGCGCGTGCTGATAGGCCTTCTGTGCTCGGTCACGCAGGTGCGCATCCGCCCAGGCCAGAGCCTCCGAGGCGGGGAGCCGACCAGCCTGGGCCCAGCCCCCTGCCATGGGCGCCACTAGACGCTGGAGGGGGAATCGCCCTGGGTTGATCCCTCGCCCTCGGGGCCCTTTTGAGGCCGTGAAAAGGCGTGGATGCTCTGAGACGAGCCGAGCAATTGCTCGAAAAAACTGATGGCCACCTGCAGGGACTCGGTGAAGGGCGCCCGGGAGGCTTCTGCCTCGAGTTGGGCGAGGATCGAGGGGTCGAGCTGCGCGGCGTCGAGCTGGTCGGAGGTGGCCTTGACGATGGCCACCACGCGGGAAAGCATCCGGGCCTCGCAGGCTTTGCCGAGGGACCGCACCACGTCGTTCAGGGCGGAGAGGTCGCCACCCTGGAGGCGCTCCATGGCCGGGAGGAGCCCTCCCAGGTCCATGGAGGCCAGCAGAGGCAGGCCCAGCTGGAATTGGCTGGTCGAGAGGTTCATCACGAGTGGGCCGCGGTGACATAGTCCTCCATCCACACCACCGGCTTACCGGTGACCGGATCGAGCAGGAGGTCGAAGCCCTTGGCGACGATCTTGACCTTCAGCTCGGAGATCTTGCCTTTCGAGCGCTCGAGATCGCTGTCGGATTCCAGGGTGCAGGCGGGGATGAGGATATTGCGGAACTCCCCGGGCACCTTGCGGGACTCGAAGCGGTACATAGCCATGTATTCCGTGGCCTGGGTTTGACCGCCGCCGAGAATGGTCTCGCGGGCGGCCTGGGTGGCGCTGGCGGCGAGGGTGAGGACCTGGGCCGTCTGGGCGCTGAGGACGTCCTTCATCTTCTGTACGTCGGCATCCATCGCGACGACCTCGGCCTCGTAGCCGATTTCCTCGTAGCCGATGGTGAACTCGGGGGCGTTGTTGGGATTGGCCTTCAAGGCCTTCTGCTTCAGCTTCCCCTTGAACCCGCCGTTGTTCAGGACGGCCCAGGGCACGATGCCGCCCTTCAGCGCCAGGCGGATATCGCCGTCGACGTAGAAGGTGCCGAAAAGCTCCTTCACGATCGCGGTGGTGGTCACGCCGACGACGGTCGCCAGAGAGAGGGCGAGGTAGAGCTCACCAGGGCCGGCCTGGATCGCTTTGGAGTTGAAAGAGGCAGTCATGGCTGGCGCTCCTTAGGCCTTCTCAGGCGAGGGTGAGGGAGCCATGGGAGTGGCGAGCACCTCCACAGCGGGAATGGAACAGAGGAAGCCGAGGAGGGCGGCAGGCACTTCGACGGCGGTATCTGCCCGAAGCTCCAGGCCCTCCTTGGGGATGGATGCGTGATGGCTGCGGTTGAGGCAGAGGGTCGATCCGTGGTGGATCACCTGGGCGGTCTTGCTCATGTATTCACCTCGTGGAGGTAGGTCACGGCGAAATCCAGGGCGGTGGCGGCGTAGGCCTCTTCCAGCTCGGCGCCGTCCCACTGCTGGCCGGAGAATCCGATCCGCTCTGCGAGCCCCCCGCACCCCTGGTCCTGGAAGACGGCGACCCGCACCGCCTCAGCCAGATCGTCGGTCGCGTCATCATCGGGTCGCCCCGTGGTGATGCACTCGGCGCGCAGGGTATAGACGCGCATGTGGGGACGTCCGTGATCCACATCCTCTTCCGCAGGCCGATCCGAGACGCTGAAGATCGTCACGGAGGGGAGCGATTCCTGCTCCAGGGGCTTGCGCCGATCCTGGTGCACGGTGGTGCCCGTGGGAACGCCAGCCGAAATTGCGGCGAACAGGAAGGCGCGGATCTGCTTCTGGCGTGTGCTCATGAGGCCCCCAAGTAGGCCTTGGAGACGGCGCCATCATCCTGGAGGCGGAGGGCGCGAACCACGAAGGCCACACCACCCACGCTCAGGTTGGAGCCGATCTTCAGCCCGGGAAGGTCGGAGGTCGGGAATGTCACGGCCCGGGTTTTCCCCGCCACGACCTGATCACCGACGAGGGAATCCTCCTCGGTGGCCACGGATACGCAACCCCGGCCCAAGTATCCCTGGAAGACCAGGGACACGCCGAAATCGCGCATCATCTCGCGGAGGTCCGACTGCAGGCTCATGGGTTACCGGCCGCCACGACGGCCCTGGGGCCTGGGCGCCGCGGGCACGGGTTCATCCACAGGGAGGGGATCCTCGTCGGCGGGCTCTTCCGCCTCCTCGATGGCGGCGGGTTCATCCACGGGGAGGGGATCCTCCCCCTCGGGCAGGCCAGGGGGCGCGGTGGCGGCTTCGAGGCCGGCAGCCTCGCAGGCGCCGGCGGCGATCCACACCTCGGCCAGTTCCTCGGGGATGTCGAGGCGGTCGCCGTACATGACGACCAGGCCAGTGGCGGGGTGCACCTTGCTGAAGATCATTCGAACTTGCATGGGTAGTACCTCCAGAAGACCGGGGGAGGTGCGAGACCTCCCCCGGCGCAGCCCCTCGTTTAGGCTGTGAGGGCGTCCTTCATGGCGCTGAAGCTGGCGGCGTGGCGCACACCACAGTCAGCGAACTGGCTGGAGGTGAGCACGACGAGCCCCTTGCCGGCCTGGGTGTAGGGGTCGGTAAGGATTTCGAACGCGCCCCACTCGCCGATCATGAGCTCGGGCCAGTTGCCGAAGATCAGGGCGTGGCAGATCGCGCCCGAGGTACCCTTCACGAGGGTGTTCGGGACGTTGTTGGAGACTTCGGCGCGGTAGCCCTGATCCTTGAAGGCCTTCCAGAGGTCATCGCCGTTCGTGCTGGCGAACTTCTGGGTGCGCTTCAGCTTGCCCCGCACGCCCGGGGTGGTGAGGAGGGCCATGATGTCGACGTCGGCATTGGCCGAGGCGAGGTCGGACTCCAGCTCGACCAGGTGATCCCAGGTGGGGGCCAGGCCGTTGGTGCCGCCGGCGACGTCGCCGATGCCGGCGGTGTTGAGGATGCCGGTGGGGGCGGGGGCGCCGGAGCCGTTGATGGCGGCTTGATCCAGGGCGATGGCGTGCACGAGGGCCAGATCGCGCATGATGAGCGCGTCGGCCTCGGGGGTGGACTGGTTGAGCAGGGTCTTGGTGATGCTGCTCTGGGCCAGGATCTGCTTGGGGGTGAGGGTGAGCAGGTCGGTCTGGAGGGCGGTCGGGGTGACGGCGGCGGCGGGGTTCTCAGCCGTCCAGGTGGCGGTATTGGAGGCGCTCTGGCGGGGGGGGGTCGGGTTCCCGCGATCATGTTGACGATCGCCCGGCGGCCCTGC
>CAYWDR010000064.1:0-15978 GCA_964457075.1 uncultured Solibacteraceae bacterium
GCGAGAAGATCGAGATCCCCGCCGGCCGCAAGGTCGTCTTCAAGGTCGCCAAGGGGCTCAAGGATCAGATGTAGTTCTGAGCTCTCCACTGCAGAAAACCGCCCTTTGGGCGGTTTTCTGTTTATGAAAAGACATGGGTGGAGCGCTGCCGCTTAGGAGGAGAGCAGCTTGGTTCCTTCGATTTTTCCGAGGGCCTTGTCGAAGGTGGCGAGGGGGAGGTGCCCCGCTTTTCTCGCGATTTCGAGGATCAGACAGTCCTCGAAGTTTGGCTTCCCCTTGGACTGGTAGAGGGCGAGGGCGGCGCGAACCACCGCGGGTTCCTCTAGGGCGATGTCCCTGTTGTCTTGGATCCGGATCAGGGCCTCCACCAGCTGGGGCTTGCCTTGGTCGTACACGGACTCGAGGACCCAGACCGTTTCCATCAGCACGGCATGGGAGACCCACACGGGGCCATCGGCCTGGATGAAGGCGATCGCAGCGGGGCTCTGAATCCGGTCGTCGCCCGTGAGGGCGCGAACGAGCACGTTGGTGTCAACGGCTCGCATGCTTCGCCTTCGCCCGCGCCACGAGCCCCTTCCGGATTTGTTCGTCCGTCTTGTGGAGGCCAGCTGGGATTTGAAGGGCGTTTTGGATGTCCTCAAGGGCAAACTGGCCCGCCTTCTGGACAATCAGTTGGCCCTCCTGTTCGTCCCATTCGATGACTTCCCCGGGAGCCAATCCGAACAGCCGCATGACGGCCACGGGGATCGTCACCTGGCCCTGGGCGGTGATTCTGGACTGCGCGATGGTCATGGACCCACCTCTCATTACAAAGGTAATGCGTGATCCACTGATTGCAATGGGCCGCTTACAATGAACCCTTCGCCTGGAGCCGCCATGTCCCTCGCCATTTCGAAGGTCCCCACCCCCGTGAACGAGCCCGTGAAGGGGTATCTGCCGGGGAGCCCGGAGCGTGCTTCGCTCAAGGCGAAGCTCGAGGAGATGGAGGTCGCCAGGATCGAGATGCCGATGATCATCAATGGCCACGAGGTGCACACGGGCAAGCTGGGGCAGTCGGTGATGCCCCACAACCACCGCCGGGTGCTAGGAGACTTCCACCAGGGGGGCGAAGCGGAGGTGAAGCAGGCGATCCATGGCGCCATGCATTCGCACAAGGAGTGGGCGAACCTGCCCTGGGAGGCGCGGGCCTCCGTGTTCCTCAAGGCGGCGGATCTGCTGCAGGGCCCCTGGCGGGACACGCTGAACGCCGCGACGATGCTGGGCCAATCCAAGACCTGCCATCAGGCGGAGATCGATAGCGCCTGCGAGCTGGTGGATTTCTTCCGCTTCAACGTCGCCTACTACGAGCAGCTCATGCGCGAGCAGCCCCAGTCGGCCCCCGGCATGTGGAACCGCCTGGAGCACCGGCCCCTGGAGGGCTTCATCTTCGCCGTGACGCCCTTCAACTTCACGAGCATCGCCGGCAACCTGCCCACGGCGCCCGCGCTGTGCGGCAACACGGTGATCTGGAAACCCGCCTCGTCCTCCGTCTACAGCGCCTACTGGCTCATGAAGCTCTTCCAGGCGGCGGGCCTGCCGGATGGCGTGATCAACCTCGTCGTGGGCAGCGGCAGCGCCATCGGCAACCCCGTGCTGGCGGATAGCCACCTCGCGGGCATCCATTTCACGGGTTCCACGGGCGTCTTCAACAGCATGTGGAAGACCGTCGGCGAGAACATGGGCCACTACAAGGGCTACCCCCGCATCGTGGGCGAGACGGGCGGCAAGGACTTCATCTTCGCCCACCCCAGCGCCGATCCCGCCGCCCTCGTCACCGCCATCGTGCGCGGCGCCTACGAGTACCAGGGCCAGAAGTGCTCCGCCGCCAGCCGCGCCTACATCCCCAGCAACATCTGGCCCAAGATCAAGGACGAGCTCATCTCGCAAATCGACGGGATCAAGATGGGCGACGTGGCGGACTTCTCCAACTTCATGGGCGCCGTCATCGACGCGAGCTCCTTCAAGACGCAAAAGGCCGCCATCGACGCCGCCAAGCTGAGCGGCGAAGCCAAGATCCTCGCGGGCGGCACCTATGACGATTCCGTGGGCTACTTCGTGCGCCCCACCCTCATCGAGGCCCTGAACCCCAAGTACCAGACCATGTGCGAAGAGCTCTTTGGCCCCGTGATGACGGTTCACGTCTACGACGAGCACCATTGGAAGGACATGCTGGCGACCCTCGATCACACGAGCCCCTACGCCCTCACGGGCGCCGTCTTCGCCCAGGACCGCTACGCCATCCAGCACATGACCGAGGCCCTCCGCTACGCCGCCGGGAACTTCTACATCAACGACAAGCCCACGGGCGCCGTCGTCGGCCAGCAGCCCTTCGGCGGGGCCCGCGCCAGCGGCACCAACGACAAGGCCGGCTCCATCCTCAACCTCCTCCGCTGGATCAGCCCCCGGACGATCAAGGAGACCTTCAACCCTCCGACGGAGTACCGCTACGGCTTCATGCAGGGCGAGTAGGCGAGCAAACTCTCACCACGAAGCCACGAAGAAAAGCATTCACCACAACGACACGACGACACTACGAAAAGCAGATGCGGGATCACTCCCGCCGTCCCGTGGGCCCGCCTTCGGCGGGGCCGCCGTAGGCGGCCAAGGGTGGCCGGACCATGGGCGCCCCGGGGCCGACCACCCTTGCCCTCGGGACGGCTCGCGGCGCCAACGCTTTTACGTCGTGTCGTCGTGTCGTTGTGGTGATCTTTTGCTTTTCTTCGTGAGGTGCGAAGCGCCCTTTGTGCCTTCGTGGTGAGCTTTGTTTTTGTATTCGAGATCCACGAGTCTTGTTATGAGCCAAACCCTCCGGCAATTCCCAGCGATCCCATTGCTCCCTTTTGAGATACTGGTGGAACCGCATCGAGGCCCTCCCATGAGCTCTTCCAACCAGACGCCGCTCTTCCCGCTTCGCAAGGGCGTCCACACCCGGCAGGCCCATGTGGATCTGCCGCAGGGCACCTTCGAGGATGAGCATGGCCGCCAGGGCTTCTTCGGGCGGGTGAGCCACCTCTACCACGTGAACCCGCCCACGAACTGGACGCGCATCGAGGGACCCTGCATCCCCCACAGCTACGACCTGAACCAGCTCTTCCCCGGGATGGCGAAGGAGGGCGACGAGGCCACCCGGGAGGCCCGGGAGGCGGCGATCCGAGCCTCCATGTTCGGCTCCCATGAGGAGGCCTTCGGGCCCGTGTGCTTCCTCCACAACCACGACGTGGCCCTCCACTTCGTGGCGCCCACGGCCATGGATTTCTTCTACCGCAACGGCGACGGCGACGACGTGTACTACATCCACTTCGGCGGCGGGCGCCTGGAGACGGATTTCGGCGTGCTGGACTACCGGGAGGGCGACTACCTCGTCATCCCCCGGGGCACCACCTACCGCTTCCTGCCCAACGCGGAGGTGCAGCGCTACCTGCTCATCGAGAGCTTCAGCGAAATCACCATCCCCGACCGCAACCAGCTGGGGCCCAACGCCATCTTTGACCCCGCCATGATCGACACCCCCGAGCCCGTGCCCAACGAGCGCGGCGAGGGCCGCGAGTGGGCCGTGCACATCAAGCGCGAGAACCAGATCACCAAGGTGTACTACCCCTTCAACCCCCTGGACGTGGTGGGCTGGAAGGGTGACCTCACCGTGTGGCGCATCAACATCATGGACATCCGCCCCGTGATCAGCCACCGCTACCACCTGCCGCCCTCGGCCCACAGCACCTTCCTGGCGCGGAACTTCGTCATCTGCTCCTTCGTGCCCCGGCCCTTCGAGGAAGAGGAGGGCGCCATGCGCGTGCCCTTCTACCACCGCAACATCGACTACGACGAGGTGCTCTTTTACTCCAAGGGCGAGTTCTTCAGCCGCGATGGCATCGGTGCGGGCATGGTCACCTGGCATCCCGTGGGCATCCACCACGGGCCCCACCCCAGCGCCATCCCCAAGAGCCGCCTGAAGGACCGCACCAACGAGGTGGCCGTGATGGTGGACACCTACAACTACCTCAAGCCCACCCCCGCCGCGGGCCTCGTGGAGAACCTGAACTACTGGGCCAGCTGGAAGTAGCGGGATCCGTTCCGCCGCTTCGGTATCTTGTTCCGGGAGTGTATGGATCATGGGACTGCTGATGTTGAAGATCCAGGGATGGAGGGGTCTGCTCGGGTCGGTTCCCTGGGAGAAGGCGCAGCACCTGGGGTTGGTGCTGCTCACCTGCCTCGCCGTGCTGTGGGGAATGAAGCTGGCCGCCAAGGCCGTGCGCCGGGCCGTGGACGACGGCAACGACGCGGTGACCAGCGAAGCGGAGCGCCGCGCCGAGACGCTGGGCGCCGTGCTCATGAACGCGGCGCGGGTGGTGGTGGCCATCTTCTTCATCCTGATGACCCTCGCCGAATTCGGCGTGAACATCGGGCCCCTCATCGCCGGCGCCTCCGTGGCGGGAGTGGCCGTGGGCTTCGGCGCTCAGGCCCTCGTGAAGGACGTCATCAGCGGCTTCTTCATGCTCATGGAGAACGCGTACGGCGTGGGCGACATCATCAGCGTGGACGAGAAGCACGTGGGCACGGTGGAGCGCCTCACCCTGCGGGTCACCCAGTTGCGGGATGCCGAAGGGAAGGCCCACTTCATCCCCAATGGCTCCATCACCCGGGTCGTGGTGCTCAGCAAGGAATTCGCCCGGGCCCTCGTGGAGGTGGAGGTGGGCTATGCGTCCGATCCCGAGCAGGTCTTCGCGGTGCTGAGGGCCATCGGTCTCGCCTTGAAGGCGGATCTGCCCGAGATCGTGCTGGAACCGACGGAAGTCAAGGGCGTGGAGGCCATGGGCACCAGCGGCTTCACCGTGCGCACGCTCACCAAGGTGGCGCCTGGCAAGCAATGGGATGTGGCGCGGGAACTCCGCAAGCGGATCCTGCTGGGCTTCCGCGTGGCGGGCATCGAAATTCCCTACCCCCAGCGGGTGGTGCATCACAGGGGTGAGGCGAACGGGGAATGATCCTATGGGCCTGTGAATGAACTTTCCTGGGGCGGAAGGCTAAAAATCCACAGTCAAACGTGACGCTGCCATGACTCGACTGCGACACCCTGGAGCGTCGGCCTTCGGGCCGGCACGGCCGGAAGGGAAGAGCGGAAAGCCCGACGGCGGGCGGAGGGTCGCGAGGCCCTCCGCTTTTTTTGCCCGGGGCCCTGGCTTTCCCCGCCGCCAACTCTTGCCCTCGCGCCCGGGGAACCGATGAGTGGAAGGGGGGTGGATGGACGCCCGGCGCGTGTTGATCCCTTTCGTGTGCGCGCTATGGCTTGGCGCCCAGGGGCCCGGGCGCGTTCCCGTCCAAAATCTGGGCCCGGCCCAGGGCCTCACGCCCACGTGGGTCCTCTCCCTGGCGCAGGATCACGACGGCCTGCTTTGGGCGGGCACGGACGAGGGCCTCTTCCGCGGGGACGGGGAGCATTTCGCGCGCATCGATGAATCCGCGCCCCCGAGCGCCATCCACGCGCTTTGGGTGGATGCCCGGGGCCGCGTGTGGGCCGCCGGCACCCGGGGGCTCGGCCTGTGGGATGGGAGGGAGCTGCGGGCCCTCGGAGCGGAATCGGGGCTCGCTTCCGAAGGCATCTATTCGCTGGGGGAGGACGCCGAAGGGGCCTTGTGGGTCCTGCAGGGCGGGAGGCCCCTCCGGTCCCCGGACGGGAGGCGCTTCGAAGCGGATCCTTCGTGGCCCGAAGGGGCGCCCGGCCTCGGGCTCCACGTGCATCCCGGCGAGGATAGGGTGGCCCTGCGCTCGGATGGGACCTGCTGGAAGGCCCGGCCCGGGCAGCCGTGGATCCTCCTGCCGAGGTTGCCCGCCGGCTGGGGTCCCGTTCAGGTGGTGGCGGATGGGAAGGGCTGGATCTGGGTCCGGGGCGACTACCACCTCCTCGGCCTCGCGCCGGGAGCCGGCGCATGGAAGGAGTTCCCCGTCCGCGGCATGCTGCTGCGGTTGATCCGGACCCGGGACGGGGTGGTGCGGCTGGCGGCCGCGGGCGGGCTATCCACCTTGGAGCCCTCAGGCCCCGTGCCCCTGCCGCCCCTGCTGAACACCTTCCTTGAACAGGGCATCCGCGCCTGCCTGGTCGATCGGGAAGGGGGCCTATGGATCGCGGGGAACGGCCTCTACCGCGCCCTCGGGCGGAATAGGGTGCGGATCTACGGAATGCAGGACGGCCTGCCCTCCATGGCCACCTGGACCGTGGCGCGGGATCGGCAGCGCCGGTTGTGGGTGGCCACCTCCGGCGGCTTGGCGGTGTCGACGGAGAAGGGGTGGCGGGTGATCCACCCCGAGCGGGTGAACGCGCTCGCCGTGGCCCCCGACGGGGCCCTGTGGGTGGGGGGCGGGGCCCTGCTCGGCGCGCTGCTCCGCGTAGACCCTCGCGCCCTCCGGGTGGAGCGGGTGCCCTTCCCGGGCCCGAAGGAAGCGCGCTTCTCCAAGGGCCTCGTGTTCCGACACGGGGAGCTGTGGGCCGCGTCGAACGAGGTGGGGTTGTGGCGTCTCCGGCGGGAGGGGGGTGCCTGGCAATGGCGGCCCATGCCCGTGGGCGGGGAGGACGGCCAGCATGGAGGGGCCCTTTGCCTGGATGCGGACGGCCACGTCTGGTACGGGTATCGGAAGGGCGCCGCGGTGTGGGATGGGGCCGCGTGGCAGACGCTTCCCGGCCCGATCACGGGGCAGGTGCAGGCCATGGCCCTCGCGCCGGGCGGCGAGGTCGCCGTGGCCTACCTCGATGAGCTGCGCGTGCACGTCTACCGGATGGCCGGCGGAACCCCCGTGCGGGTGTCGGAGCGCCACCCGCTGGGCCGCGTCCAGGGGCTCGTGGTCTATAGCGCGGCCTTCGATGCCGCCGGCGGGTTATGGCTTGGGTGCAACCGGGGCCTCGCCCGGGTGAAGGCCTCCGGGCATCGGACGTGGTGGGGGGCTCCGGAGGGATTCCCCGGCGAGGATTGCGCCCAGGGCGGGCTGTTCTTCGAAGGAGGGGAGGCCTGGGTGAGCACGAGCGCGGGGCTCATCCACCTCGACGCCGCCACCGAGGCGGAGCCGCCTTTGGAAGCTCCGATGCACACCCAAGGATGGGTGGAGGGGCGGCCTGTGCCGAGGTGGATGGAACTGGCGGCGAGGGCCGGTTCGGGCAGCCTCGAGCTGGCCTTCTTCACGCCCCAGTTTTCCAAGCGGGCCCGCATCCAGTGGGAGGCGTGGCTGGAGGGCCGGGACCGGGAATGGCACCCCCTTCCGGGCGGCCGGATCGCGTTGGCGGGGCTGCTTCCGGGCCCGCAGACGCTCCACATCCGGGGCCGGCTCGAGGATGGCCGCACCACGCCGGAGACCCGCGTGGCCGTCAGGGGCCTGCCGCGATGGTGGCAACGGCCCCTGCCGCAGGTGGGACTGATCCTGCTCGGGGGGGGCCTGCTCTGGGGCGTGATCGCCCTTCGGGGCCGGGCCCTGGCCCGGCGGAACCGGCATCTGGAGGCCGTCGTCGGAGCCCGGACGCGGGATCTGGAGCGGGCCAATCAGCGGCTCGAAAGGATGAGCCGGGCCAAGAGCGAATTCCTCGCGGGCATGAGCCATGAGCTCCGGACGCCCATGAACGCGGTGGTGCTTTATGGGGAGCTGATCCACCAAAAGGCGGAGGATCTCAAGGATGAGGAATTGAAGCGCGACATCCTGCGCATCCAGGGGTCGGGGCAGCACCTGCTCTCCGTCATCAACGGCATCCTGGACCTCTCCAAGATCGAGGCGGGAAAGATGGAGACCCGGATGGAATCCGTGGATGTGGGCGTCCTCTTCCAGGAGGTCCGCTATGCCGTGGAACCTCTGGTGATGCGGAATGGCAACGTCCTGGAGCTCCGGATTCCCGAGGGGCAGGGGCCCCTCACCACCGATAGCACGCGCCTCCGCCAGATCCTCATCAATCTGGTGGGCAACGCGGCGAAGTTCACGGAGGACGGGCATATCCGCCTCTCCATGCGATCCGAAGGGTCCCTCGCCCGGTTCGAGGTCGAGGATAGCGGCGCCGGGATGAGCCCCGGACAGTTGAAGCGCATCTTCCAGGACTACGAACAGGCGGAGGGCGAGGATACGTCCCGGCGCTACGGCGGCTCGGGCCTCGGGCTTCCGCTCTCCCGCCGCCTGGCGGAATTGCTCAAGGGCGAACTCTGGGCGCGGAGCACGCCGGGCGTCGGCAGCACGTTCATCCTGCGGATCCCCGGCTGATCCTCGTGGGATCAGGGTTTTTCTTTCATGACCTGGTTGATTTCATAGGCGAGCAGGCCTTCTCCGTAGCCCGACCACTTGGCGGCCAGCTTGCCTTCTCGATCAATGACGAGGGTGGTCGGGTAGGACGTGATATCACCGCCCAAGACCGTTCCGACGCCATTCTTGCCCATCAAGGATCGGTAGTAGGTGAAGCCGTCGAAGATCTTGCTGTTGCTTCGAAAGAAGGAATAGACCCCCTGCGGCCAGTACTCGTCATCCAGGTTGCATGGAATGACGACCAGCGTTCCTTTCTCGGCCCCCTGTTTTTGGAGGGAGAAAAGTTCGGGCAGGGAACGCCGGCAGGGACCACACCACACGGCCCAAAAATCCACGACCACGACCTTGCCTTTGAAATCTTCCACCAAACACGTCTTGCCTTTTTGATCCTTGAATCCGAGCTTGCCTACATCGAGCCGTTTTCCCACGGGGAAATGCTCCGTATCGCCCGCGAGTGCAATGGGAGCGAGAAGCAGGGCGCATAGGATTGGTTTGAGCATGAACGGCTCCAATATCATGGCGTGAATCAGTAATGGACTCTGAGCCCCGCCAATCGCCAGGCCTCGGCGAGATCCTCCCGTCGCAGGGCTTTACGGAGGGCTTCTTCGAGCCCCTCGGCGGTGGTGGGATCCCCTGCCTTTCCCGCCATCGCGGCGAGATCCGGCAGCTCCGCGCTATTGGCCAATCGCCCGAGGTCGTTGGCGCTGAGGATGCGGCTTTGCTTGAGGACGGCCGGCAGGGCCTCCCATCCGATGGGCTGTCCCGCGGGTTTCGCGATTTCGAAGAGGGCGTCGCCGAAGGCGCGGGTGTAGTAGGCGCCGCCGTTCCGCCCCACCTGATCGAGGCGGGCGGGATCGGGCAGCTCGCCCTTCATGAGGGCCTCGTCCACGTGGAAGCAGAGCACCTCGCCGATGAGCATGAGGCCCGAGCCGGGGCCCGTGCCCAGCTCCACTTCGCGGTGAAGGCGGCACTCCATCTGGAAGGGGCTTTCGCCGACGAGGGCCGCCTTCACGAAGCGGGCGGGTTTGGGCGTGAAGCCGGATTTGATGAACTCGTCCACGCCGTCGCCGTACTCGGCGCTGGCCACGTTCATCTGCTGCACCATGGCGTGGCTCACGGTGGCGATGACGAATTCCTTCGTGGCGGTGGCGTTGAGGTAGGTGTGCTTCACCGTGCCGTCGCGGCCCCGGCGGTTGGGGGCGAAGGCCACCATGGGCGGGTTGCTGCCGAAGGCGTTGAAGAAGCTGAAGGGGGCCAGGTTCCGGATGCCCTCCGCGCTGATGGTGGAGGCGAAGGCGATGGGCCGCGGCGCCACGCCGGCGCAGAGCCAGGCGTTGGTCTGGATGGGGTTCAGCTCGGAGGCGAGGACGGTCTTCAGGGTCATCCGGAAAGTGTACGCCTCGAAGGGGAGAGGTTCGGGAGGTCTAGGCCTTCAGGGATTTGAGACCTGGGCGCCCTCAGCCGACAAGCATCTTGTCAGGTCTTCTCCGCATGTCCCTCTCCCACGATCTCTTCCCCGATGCGGGTGCCCACCTATGGGCCTTCGCCTGGCCTCGCGGCCTCGCATGGACGGCCCTCGTGGCGGCCTTCGCCCTGCTGGGCCTGTACGCGGCGAATCTGGAGCAGCGCCGGATGGCCCTGGCGCAGGCTCAGGCCGCCTACGCGAAGGATCTCGCCTACGGGCATTGGACTTCGGAGCGGGGCGGCGAACCGGGCTTCGCCACGAAGCTCACGGGAGAAAAACCCCGGAGGCCGGAGCATGCGCCGGATGGATGGGAGATGAGGGCCCTCCAACAGGTGGAATCCACGGGGGCGAAGGAGGTCTGGGAGATCCGGGCCTTCAATGGCCAACCCCATCTGCGCTACCTCGGGGCGCTGCGGGTGACGGCGTCCTGCCTGGATTGCCATCGCGGGCAGGGCTACGAAGTGGGGCAGGTGAAGGGGGGGCTGAGCGTGGCCGTGCCGCTCCAACCTCTGACGAAGCTGGGCACCTTTCCGGGCGTCCAGGCCATGGCGGCGGGGCTCCTGGGGCTGTGGCTGGCCGGGCTGGCGGGGCTATTCGCGTGGGGGCATCACTGGCGCTCCCTATCCCGCCTGAAGGCCGCCCGCGAGGCGGATCGCATCGGGGCCGAGCAGTACCGGGCCATCCTTCAGACCTCGGTGGACGGTTTCCTCCACCTGGACCCTTCGGGCCGCATCCTGGATGTGAACGAGGGGTACCTCCGCCTCTCGGGCTACACCCGGAAGGAGCTTTTGGGCCTGCGGATCCAAGCGCTGGACGCGGAGCTCCGGGGGAACGACACGGCGGAATTCCACCGGCGGGACCTGGCCCATCAGGGCGAGCGGCGGGTGACGCACCACCGGGCCAGGGATGGGCGGATCTGGACCGTGGAACTCAGCCTCTCGCCCGTCCCGGGGGCCGGCACCTGGGTGGCCCTGCTGCGGGACGTGACCCGGGAGCACCAGGCCCGTATGGCCCTGGAGGAAAGCGAGCATCGCCTCCTGAACGCCCAGCGCATCGCCCATATCGGGTTCTGGGAGCGGGATCTCGATTCGGATCACGTCATTTGCTCCCGTGAAACCTTCCGGATCCTGGATATCGACCCCACGCCGGATTTGACGGTCCCCCTGGAGGAGGTGCAGGCCTTCATCCATCCCGAGGATCTGGACTGCTTGGAGGGCATGTACGAAAAGGTGTGGACGGGCGGGAAACCCTTCCAGGGAGAGTTCCGTATCCTCCGCCCCGATGGATCCCTCCGTTACATCGAAACCCAGGCGGAAGTCTTCCTCTCCCGGGGTGGAATGGGGTTGAGGATCATCCGGACCCTTTTCGATATCACGGAGCGGCGGGAGGCGGAGCAGGAGAAGCGGCGCCTCGAGCAGGAGGTGCAGCAAACCCAAAAGCTCGATAGCCTCGGCAGCCTCGCGGGCGGCGTGGCCCACGATATGAACAACGTGCTGGGGGCCATCTACATGGTGGCTTCGGGCCTGCAGGAACAGCGGGCGGAGGATGCCCCCTTGAGGAAGGCCATGGACCTCGTCATGAGCGCGGCGGGACGTGGGAGGGATCTGGTGCGGAGCCTCACGGAATTCGCCCGCAAAGGCGTGGATGAACCCACCCATGTGAACCTCAACGCGCTCGTGGGCCGGGAGGTGGAGCTCCTCCGGAGGACCACCCTCAACAGGATCGAGCTGGTGGAGGACGTGGCCCCGGATGTGCCTTCCGTCCTGGGGGACCCGAGCTCCCTAGCCAACGCCTTGATGAACCTGTGCGTGAACGCCGTGGATGCCATGCCCGACGGCGGCCAATTGCGCCTGACCACCCGGGCCCTCCCGGATGGGCGCGCGGAGCTGCGGGTGGAGGACACGGGTCTCGGCATGTCGCCGGAAGTGCTCCAGCGGGCCACCGAACCCTTCTTCACCACCAAACCCCAGGGGAAGGGCACCGGACTGGGTCTGGCCATGGTCTACGGCGTGGCCAAGGCCCATGGCGGGGTGCTCGATATCCAAAGCCGGCAGGGGGAGGGCACCCGCATCACCCTGCGCTTTCCGGGCGTGACCTCCCTCCCCGCCTCCGAAGGCCGATCGAAGCAGGATCTTCCGGCCTGCCGTCCCCTGCGGGTGTTGCTGGTGGATGACGACGACCTCATCCGGGCCAGCGTGCCCTCCATGATGGAGGGGCTCGGGCACGCGGTGGAAGCCGTCGCCTCCGGCGCGGAAGCCCTTCAGCGGCTGGAGCGGCGGGAGCCCTTCGACGTGGTGATCCTCGATATGAACATGCCGGGCCTCTCGGGACTGGAGACCCTGGCCGGCCTGCGGCTCCTGGATCCCGATCTTCCGGTGGTCATCTCCTCGGGATTCCTCGATGGCGAAGTGGAGGCCATGCTCCTCGGGGATCCGAGGGTGGCCTTCCTGCCCAAGCCCTACACCCTCGGGGATCTCCGGAGGCGCCTCCTCGACCGGCGGCCCGGAGGAAACCGGGGACCGGCCGAGGGCGCGGATTCGCTGAGCGATCAGCCCACCTTGCCGGTGTGATCCATGAGGCGCGGGCCCATGGTGACGAGCTCCGCTGGCACGGCGGGCCCGGCCACCTTCACGATGCGGTGGGCGAGGCGGCCGAGCCCGGCGACTTCCAGCACCACCTCGTCGCCCTCGCGCAGCCATAGATTCTCCACCACCTTGGAGCCGTTCAGCTCCAAGAGGCAGCCCGTCCCCACGGTGCCGCTGCCGATCACCTCGCCGGCGCTCACCCGGATGCCGTAGGCCGTGCGCTGGAGGATCTGGGCGAAGGTCCAGTTCATCGTATTGGCGTCGCCCTCGCTGAGCAGCTTCCCGTTCACCGTGGCCGTCATGCGGCCGTTAAGCACTTCGCCCTGGGGCGTCTTCACGAGATCCAGCTCATCTTTCGTCACGAGCCAGGGACCCAGGGACGTCGCGAAGTCCTTGCCCTTGCAGGGGCCGAGGGAGAGCTTCATCTCCTCCATCTGGAGCATGCGGGCGCTCCAATCGTTCATGATCGTGTAGCCGAAGATGGCCGCGTCCGCCTCCTCCAGGCTGGGGTTGCGGAGGTCGCGGCCCGTGACGATGGCCACCTCCAGCTCGTAGTCCAGCCGCACGAGGTGCTGCTCCTGCACCTCCAGCACGCCGGGCCCCGTGACGGCCTGGTGGTTCGTGAAGTAGACGACGGGGAAGATGTCGAACTCGGGGATCATCTCCAGCCCCCGGTTGCGCCGCGCCGTCATTACGTGCTGGCGGAAGGCGTAGCCATCCCGCATGGCCACGGGCCGGGGCAGGGGGGCCAACAAGGTCACCGCCTCGACGGGAACCTGGGCCGCCGCCGGGGCCGAAGCCTCCAAGGCCCGGGCCAGGGGCATGAGCTCATCCTGCCGCCGGATCAGCGCGAGCATATCCACGGCGAGCCGCGATTCCGCCGCATGGAAATCGAGGATCGCCCCCGAGGAAAGCACGCACCCGATCCGTTCCGATCCGTCTCTCAGAAAGGTCACTAGCTTCATATCAGTCCCCTCAACCCTTCAGTCTACTCAACAAAAGGCGACCCTTGCGGGCCGCCTTTTGTTGACTACGCAAAGAAACAAGCGAGGGTCTGACCCCCCTAGTCCTTTCCCACGCAAAAAAGCGCCCCAGCTCTTGGGGCGCTTTTTTGAGGTGCTGGGTGTGGATCAGGGAACGACTCAAAAAGTGAACCGCGCTCCCAACTGCACCTGCCGGTTGAAGTCCACGTTGCTTTGCACGATGGGCTGGCCGAAGGTGGGGGCGTTCTGGAAGTTGGAGATGGCCGATTGGTTGTAGTGGTTGAAGACGTTGAAGATGTCGGCGATGACTTCGAGGCCCTGCTTCTGGGAGAAGCGGAAGGTGCGGCTGACGCGGAGATCGGCGTTCCGGTAGGTGGGCAGGGTGCGGCCGTTGCGGGACTCGCCCAGGGGCCGGTCCGCCGGCGGCGCGCCGCCATCGAAGTTGCCGTAGGGCCGGGGCGAGGATCCCGGGGTGGTGGAGGTGTAGATTCCGTAGTCGTTATCGACGCCCGTGTAGATGGTGTAGGGGCGGCCCGAGGCGACGCGGCCGATGAGGGAGAAGACCCAATCCTTGGTCCAGGCGCTGTTGAAGCCCTTCGTGTTGTAGACGACGCTGGCCAGGAACCGGTGGCGCTGATCCTGGTTGGAGGTCGCCATTTCCGCGTCGGGGTCGAAGGTGTTGGAGGGGCTCACGTCGGTGACCCAGTCGGTGTAGTTGTCCTCCGTCTTGCTCCAGGTGTAGCTGAGGGACATGGAGAGCCGGTCCTTCAGCTGCCAGGCGGAGCCGAGGCTCACGGAGGTGTGCTTGCTTTCGCCGCTGCCGTCGTAGCGATGCACGGCGGAATACCGGGAATCGACGCGGCGGGTGGGAACGGCGGTGTTGGGGGTCGGATCCACCACGGCGGCGTTGACGTCCCGCACGTTCAGGAAGTTCTCGCCGCGCACGTGCACGGCATCCAGGGTGAAGCGCAGATTCGGGCGGGGGGTGAATTCCCAGCCCAGGTTCGCCTGTTTCGTGAGGGGCATCTCGTACTTGCCGGGCAGCAGGATGCCCTTCTTATTGGCGGAGGTGGGGACCTGCGAGTAGTTCTGATAGCGATGGTTGGGCTGGTTCCAGCTGTAGATCGTGGCGGGGCCGTAACCCGCGACGGTGTCCTGGATGGTCTGGACGACCGTGATGAGATCCGTGCCGTTGTTGAGGAAGACGGCGGAGTAGGGGCCCAGCTGGGTGCGCCCGCTGAAGTGGCCGTAGCCGCCGTAGAGGCGGTTGGTGGGACCGACCTGCCAGTTGAAGGCGAGGCGGGGGCTCACGCGGGAGCTGCTCCAATCCCGCTGGGTCTTGAAGAGGGGGGCGGCCGCGTAGGTTTGTCCGGTGGCGCCCGTGGCGCCCGTGGATCCAGGAATGGCGCTCAGGGTGAAGGAGGTCAGCTGGGAAGCGCCCCCCTGCTCCAGGGCGTCGTAGTCGGGGGCGTCACTGAATTTCGGAAGCACTTCCTTGTCGTAGCGGACGCCGAGTTTCAGCGAAAAGCTGGGGGTGATCTGCCAGTCGTCTTGAATGAAGGCGCTGTAGTACTTGGCGGTGTAGTTCAGGTAGTAATCGCCGAAGCCCTGCAGGAAGGCGGCGGGGGCCCCGGTCATGAAGGCCGTGCGCCCGTTGGGGATGGTGGCGCCGAGGGCCTGGAAGCGGTACACGCCGCCGAACTGGAGGGGCAGGATGCCTTCCAGGTGGGTGTTCATGAGATCCAGGCCCGTCTTCAGGGTGTGGTTGCCCATGAAGAAGGTGGCCGATTCCACCAGCTCGGTGTTCTTTTCCGTGCGCAGCTGGGGCAGGAAGCGCTGGGTGCCCAGGGTGGCGTAGCCCGCGATGTTCAGGGAGGGGCTTTCCGTGGTGTCGAGGCTGAGGAGGCTGTGGTCGCGGTTGCTGAACAGGACGCGGAAATCGTTCACGAAGAACGCGGAGGCCGCCCACACGTGGCCGACGCTGATGGAGTTGTCCTTGATCTCGCGGGCGCCGCCGGCGCTGCGATCCGTCTGGCCGCTCCAGGGGAGCTGGTTCTCGTTGGTCTCCTTGGCGTTGCTGTAGCGAAGGTTCCAGCGGCTCGTGTCGGATTGCGCCCAATCGAGCTTGACGATGCCCGTGGTGTAGTTCTCGTTGTAGGGGTTGGCGCCGTTGTTCACGGTGATGCCGCCGCGGCCGGGGCGGGTGGTGGCGGCGGTGATGGCGTTCAGGAAGACGGTGTCGCCGGGGGCGATCTGGATGTTGTTGGAGTCATCCCGATTGAACCGCTCCACGGACACGAAGTAGAAGAGCTTGTCCTTGATGAGGGGGCCGCCCACCGTGGCGCCGAACTGGGACTGCTTGAATTCGGATTCGGTGGAGCCGGCGAGGGGGCGCTTCGCTTCCATGGAGCTGTTGCGGAAGAAGTAGAAGGCGCTTCCGGAAAAGTCGTTGCCGCCGCTCTTGGTGACGATGTTCAGCGTGCCGCCCGCGGCCCGGCCGTACTCGGCCGAGAACCCGTTGGCCACCACGACGAACTCCTGGATGGCGTCCTGGCTGAAGGTGGTGCGGGTGGAACCCACGCTCACGTCGTTGTTGTCGAGGCCGTCCACCATGATGTTGTTGGAGCGGGCGTTCTGGCCG
>CAYWDR010000065.1:0-15941 GCA_964457075.1 uncultured Solibacteraceae bacterium
AGCCCGGAGCCCGGAGCCCGGAGCCCGGAGCCCGGAGCCCGGAGCCCGGAGCCCGTCCTCAGTCCTCGCCTTCGCGCACCCAGCGCTGCATCGTTCCCAGCAGGGCCGTGCCCTCGGCCACGGGCAGATCGGCGGCGAGGCGCCCGGCCTCTTCCAGGTGCAACTCGATGCGGGCCACATCGCCTTGCGTGAAGCGGGCGCTGAGGTCGCATAGGGCGAGGAGCTTCGGCGCCACCTCCACGAGGATGGCCGTGGCCTGCACCCCGGCGGGCACCTCCATGGCCCACACGGGCAGGCTGCGGCCTTGGAAGGCGAGGCGCAGGGGCTGCGCGTGGGCCTCGGCCACGGGGGAGCTGAGGAAGAGCAGGCGCTGGGCGCGGTGGAGGAGGGGGGCCTGCTGGTAGGGCGTGCCCTGTTCCCGGTCGGCCCTTAGCTCCCAGGTGCCGAAGCGGGGCTTTTGGACGTGGTTGGCCGTGCGGGCCGCGGCTTGGGTCTGGAGGGTGAAGACGGTCTCCCGGGGCGTGGCCTCCCCCCGCATCCACATCTGCATCCGGTAGCGGAGCCCATCTCCGCCTGGCTTGGCCTGGGCGGAGAGGGCGAGGGTCATCAGAACAGGGAATATCGCGTGGCGCATGGCCTCCCAGAATGGCAGCCGGGCCCTGGGAGAGGTAGGTTTCTAATTGATCCGGACCCCGAACCACACGGTGCGAGGATCCGTGCGGTAGTCGAAGGGATAGGCGGAACTCTTCGCATAGAAGCCCTTCTGATCGAAGGCATTGGAAGCCCCCAGCTCCAGTTCCAGGCCCTTCATGGGTTTGAACGCGACACGCAGGTTGGCGGACGTGTAGGCTTTCACGGCCTCGGGCCGGTAGGCCACGTAGCCCGCGTCGCTATCCCGGCGGAGCGCCTCGCCCTGATGGTGGAGGCTGAGATTGAAGACGAAGGGGTTGGCCTTGAGGGTCACGCCCAGGTTGGCGGTGAGGCTGGGCATCCAGGTGACTTCGCCGCTGGGCAGGATCGTGTAGTCCTGGATTTCCTCGCTGACGCGCTTGGATTTACTGGCGTTGATGAACCCGCTCCAGTGGCCCACGCTCCAGAGCAGTTCGGTCTCCACGCCCCGGGTCTTCAGGGTGTAGAGGTTCGAGCTGAGGTTGGCGTTGGCCACGCTGTAGGCGATGAGGTTCTTCAATTTGGCTTGATAGAAGTTGATCCGCCAATTGAAGTTCCGGCTGATGATCCAATCGGAGGCCAATTCGATCGTGTCGGCGATCTCGGGTTGGAGGCCCCGGATGTTCGAGGCGAGATCATAGGTGTTGGCCCCGAATGTTTCCGAGGGGGCCGGTGTGCGGAAGGCCCTGCCGACGAGGAGCTTGGCCGTGTAGTTCCTTCCGGCGTGCAGCAGCAGGCCGAGCCGGGGGCTCGACTGGCTGTAGGAGAGCTTTTCCGTCGTGTAGGGCCCGCCCGGGTTGAGGTCCAAGGCGTTGAAGTCGGAAGTCTGCTTGTCGTAGCGCAGGCCGGCCGTGACGGAAAGCCAATCCCCGGCGAACTTGCCCGAGGCGAACTGGGCGAAGAAGGCGGTGCGGAGGACCGGTTGATCCTGCGTCCACTCCAGGAAGCCGCGCAAGGGCACGAAGCGGCCATCCGCCGTGGGCGCGTAGCTCCCGCCGGGGTTGTTGATATCCGTGTTGCTCAGGTGGCTCCGGTCGCCGCCGTAGGTGAAGCGGTTGCCTTCAAAGCCGGCGATCACGCTGCCATCCTTTCCCAGCTTCCAGGTGAGCTGGGCCCGGCCGAACAGCTCATCCGAGGAGGTGTTCAAGTACTCGGAAAGGCCCGAGGGATAAGTGGTGCCGTAGAAATCCGTGTAGCCCGTGGGATAGAAGCGCTGGTTCCAATCGATGCCGTGCCATTGGTACCGAAGCACGTACTCCTGCGTGAGCCCATCGGTTTCCTTGGCGTACTTGAGCAGGGCGATGCGCCGTTCCTCGCGCATGCTCTCCGCCTGATCGGGAATCACGAAGAGCCAACCATGCCCCGTCTCGAAGTCCCATTTCTGTTGATGGAACTGGAAGCTCCAGCCATCCAAGGCGAGCAGGCCTTCCAGCTTCGCGAACACGTAGCTGCTGGACCGGCGGTCGTGGGTGCGGAAGGCCTGGTAGTCGCCGGCGCCATCGGTCCTGAAACTACCGTCCACGCTCTCGTATTCATGGCCCTGGGTGCCGCTGGAATTGAAGGCCGCGACGAAGCTCACGAAATCACCGCTTCCGCCCGTGATCGCATCCACCACCTGGGTGCCGTGTTCGCCCAGGCGGAAGCGCGCCTCCCCGCCGCCTTGGATCTCATCCGCCTTCATGGTGTTGAGCGACGCGACGCCATTCACGGCGTTGGAGCCGTAGAGGGCGGATCCGGGGCCCCGCATGATCTCCAGGCTCTTGGCCATGAAGAGGGGCGTGATTTCCGAGGTGTAGGCCGACCCGTAGAGGTTGTCGTTGAAAGGCACGCCATCCACGAGCACGAGGATGTGGTTGTTGTTCCAGCCTTCGAAGACGCCGCGGGCGCTGATCGTCCGCCGGTCGTAATCCTGGCTGGGCACGAAGCCCGGCTGATGGCCCATGACTTCATTCAGGCTCAGCCACCCGAAGTCCCGGAGCTGTTCCCTCGGGACCGCGGCCACGACCCCCGGCGCGTCGATGGGCCGCTGGGCCACCTTGGAGACGCTGACGATCTCGAGATTGAGCAGGATATTCAGCTCCTCCTCGTCGGAGACCTGCTTCGCCGGCGGCTTGGCCTCTTGGCCTGCGAGGGCGGACGCCACGAGCAGGCAGGCGAGGGTTGGCAACATGCGGATGGATCGCATCGGACCTCCGGGTGGTGATCCCCCTTTCGGCCGGAATGGGGCGAACTGGAAAATCGGGCTTCTGTCAGGCTCAGGGTGGGAGTCGCCATGCCCCTTTGTTTCGACTTGGATGGAACCCTGGGCCACTTCGGCGGGGGCTATGTCCTGCTCCGGGAGGTTTTGGGCGGGCTTTGGGGCGAGGTGCCCACGGAGGAGGCATTGCGGGCCTGCAAGGGCAGCACGGATTGGGAAATCGTGGACGAGTTGCACCTCGGGCGGTTCGGGGAGGGCTTGCCCCTGAAGGGGTATCTGGCCTTCGAGGCCGCCTGCCTGGCTCGCTTCGAGCGGGAATTCTCTCCAGGTGGGCGATCGGTCGTGGTGTACGAGGGCCTCGTGGCTGGCCTGAACGCACTTTGGCGGCAGGGCCGGGCCGTCGCGCTGGTGAGCGGGAACGCGCCGCGTCTGCTCGCCTTCAAGGCCCGGGCCCTGGGCGTGGAGGCCGGGATCCCGCTTTGGGGAAGCCGGCCTGGGCATAGCCGGGCCGATCTCATCCGCCTCGCGCTTCAGGGCTGCGGCGGCCCCCACCTCTATGCTGGCGACCGCCTCCATGATCTGCACGCGGCTCGGGCCACGGGGCTTCCGTTCTTGGGCGTGGGGCCCCATGTGCCGGGGGAACACCCGGTCCTGGGACCCGAAGCGGGGCCTCAGGACTTGGTATCCACCGTTGAGCGGTTGTTGCAGATCCCTTGACCGCGTTCATTGACAGCCCGGGGCTGGGCCCGAAACCATGAAGGCCGACCCCAACGGAGAATCCATGCGCTACGCCTTGATGCTCGCCCTCGCTATTCTCGCTCCGGCCCTGCAGGGCCAGGAAAGGGCCCGAGGCCTCGTCAACCTACGCCACTCCGGGCGCCGCTTAGATCCCGCGGCCCAGGCCTCCCTCGCGAAGGACCCCGCCGTCCTCGAAGCGCGGGAAGCCGTGGCCAGGGCCACTCAATCCCTGGAGTCCGCCCAGGCGGCGCAAATGACCGCCCAAAGGCAGGTGCGGGAAGCGAAGGCGCACCTCCAGAAGGCGGAACGGGCGGCTCTCAAGGCGCGACGGGCCGAGGCCTTCGCCCGCATGGCCGAATCCCACGCCCAGCGGGCCCACCAGGAAGCCAAGGCCGCCCATGCCGAGGCGAAGCAGGCCTCCGCAGCCGCCCGCAAGAGCGTGGGGGGCCGTGTGAAGGCCGCCGCGCCCGCGCCGAAGGCCCCTGCCCCGGAGGCCGCGGTCAAGGGGGAGACGAAGGCGGCGGAAGCGATCCCTGAAAGGGCCACGGAAAAGAAGGACTGAGGCACGCTTCATCCTTCATCCCCCGGTCTCCATCCTCGGTCCCTCAGGCCGTTCAAGTCCTGTGGGTTGAGATGGCAGAGATCAATGGAGTAGGAGAGGCCAACCGGCTTTCATCCGTTCTCACGGCACCACGTCGAAGCCGTCGATGAAGGCCCTGAGCCGGCCGTCGTTGGCCTTCCGCACCGTGGCCTGGGCGTGGTGAAGGCGGCCGCGCCGGAGGACGACGACGCCCTCGATGGTCCGACCCGCCGCGTGGCTCGCCTCATAGCGGAATCCGGGACCCTGCTCGGTGGGGAGGTCGATGCGGGTGATGCCGCTGAGGCGGAATTTCAACCAGCCCTCCATGGTCGCGAGGATCTCGCCGGGAGTGCTGCCGCCCTGCTTGCCCTTGGGCAGGTTGCCCACGCTGACGCTGAAGCTTTCATCGAGGCGGCCCGGGGGGGCGTAGGTCAGATCGAACCATTGGATCTCTCCGAAGGGGGTGGGCTCGATGGCCTTGTTGAGTTTGGGGCCGCCGGGGAAGGTGGCGGCCACGCCCAGGTTGGGGTCGTCCACCCGGCGGGGGGCTTCGGAGCGGCAGGCCAGGAGCATCATGACGAGGAGGGGGCTGAACGGGCGCAGGTGCATAGCCCACCCTATCGGCCGCAACCGGCCGGACTTTCCGATAGAGTGGACGTTTCCCCCATATCCAAGTGACAACCCCCACGTTTCAAGTCGATACGGTGCGCACGGTGGAGACGCCCGAAGGGGTGGAGCTGCACTTGCGCCCGGCGGGGCCCGTGGCCAGGGCCATGGCCCAGTTCGTGGACCAGCTGATCGTGTGGGGGGCCCTCCTCGTCGCCCTGCTGGGCCTCGTCTGGATGGGGCCGGTGGGCCTCGGGATCTGGGTGATCCTCCTCTTCTTCGCCCAGTGGCTCTACCCCGTGTGCTTCGAGGTGATGGGCTCCGGCCGCACCCTGGGCAAGCGAGTGATGAAGCTCCGGGTGCTGCGGGCCGATGGCGTGCCCGTGGACTGGGGCACCTCCCTCCTGCGCAACCTCCTGCGCTTCGTGGATGCGCTGCCCTTCGGCTATACGGTGGGTCTCGCCTCCGTGCTCCTCACCCGGGATTTCCAGCGGGTGGGCGATCTCGTGGCGGGCACCCTCGTGGTTCACGATCCCGAGCCTCACCGCCCCAGGCCCCTGCCCGAGGTGCCGGCGGTGGCGCCCACCCTGGCGCTCACCGTGGAAGAGCAGGCCTGCCTGCTGGCCTTCGGCGAGCGGAGCACGGGCCTCACGGCGGCCCGCGCCCAGGAGCTGGGCGATCTGCTTTCGGGGATCTCCGGCGCCCATGGCGAGGCGGGGGTTCAGGCCCTCCAGGGGATGGCCCGCCACATCCGGGGGCTTCGTTGAGACAGGAACATTTTGAAGCCGAGCATGGCCCGCTCTGGTCGCGGTTGGAGGGCTGGCTGCGCGGGGAGCCCACCCTGGCGCCGGAGGAGGTGCCCGCCGCCTTCCGCCGCCTCTGCCATCACTTGGCCCTCGCCAAGGAGCGCCGCTACGGCGTGTCCCTCAACGACCGCCTCCAGGCCCTGGCCTTGGAGCTGCATCAGCGCCTCTACGGCGAAGGGGAGGGGGGGCTGGGCTTCTGGGCCTACGTGGCCCGCGACTTCCCCCGCACCGTGCGCGTGGAATGGAAGCTGGTGCTGTTGAGTTCCCTCCTGCTCTTCGGCTCCTGGGCCGCGGCCTTCCTCCTCGTCCGCCGCGACCCCGACCTGATCCACCTCGTGCTTTCCCCCGCCCAGGCGGCCGAGTTCGCCCGCATGTACGATCCCGCCGCCAAGGAGACCTTTGGCGCCACGGGGCCCATGCGGGACGTGGCCATGTTCGGCTTCTACATCTGGAACAACATCGGCATCGATTTCCAGATCTTCGCGTCGGGCCTCGTGCTGGGCATCGGGCCCGTGTTCAGCCTCCTCTTCAACGGCGTGCAGGGCGGCGCCGTGATGGGCCACCTCACGAACCTGGGCCACATCTCCACCTTTTACGGCTTCATCAGCGGCCACAGCTCCTTCGAGCTCATCGGCGCGGCCCTCAGCGGCGCCGCGGGCCTGCGGCTGGGGCTCGGCCTCATCCATCCCGGCCGCCGCCGCCGCATCGAGGCCCTGAAAGAGGCGGGCCGCCGCGGCGCGCGCCTGCTCATGGGGGCCGCCCTCCTCACCTTCATCGCCGCCGGCTTCGAGGGCTTCTGGTCCGCCAATCAGGTGGTGCCCTGGAAGGCGAAGGTGGCCGTGGGGCTCTGCTTCTGGGTGATGCTGCTCGCCTACTTCGCCTTCGCGGGGCGGAAGCGATGAGCCAGGCCCTGCGCTTCGTCCCCCGGGACCGGCGGCCCATGGAGGCCCTGGATCTGGGCCTCGGCCTGCTGCAGGCCCACAAGGGCCCCGTCTACCGCGTGCTGCTTCTGCAGTTGGGGATCCTGCTGGCCCTCATCCTGCCCTTCACGTGGTCCCAGCCGGCCTGGGCCCTCCTCTGGATCCTATGGCTCACTCCCGTGCTCGATCGCGGCACGCTGCACGTGCTGAGCCGCCGTGTCTTCGGGCAGGAGGCGGGCGCCTCCACCTTCCTCACGCAGCTCGGGCCCGTGCATCGCCGCGGGCTTTTCGCCTCCCTCCTATGGCGGCGCCTCAGCCTCGCGCGCAGCTACCTCCTGCCCGTGTGGCAGTTGGAGGATCAGCGCGGCGGCGCCTACACGGCGAGGGCGAGGGCCCTCATGCGGCAGGGCGCCGGCACCGCCTTCCTATTGGGTCTGCTTTGTTGGATCTTCGGCGGGCTCACCCTCTTCGGCATCCTGGGCCTCCTGCAGATGCTGCTGCCGCGGGGCGTCCCCTTGAACCTATGGGAAACGCTGGGGCAGGGCTTCCAAACGCCGTGGTTCAGCTGGCTCTTCACGGGCTTCGGGCTGCTGGCCTTCGCCCTCACGGAGCCCTTCTACGCCGCCGCCGGCTTCGCCCTCTACCTGAACCGGAGGACCCAGCTGGAGGGCTGGGATCTGGAGCAGGCCTTCCGCGGCCTCGCGGAACGGCTGCGCCGTTCCGCGAAGGTGGGGTTGCTGTTGGTGGGGCTGGTGGCCGGGCTGGGGGCCCAGGAGCCTCCGGCCGCGCCGCAGGTGCCCGTCGCCGCGCCCGCCGCGGAGCCCCTCGAACCCCTCCAGCCGAACCACCCCGCCCGCAAAGCGCTGGAGGAGCTGCTGGCTAAGGATCCCGACCTGCGCCGCTCCCGCACGGAAAGGGTGCCGCGCTACCGGCCCACGGGCCATGAACCGCCCTGGCTCCGGCGCCTGCTGGACGCCCTCTTCGGGGAGTCCAAGCCCAAGGATCCCGCCCAGCCCCGGAAGCCGATCGATCCCGCCTGGTGGAAGATCCTGGCGGGCGTGTTGAAGGTGGTGCTGGTGCTGGGGCTCGTGGGCCTCGCGGTGTACCTGTTCGTCCGCTTCCATGCCGCTCGCATGGGCCGCTTGAAGGGGGGCGACGCCTTCGAGGCGCCGGAGGCCGTGGCGGGTCTCGACGTGCGGCCGGAAAGCCTGCCTCCCGACGTGCCCGCCGAGGCCCTGGCCCGCTTCCGGGGCGGGGATCCCCGGGGGGCCCTGGCCCTCCTCTATCGCGGCGCCCTGGCGGCCCTCATCCACCGCCACCGCCTCTTCATTCCCGCCTCGGCCACGGAGGGTGACTGCCTCCGCGCCTCCCTGCCGGTGCTGGAGGCGGAACCGGCCCTGGCCTTCCGCCGCCTCACGGGCGCCTGGGTGCGCATGGCCTACCGCGGCGAGGCGCCGCCGGAAGGGGACATGGCCGATCTCTGCGCGCATTGGCGCGGCGCCTTCGGGGAGCCTGCCCCATGAGGCCGAAGCAGGAGCGGAGGCCCACCGGCGCAAGGCGACGGCCCGAAGGGTGGGGCCCAGGATGGGCCCCATGATGCGCCGGATGGCGCTGACCCTGATCGGCGTGGTCGTGGCCGCGCTCCTGGGCGTGGCCTTCCTGGCCCGCCACAGCTTTACGCGGGAGCCGGTGGAAGTGCATTCGGGCTGGTCCCACAAAGCGCTCCAGGACGACACGCTCGTGCTGGAGCGGTGGCTCGCCCGCCAGGGCTGGACCGTCCGCCGGGCCGGGGGCGCCTTCAAGGCGGAGGATCTGCCGCCGTGGGGGCAGGTGATCCTTCTGCGCACGGGCCCGGCGGGGCTGAGGGAAGGGGAAGTGGATGCGCTCCTCGCCTGGGTGCGCGGCGGCGGACATCTGCTCGTGGATGGCAGCGCCGCCCCCTTCAACGATGAGAAGGGCACCGAAGCCCTCTTCAAGCGGCTGGGGGCCGAACTCATCTCCGTGCCCGAGAAGGAACGCGCCGCCTCCCGGGATCACACGGACCGGTTCGGCGAGGGAGGGGATACCTTCGCCCTCCATCGCAGCCCCCGGTGGCGCATCCGGGTGGACGTGGACGCCTGGGATTGGTACATGGGCACGGAGGCCGGGCAGGTGATCGTGCGCCGCCCCGAAGGGCAGGGCGGGGTGGCCCTCGCCTCCGATCTCAGCTTCCTCTACAACGACGGCTTCGTGGACATGGATCACGCGGCCTGGCTCTCGCGCATCCTGGGCGTCCCCGCGCCCGGGCGGGTGGCGCTCGTATGGTCCCAACCCATGGATCCCTCCCTCCTCGCGTGGCTATGGCAGCGGGCTTGGGCCTTCCTCACCGCCTGCGGCATCCTGCTGGGCGCATGGCTTTGGGCGGGCCTGTGGCGCTTCGGCCCCTGGATTCCGGAGACCCTCACGGCCCGCCGCTCCCTGCTGGAGCATCTGGTGGCCAGCGGCCGCTTCCTGTGGCGGAATGGCGGCGGACCCGAGGCCCTCGTGATCGCCACCCGCGGCGCCGTGCTGCGCCGCGCCGCGCGGATCCACCCGGCCTTTCCGGCCCTCCCCGAGGCGGAGCGCTGGGCCACCCTCGCCGATCGGACGGGGCTCACCGAGTCCGACGTCGCCGAGGCCCTGGACGACCGCCCCGGCGCCTCGCCGGAAGTGCTCGGCCGCCGCTTGCAAATCCTCCTATTCATCCGCCACCGTCTCTTCCAAAAAACCTGAGGCCATCCATGGACACGACCCTCTCCGACTCCCTCCCCGAATCCGAACTCCTCGCCGCCGCATCCTCGGTGGACGCCCTCCGCGCCGAGATCGCCAAGGCCGTCGTGGGCCAGACCGCCGTGGTGGATCAGGTGCTCGCCGCCTTCCTCGCCGGCGGCCACGTGCTGCTGGAGGGCGTGCCGGGCCTGGGCAAGACGCTGCTCGTGCGGGCGCTGGCTGGCGCCATCCAAGGGGCCTTCAAGCGCATCCAGTTCACGCCCGATCTCATGCCCTCGGACGTCATGGGCCACGCGGTGTGGGATCCCAAGAGCGAGCGCTTCCACCTGCGCAAGGGCCCCGTCTTCACCAACCTGCTGCTGGCCGACGAGGTGAATCGCGCCCCCGCCAAGACGCAAGCGGCCCTGCTCGAGGTGATGCAGGAACTCCAAGTGAGCCTCGAAGGCCAAAGCCTCAAGGTGGAGGCGCCCTTCATGGTGCTCGCCACCCAAAACCCCGTGGAGCAGGAGGGCACCTACCCCCTGCCCGAAGCGCAGTTGGACCGCTTCCTTCTGAAGGTGCAGATCGGCTACCCCGGCGACGCCGAAGAGGCCCGCCTCGTGCGGCAAGTCACCGAGGGCGCCGTGGGCGATAGCCTCCGCGTGGAGGCCGTGCGCCCCGTGATGGATCCGGCGGGCGTGCTCGCCCTCCAGGGCCAGGCCTCAAGGGTGCACGTGGATGAGGCCGTGCTCGGCTACGCCGTGGCCCTCGTGCGCGCCACGCGAACCTGGCCCGGCATTTCCCTGGGCGCGGGCCCCCGGGGCGCCATCGCCCTCGTGCGCGCCGCAAGGGCCCAGGCCCTGCTGGAGGGCCGCGGCTTCGCCACCCCCGACGACGTGAAGGCCATGGCCCTCCCCGCCCTCCGCCACCGCATCCAGCGCGCGCCGGAAACGGAAATCGAAGGCCTCGGCCACGACGACCTCATCGCCGCCGTCATCGCCAAGGTCCCGGCGCCGCGGCGATGAACGCCATGGTGGACGTGGGAACAGGTGGAAAAAACGAAGGACGCAGAAGCCGCCGAAGGCGCTTTGCGCCACGCAGAAACCGCAGAGGGAGCCTAGGTCGCGCCAACCCAGAAGACCTGCTTTGTTCTGCGGTTTCTGCGCCCTTCTGCGCCTTCTGCGTCCAGCTTTTCGACCTGCCCCGGGCGCAGGGCACCAGGCATCGGCCCTTGGCTCATCAAGATACCCATCACGACATCGCGTGCCCTCTCAAAGCCCGGGGCCCCCGATGATCCCCATCCCCACCCGACGCCTGCTGCGCCTGCTCCTCGCCTGGACGGCCTTCGGCCTGGCCGCTTCCGTGTGGCCGCGCCTCCTGCCCGGGTGGCGCGGCGCCGGCTGGGCGTTGTTCGCCGCGGCCTTGGTGGATGCCGCCCTCGCCCTCTGGCCCAAGCCCATCAAGGCCGCCCGCGAGCTGAGCCCCAGCCTCGCCCTGGGGGCCTGGAAGGCCGTGAAGCTGCGCCTCACGAGCGCCTCCCGCCTCCCGTGGACAGTCACCGTGATGGATCACGCCCCTGAGGATTTCGAAGCCCGCGGCCAAGGCCAGCGCCACCGCCTTCCCGCCCGCGGTTTCCTGGAACTCACCTACCAGGTCCGCCCCACCGCCCGGGGCCGCCGCGCCTTCGCCCGGGCGCAAGTCCGCCTGGAGGGCCCCTTGCATCTCATCGCGCGGGATCTGCGCCTAGCAGATCCCGCGGAGGTGAAGGTCTTCCCGGATTTCGCCGCCGTGGCCCGCTACGCGCTGCTCGCCATCGATAATCGCCTCTCGGCCCTGGGCATCCTGCGCCGTCCCCGTCGGGGCGAAGGCATGGACTTCCAGCAGCTCCGCGAGTACCGCACGGGCGATAGCCTCCGCCGCATCGATTGGAAAGCCACGGCCCGCAGCCAAAAGCTCATCTCGCGCGAATATCAGGACGAGCGCGATCAGCAGGTGCTCTTCCTCCTCGACTGCGGCCGCCGCATGCGGGCGCTGGACGTGCTGGAGGGCGGCACCCTCGGCCACTTCGATCAGGCCCTCAACGCCCTCTTCCTCCTCAGCTTCGTCGCCCTCAAGCAGGGAGACGCGGTGGGCGTCGCCACCTTCGCCGAGGATCAGCCCCGCCTTCTCGCCCCCCGCAAGGGCCTCGTGGCCCTGGATCACATGTTCCAAAACCTCTTCGATCTCCAGCCCTCCACGCAAGCCACGGACTACCTGGAAGCGGCCCAATCCCTGCGCACCCGCCTGCGCAAGCGCAGCCTCATCGTCCTCCTCACGAACCTCCGCGACGAGGAGGACGCCACCCTCGCCCCGGCCCTCCAGCTCCTGCGCCACAAGCACCTCGTCCTCGTGGCGAATCTTCGGGAGGCCGCCGTGGACCGTCTTCTGGAGAACCCGCCCCACACCTTCCCCGAAGCCCTCACCCAAGCCGCCGCCCTCGATTGGCAGGCCCGCCGCGAGGCCGCCCTCCGATCCGTGACCCACCGCGGCGCCCAGGTGCTGGACGTCAAGCCCGAGGCCCTGCCGACGGCCCTCGTGAACCGGTATCTGGAGATGAAGGCGGCGGGGGTGTTCTGAGCTTCAATTGAGTTTCGGGTAATCGGGTTGCCCTGTTGCCCAAAAAGGGTAAACTTTCAGAGCGGAGGTTCCCCATGATGCTCGTGCCCGATGCTCGCCGTCGCGTGACCCTGCCCCCCAGTTTCAAGGCGGGTCAGCCGGTGACCATCGAGCCTTTGGAAGATGGGACCTACCGGCTCATTCCCATGGTCGCCATCCCAGAGAACCAGCTTTGGGCATGGACATCTGATGCCCAGGCCTCCGTTGCGGAGTCCCTCGGGGAGTACCACGGCGGGGAAGGCACCGCATTGGAAAGCGCAGCGGGCGCGAAGCTTCTGCGGAAGCTGGACGGTAAATGAAGGTCGTTTGCCCTCCCAACTTCGTCCGCGAGGCCCTATCCCAGGCTGGGCCTGTCCGCGATGGGCTTTCCAAGCTGCTCCGGACGGCCAGCGAGTTGAGTTTCAGCCAGCTGCTGAACCACCCAGGCGCGCATCTGGAAAAGCTGATCGGGAAGACGGACCCCGTCACCAAGAAGCCCCTGTACTCCCTTCGGGTAACCCGCGCCGCCCGCGTCATCGCCTTGGTTGATGGGGATTCTCTGGTGCTGCTGACCGTTGTGCCGGATCACGACAAGGCCTATCGCTGATTGGCCTCATTCCCGCTTCCTTGATACTCGGCCAGCTTCCCCCCGGCCCCCGCATGCCCCGCCTCCGCGGCACGCCGCAGCCATTCGAGCCCCTCGCTCCGATCCTTGGGGCCGCCGAAGCCGAGTATCAACAGCTCGGCCAATCGGTAGGCCGCCTCCGCATGGCCTTGCTCGGCGGCGGCGCGGTACCAGCGGCGGGCTTCCACGAGGTCCCGGGGGGCGTGGGGGGCGCCGCGATCGAAGTCCTCGCCCACCTTGAAACACGCTTCCGGGTCTCCCGACTCCGCACGGCGCCTGAGGCGCCGTGCCGCGGTGCTGCCATGCGTGGAGGCCCGCTGGGAGAGGGCCATGACGAGGAGCATGAGGAGGGCGGGGGAGATGCCAACCCCCACGATGAGCAGGATGAGGGTCGAGGCTTGGCCCACGACGCCCCCCTGGGCGAGGTTGGAAAGCACGAAGGTGATGGGGATGGCGAGGAGGAAGAGCAGCAGCGCGAGGGCGCCGATCCAGAGGCCGGCCCGGGCGGGGGCACTTCGCATGAGGAGGCCGCGGGTGGCCTCGCCGGCCTGATTCAGCTGGGCCGAGAGGCCCGCGATCAGCTTCTCTTCGGGCCGGGCGGCCGCCCGGCGGAGGAGGCCGGGGCGGGGCAGGGGGATGTCCTCTGCTTCGTGTCCGCCCAGGCGCATCCAAAGGGTGCGGGCCCCGGTGGAATCCTGGGCGGTTCCCAGGCCCCAGGCCATGCAGGCGGCGAGGGCCTCCATGGATTCTCGGTGGCCGCGGGAGGCCAGGGCCTTGAGCCGGAGGACGCCGCCCTGCTGGATGCCCGTCACGCCGCTGGAGAGGCGGTTCAGCGCGATTTCGAAGGCGGCCTCATCGCTGCCCCAGGCCTCGCCGCGATCCAGGGCGCCCTCGATGAGGCGGGTGTCTTCGCATCGCCGGGCGAAATCCAGCCACCACCGGCCCGGGTCGGGCGCCATCCAGGCCAAGGGTTCCAGAAGGCGGAAGAGGAGCCTCCAGGCCAGATCCCCCTCCAGCCCCGTGCCGGAAAGGATGAACAGCGTGACGGCGAGCAGGGCCATCAGCCCCATGACGACGATGCGGAGGAAGGGGAAGGGCCCCAGGCCGAGCACGAGGGGCCACGCCAGGCAGGCCGCCCCCAGGAAGCGGCGGAGGGGGCGGGGGAGGGTCTTCATGGGCCGAGGATCCGCTTCAGCTCCTGCTCCGCGCGGCCGGGGTAGTAGCCGCTCCAACGGGCGGCCACCTTGCCGCTCCGGTCGATGATGAAGGTGGTGGGGATGCCGCGGATGTGGCCCAGGGGGGCCATGGCTTCGCGGCCTTCGGGGACGTGGGCCGTGAGGGCCAGATCCGGGCGCTCCGCGAGGAAGGGGAGGACGTCGCCGAAGCCGCCGCGGTCCACGCTGAGGGCCACCACGGCGTAGCGGGTGTCGGCCTCACCCTGGAGGCGGGCCACCTCGGGCAGGCTGGCGCGGCAGGGCGGGCACCAGGTGGCCCACACGTCCAGCACCACGACGCGCCCCTGGTAATCGGCCAGGGACGAGACGTGCCCCTTCGCGTCGCGCAGCCGCACGGCGGCGACGTTTTCCCCCATGCCCTCCGTGCGCCGGCCCGCCGCCACGAAGCGCCAGGCGAGGTAGGCGAGGCCCAGAATGCACACGCCGACCAAGGCCAAGGCGCCGAAGGCGCGCAGGCGGCCCTCCCGTTCGATGCTGCGCAGATCCTGTCCCCCGTCCATATGGCATCCCCTTGGGTCAGAATATCCAAATGGCCTCTCCTCTGATCGCTCCCGAAGACCTCCTTCCCGTCATCGGGGAGGCCATCCTGCTGGATTGCCGCCCCCGCGCCCTCTATGAGGAAGGCCATCTGCCGGGCGCCATCCACGTGGACGCGGAAGCGCACCTGAGCCGTGCCTCCGAGGAGGGCTTCGACCCCGCCGAGGGGGGCCGCCATCCCCTGCCGGTCCTGAAGGCCTTTTGCGCGCAGGTGGGCCGCTGGGGCATCACGCCGGAGGCCTGGGTGGTCGCTTACGATGGCCAGGGCGGCGCCAATGCGGCCGCCCGCTGTTGGTGGATGCTGCGTGCCCTGGGCCACGAGAAGCTGCAGGTGCTGGACGGGGGCCTCACCGCCACCTCGGAGGCGGGCGCGGAGCTCACGACGGAGGAACCCAGCCCCGCCGCCGCGGCCAGCTATCCCGCCACCTTCTGGGGCCTCGCCACGGTGGACATCGACGTGGTGGAGCAGCTCGCCCACCGCGCCGATTGGAAGGTGGTCGACGTGCGCGCGGCCGCTCGCTATCGCGGCGAGCAGGAGACGCTGGATCCCGTGGCGGGCCACGTCCCTGGTGCCTTCAACCTCCCCTTCGACCAAAACCTCGATGACCGGGGCCGCTTCAAGCCTCAGGAAGAACTGCGCCGGCTTTACGAGGACCTGCTGGACGGCACCCGCGCCGATCATGCCGTCTTCAGCTGTGGCAGCGGCGTCACCGCCTGCCACGGCTTGCTGAGCATGGTCCACGCAGGCCTGGGCGATGGCGTGCTCTACGTGGGCTCCTGGAGCGAGTGGTGCCGCAGCGGGAAGGCTCAGGCCACGGGCGCGGAGCGGGGCTGAAGGCCAAGGTCCGCTTTTATCACCGTTCATCTCCGGTTGAGCTCTCCCGCCCGCGGTATCGGATGCTGTGCCAATCCTTGGCCGAGGAGTGGCTCGGAAAGGCCATCGGTGAGCTCCGTTGGTGGGGTTTTCTTTTCATCACTGTTCATCACGCTTTTATCACTGTTCATCACTGGCCTTTTTTTAAAAGCAACCAGTGATGAACAGTGATAAAAGCGTGATAAACAGTGATAAAAGCCAGCACCGGCAAGGCTCCGTTCATTCGGTCGCCTTGGGACTTGGCGGATCGGCTTACGGTGATGGCGTTTCGAACCCGCGGAAGGTCGTATCGGTTCTCCGGCCCGTGAGGGGAGGCCCTTCCGGTAGCCTAGTCACATGCATCCATGGAAGGGCCTGAAGGGCCTCCCCCGATCCATCTGGCTCATCTCCCTTTCGACCCTCGTGAACCGCCTGGGCACGATGGCGCTGCCCTTCCTCGTGCTGTACCTCACGGAGGCGCGCCGGTGGACGCCGGCCGAGGCGGGCACGGCGATGATGGTCTATGGATTGGGGGCCCTCGTGGCCGCGCCCTTCGCGGGGCGGATGGCGGATCGATTGGGGCACCGGCGCGTGCTGCGGGCCAGTCTCTGGCTGAGCGGAACCGCGCTGTTCGTGCTGCCCTTCGCCACCCACCGGGCGCTGCTCTATCCGCTCATCTTCGCGTGGGCGGCCTTCACGCAGGCCTTCTGGCCCTCGGCCATGGCGCTCATCACGATGATCGTGGCGCCCGAGCAGCGGAAGGCGGCCTTCGCCCTCCACCGGGCCGCGGTGAACCTCGGCATGGCCGTGGGGC
>CAYWDR010000066.1:0-15881 GCA_964457075.1 uncultured Solibacteraceae bacterium
GTGCCTCGGTGCCTCCGTGGTGCATCTGTTTTTGATAGCCCGTTTGGTTGCGGCCTCGGCCGCGCCGTGTTCAGCGCGTTTCAAGGCTGGGTCCTACCTCCGATCACCCCAACCTCACCGTCCGCTCGCATCTCGCGGCGAGGTCGGGGTTGTGGGTGACGATGAGGGTGGTGGGGCGCAGTTCGCCGTGGAGTTTGAGCAGGAAGCCGAAGACCTCCTCCGCCGTTTCGGGATCCAGGTTGCCGGTGGGCTCGTCCAGGAGCCACAGGCCGGGCTTGCGCACGAGGGCCCTTACGAGACCCACGCGGGCGGCCTGGCCGCCGCTGAGCTGACTGGGGAAGCGGGCGCCCAACTCCGCGAGCCCGACGGTGGCGAGCAGGTGGGTGATCCAGGCTGCGTGGGCCTCCGTGACGGGGCCCTCGGCGAGGAGGGGCAGGCTCAGGTTCTCCCGCACGGTGAATTCCGGAAGGAGGTGGGGGGATTGAAAGGCGAGGCCCACGTGGTGACGCCGCCATAGGCTGCCGGCCGTGGGATCCCCTTGGGGCACGGGCGTGGCGCCGAGGGTGATGCCGCCCGCGCCCCAGTGATCCAAGGCCGCCACGCAGTTGAGCAACGTCGTCTTGCCCACGCCGCTCATGCCCACGAGCGCGCAAAGGGTGCCCGCGGGCACGGCGAGGTCGAGCCCCTTGAACACGGGATGTTCCGCGCCGGGGTAGGTCTTGTGCAGCCCTGAAATGGTGAGGTCGAGGCCGATCACGGGAGGGGCTCCAGGCTCCGGGCTCCGGGCTCCGGGAGGGCGTCTCTGCGCAGTAATGCCACCAGCCGACCGTAGAGTTCCGCCGTGGCGAGGGCGTCGCCCAGGGCCGTGTGGCGTTTTTCCGGGGGCACCTCGATGCCGAAGTGGGCGAAGAGGCCGTCGCTGCTGAGGCGCAGGTTGGCGGGCAGGCGGCCGGCCTGCTGGAGGCCGAAGGCGAGGGCGTGGGTGTCCACGGTGCGGTGGTGGAAGCGGGGCTCCAGGGCCACGCCTTGGGAGCTGAGAAAGGCGCCGAGGAAGGCGCGATCGAAGGCGATGTTGTGGCCCACGAGGGTGACGGGGCCATCGCCGAAGTGGCGGGCGCAGAAGGCCTGCAGTTCGGCGATGACTTGGGCCGGTTCTGCGGCGGCGTCGTGGTGGGCGGCGAGGTCGATGCGGTTCACCCTCATGCCCCCGCCCGTGACGATGTAGGGCTCGTGCTTCACGGCGAGTTCCACGGCTTCGAGGATTTGGCCCTCCTCCCAGGCCACGAGGCCCAGCGTGAGCAGGCTGTGGCGGCTGGCGTCGAGGCCGCCGGTTTCCGTGTCGAAGACGAGGAGGCGGCTCATTCGGCCCTCAGCGAATCCACGGGATCCACGCGGGCGGCCCGGTGGGCGGGGAGGCGGCTGGCGAGCCAGGCCACGATCAAGGGGAAGGCGGCGGCGATGAGCACGTCCACCCAGGTGAGCCGGAAGGGGACGTAGGTGATGAAGTCGTAGACGCTGGCGGGCAGCTTCACGAGCTTGTAGTGATCGGCGATGAGGCAGGCGGGCAGGGCGAGGGCGAGGCCCCAGGCCGTGCCCACGAGGCCGATGCGGAGCCCCATGCGCTGGAAGAGGGCGGCCACCTGTTCCGGCGTGGCGCCGAGGGCGAGCAGGGTGCCGAGGTCCCGGCGCTTTTCCGTGATGAGGAGGACGAGGCTCGCCACGATATTGAAGGCGGCGATGCAGACGATGAGGCTGAGGATGCCCGTGAAGATCCACTTCTCCACCTTGAGGGCCGCGAAGAGCTGCTTATTCGTCTCGCGGAGGTCCGTGGACATCCATCCCGGCCCGAGCGCCTGGATGGCCCGCGCCTTCACCTCGTCGATGGCCTCCAGGCGCTCGGCGCGCACCTCCAGGAATTGGGGGCCCTCGGCGCGGGCGATGCGGAGGCCATCGGCCAGGGTGATGAAGGCCCAGTTCCGGTCGTACTCGGAGATATGGCTATGGAAGGTGCCCGCCACCTTGAAGGCCGCGAACTTCGGCTGCACGCCGCCCAGGCCCAACTCCAGCCGCATGAAGGCCACGGTCACCGTGTCGCCCGCCCGGAGGCCGAGGCGCTCGGCCAGCTCCTTGCCGATGAGGATCTCTCCCTCCTGAAGGGCAGAGACCTGAATGGGCCGGGAACTCCCGTAGATGCTGCTCGTGCTCGCGGCGGTGGGGGGATCGATGGCCTTGATGACGACGCCCTCGGGAGGCGAGTCGGGCGCGCCACCCTTTAGGAGGCCGTGCTCCATGCGCATGGGGCTGACGCCCGCCACTCCCGGCACGGACCGCAGCCGGGCCGCCGTGGCGCCGGCCTCCCTCACGTCGCCGGCATAGGGCACGAGGCTGAAGTGGGCCGTGGCGCTGAACAGCGTCGCCTGGATCTCCTCGCGGAAGCCGTTCATGAGGGCCATGCAAACCACCATGGCGAAGACGCCCAGGGCCGTGCCCACGAGGGCGAAGCGCACCATCACCTTCACGAAGGCGCCCTTGCGGCGGGCCCGGAGGTAGCGGTCGGAGACGACCTGGATGAACGAGGACATTCCCCTAGGCTAACGGAATCGCCTAGTTCAGGCCTTCGACGAGGTAGAGTTCGCTGAGCTTCTTATCGTAGGTGAAGGCGAAGGCCCGGGCCTCGGGGGTGGTGAAGACGCCGCGCGTCTGCAGGTGGCCCGCGGGATCGGGGGGCATGAAGGCCATGATCTGCGTCCGTTTCCCGCTGCCGAGCTCCAGGCGCGTGAGGGTCACGGGCAGCACGGAGAGCTCCGGTCGAAGGTAGAGGGCGCTTCCCTCAGCGCTCCACCCGATGACCCGCTCACCGGGCCCCATGCCGCGGATGGGCCGGGGTTCCCCGCCGGAGAGCGCTTGGATGAACCACTCCCGGGAGTTGCCGGAGACGACGAGGCGGGTGCCATCCGGCGAGAGGGGGGCGAGGCCCGCGTAGAAGAGGCCGAGCCCCTCGCGAGTGAGGATCCGGGGCGGGCCGCCCCGCCGGTTCAGGAGCACCCAGTGATCCTTCCCCTTCACCGTGAGCGTGGCGAGCACGTGCAGTCCATCCGGGTGGAGGTGGGCATAGCCGGGATCCTCGAAGCCCGCGGGCAGGGGCACGGCGAAGGGGCGGCCCAGGCGCGTGGGCACGAAGAGGAGGAAGCGGGCGCGGGCCGCGGGATCGCCCAGGCGCGGGGCCTCCAGGCCCGCATCCCGCAGCGCCGTGGCCCAGGCGGGGTCCAGATCCCTTTCGCCTAGGGCCGCGAGGTCCATGTGCACCCACTGTCCGTTGGAGGAGAGGGTCTGGGGCAGGCCGCGCCCCAGCCGGAGGGCCGGGCCCCCCTCCATGGGGCGGAGGTAGGCGCCATCCTGGGCCGTGCCGCCTTCCATGACCGGGGATTCCAGCAACAGGAGGCTGCGGCCGTCGGCGCTAAGGCCCTTGGCCTGGGTGCCGCCCAGGATGGAGAGGTCCCTGGCCTGGGTCTCGCCGTTCCACTGGGCGAGCACGCCCCGCCGGACCTGATGGTGGGTGAGGAGCACCCGGCCCTCGGGGGAGACGTCCATGAGCTGGTAGGTTCCCGCGCCCCGCCAGAGGATCCGCTGCTTCCCGGTCATGGAGATGGACCATAGGGCCGTTTGATCCCCCTGCAGCTCCGAGACCCAAAGCTCCCCCTCCGGTCCCCAGGCGAGGCCCGTGAAGGTGTCTCCGTTGCTATCGCCCTCCTTGGTGAACAGGACGCGGCGGCGCCCCTCCCGGTCGTAAAGGGCGATCTCGGTGCGGGTGGCTGAATCCGAATCCAATAGGGCGAGGTGGGCGCCATCCCGGGAGGCGTGGAGCTGGCGGAGGGTCCGGGAACTCCAGGGGCCGCTGAGGATCCGCTTCCCGGCGGGGAACTCCAGATGGAACTGGACATCGGGATCCACGCTCAGGGTGGCGAGCCCCTCGCCGTCCCAGACGGCCTCGGTGACATCCTCCTGCAGTTCCCGCTCGGCCCCGCCCCCGCCGGGGGCGCGGGCGAGGAGCCCCTGGTAGCGCCCGCCGAAGCGGAGGCGGGGGGCCCGGAGGAAGGCCAGCTCGTTGGCGGCGGAGACCCCCAGCAGGAGGGCATCCTGGATGCCGAGGGCCCGGGGCTCCGTGGCATCGGGGTGGAGGACGAAGAGGTCCGGGCGGCCCCCGGCCACCCGCTGGGAGAAGTAGACGGTCCGGCCATCGGGTCCGAAGCGGGCGGCTTCGAGGGTGCCGGGCACGAAGCTGAGGCGCCGGAAGGTGGGGGGCGGCGCGGGCCGGCCCAAGTGGAGCACGTTGGCGGCCCCCAGGGCGAGGGCGAGGGTGATCGTGGCGCCGGCCGTGGCGAGGACGGCCCGAGGGGCCGCGCGCTTGGCCATGGCCCGGGCCTCCATTCCGCCGGGGGAGGAGAGGGAGGAGAGGTTCGCCAGGTCGTAGGCCAGATCCTGCATGGATTGGAAGCGGCGGCCCGGTTCCTTTTCCAGGCAGTGGAGGACGAGGCGCTCCAAGGCGGGCGGAATCGGGTTCCGCGTGCTCGCGAGCTCCGGAGGGTCCTCTTCCAGGATGGCGGTCAGGGTGCGGGAGGGGGAATCCCGCTGGAAGGGCTTCCGGCCCGTCAGCAGCTCATGGAGCACCACCCCCAGCGTGAAGATGTCCGCCCGATGATCCGCGATCTGCCCCTTCACCTGTTCGGGGGACATGTAGCCCACGGTGCCCATGATGGCCCCCGCCAGGGTGTTGCCGTTCTCGGATCCGCCGAGGGGCTGGGTGGGGAAGGTGGAATGGGCGCCGCTTTCGCCCCGCCCGCCGAGGGGCGCCATGGGAGGAGGCCCCGCTTCGGAGATCCAGGTGAGGGGGCCGGCGCCTGAGACCTCCCCCGGCGGCGCCAGGCCTGGGCCGAGCTGCTTGGCGAGGCCGAAGTCCAGCACCTTCACGTGGCCTTCCCGGCTGAGGATCACGTTCTCGGGCTTGATATCGCGATGCACGATGCCCTTGGCGTGGGCCGCGGCCAGGCCCTCCGCCATCTGCCGGGCGATCTCGATGGCCTTCTTCGGCGCCAGGGCCCCCGCCCTCAGCCGTTCCCGGAGGGATTCCCCCTCCAGCAGCTCCATCACGGCGTAGGTGTGTCCGCCCTCCCGGCCGAAATCGTAGATGCCGAGGATGTTCGGATGGTTGAGGGCCGCCACGGCCTTGGCCTCGCGTTCGAAACGGAGGAGGAGATCGCCGTTCTGGGCGAGGGAGGGCGGGAGCACCTTGATGGCCACCATCCGATCCAGCTTGGGATCCCGGGCCTTGTACACCTCGCCCATGCCCCCGGCCCCGATCTGCGACAGGACTTCGTAGGGGCCGAGGCGCGTGCCGGGGGCGAGGGGCATGAATTCACCGGGTGGATGGGGCAGTATTGCAGAGGTTAGAGCCCCACGAGGCCGTCGATCATGGAAGCGAGGTTTTCGTCGTGGTCGTAGGGTTTCACGAGGATCTGATCCACGCCGGCCCTGCGGGCCGCGAGCACCATGACGGTCTGCACCGTCTCCTGGGCGAGGAGGATGGGCGGCTTGCTCTCGCCGAGTCGCTGATTGAGGAAGTCGGCGAGTTCGATGCCCTTCAGCTCGGCCACGCCGCCATCGATGAGCACGAGGCTGATGCCCGGCTGTTCCAAGGCCTCAAGCATCTGGGTGAGGGTGCCCGCGAGAAAGATCCGCTGGTAGCCCTGGTCCTGGAGGAAGGACTGGAGCCAATCCCGGTCGGGGTGATCCTCCATGGCCACGAGGATGGCGCGGGTGCGCTTCTTCAGGCTGGAAAGGGCCGCCGCGCGATCCGGCTTGGGTTCTCCACCGCCGTTGGGGGGAGCCGCGGCCGGAACCTCCGCGGGCGGGGGAGCCATCGGGGCCGCGGCCGGCGGGGCGGCGGGCGCAGGTTCGGCGCGGGGCTCCACGGGCCGGGCCTCGGGCCGGGTCTCGGGCCGGGGGGCCTCCGGCTCCCGGGGCTTTTCCGCGACCCGACGGGCCTTGGGGGGAACGGAGGAGGGGATGGCCGTGGTGCGGGAGGAGACGAGGCCCTTCAAACTGCCCTGGTCGTTGTTGAATGTGATGCCCAGGTACAGGGTCGAGCCATCCATCTGCGCGTAGCAAACCCGGCCGTCGATCTCGAGGTTGGAGGCCTTGGGTAGCTTGCTGAGCTTCACCATCATGAGCACGGTGCCGGGCGTCATGAGGGATTGGGAGGGGTGCAGCTTGCGCTCCCCCTTGATCTCCATGGCCTTTTCCACCCTGAGGCGGAAGCCCCCCTCGCCGATGTTGTCCACGCTGCCGGTGGCGCCGATGCCGTCGAAGAGCCCCGTGAGGGCCGTGCCCGTGGCGCCCTCCTTGGCGCTGAGGCGGGCCCGGGGCCGCTTCCGGCGCTCGGCCAGCTCGATCTCCGTGGGAGGGGCCACCTGGAGCACGCCGTTCTTGATCTCGTAGGCCCGGAACCTGATGCGCAAGCGCAGGCCCTCATGCACCATGACGAGGCTGAACTTATCCCCCTTCTCCACGGGCAGGAGGCCCGAGGCCGAGAAGCCCACCCGGTCTTCCAGGATGGATTGGACGGTGGCCGCCATTTCCCGCCCCTTGGGATCGATGAGGGTCATGGGCGTCCGCTTGGCCTGGGCATCCTCCAGATATGCGAGGGGCAGATCGGAATCGCCCCGATTCTCTTTGTCCCTCCCGAATAGTTTGTTGATCACCATGGATGTGCGGGCCTTGTTGATGTTTCCTAGGCGCCCCTATCGGTCGGACCCGGAAAGGACATGACAATGGTTCATAGGACGAGCGGCGGCGCCGACCCGGGGACGGTGCGATAATCGGGGGATGACAGGATCCCTCGAATTGCCCCGCTGCCTGCTTGTGGCCCACCAGGGCCCGGAGGACCGGGAGGAATTCATCGAGGATCATCTGGAGGAGCTGGGGGAGCTGGCCCGCTCCTGCGGCTATTCGGTGCTATCCCGCCACCGCCTGAAGCGGTCCCAAGTGGCCTCGAAGACCTTTTACGGCTCCGGCCAGCTGCAGGCCCTGGCCGCCGAGGCCCGCCGGACGGGGGCGCTCCTGCTCATCTGCGACGACGAGCTCACGGGCTCCCAGGTGCATGCCATCGAAAAGCTCACGGGCCTCACCTGCCTGGATCGCACGGGCCTCATCCTCAACATCTTCGAGCAGCGGGCCCAGACCCGGGAGGCCAAGGCCCAGGTGGAGCTGGCCCGCTGCGAGTACGAGCTGCCCCGCCTGAAGGGCCAGTGGACCCACCTCGAACGCCAGGGCGGCGGCGTGGGCCTCCGCGGGGGCCCCGGCGAGACGCAAATCGAGGTGGACCGGCGCATGCTGCGCACCCGCATCAGCCAGCTCAAACGGGAGTTGGAGCACCTGGAGACCGTGCGGGAGACCCAGCGCCAGGGGCGGCCCAAGGGTCTGCCCCGGGTGGCCCTCGTGGGCTACACGAACGCCGGCAAGACCACCCTGCTCAAGGCGCTCACGGGGGAAGGCGAGCCCCAAGATCTCCTCTTCGCCACGCTGGATACGACCACCCGCAAGGCCTGGCTGGGGGCCGACTTCAACCCCGAGACGGGGGAGGGGGACCCCACCCCCAAGCACGCCCTCGTGGCCGACACCGTGGGTTTCATCCGCAAGCTACCCCACCAGCTCGTGGCGGCCTTCCGCAGCACCCTGGGCGAGGTGCGCACGGCGGATGCCCTCCTCGTGGTGGCGGACGCCAGCCACCCCGAGGTGGAGGACCACCTCAAGGTCGTGGGCCAGACCCTGCGGGAGATCGGCTGCATGGATCAGGGGGACCTGGCCCAGCCCCGCCTCCTCGTCCTCAACCAAATCGATAAGCTGCCCCGGCCCAAGAAGCTGGATCTGAAGCGCCGCCACCCCATGGCCGTCCAGGCCGTGGCCCTGGAGGGCCAGGGCCTCGATGGGATCCGGGAATGGCTGCGGGAACTGATCCCCGGCCCCATCCCCGCCCGCGCCCTGGAGTGGTGGGAGCTTCCGGATGGAAGGCCGCCGAGGGCGGTGGGGCAGGATTGAGCGTTAGCCCTACATGGGGCTTAAACCCGCTTGCCGATCTTGAGCACGGTCTCGGTGAGGGTGACTCCGCTGGCGCCGATATGGGCCATGTGCAGGTAGATCTGCGGCTTGCCTCCCTCTTCGACGAGGGCGATGGCACCCCCGGCGGGGAGCCATTCCAGCTTTCCGCAAATGACGAGCTTCCCTTCGCCCTTGAAGGCCTTGACCTCCGCTTCGGAGGAAGCCCAGGCCACCTTGGATCCCGGATCCGCGGTCACGCCCACTTTGGCCAGTTCCGCCAGGAAGGCCGAATCCTTGCAGGAGATCTTTCCGGTCGAACCGGCGGCGTTGGCCAGGATGCGGACGAATTTGGCCTGGATATCCATGGGCAGGTCCCCCGATAGAAGGGGGAGGGCCGCGAGGAGGAAGGGCCCCTTGTTGAGGAGCAGGATCCCCTTTGTGGGGCCGGGGAGGAACATCGTGTTGGCCTCCGTGATGGATCAATCCGTTGTCGGCCGGTTTCCGCTCCGGGATGAGAATTCCCCACGTTCCAATCCACCCAGAATTCAAGTCGCCGGCGGGGCCTCACGAAGCGGGGGACGCAAGCTGCCAATGCTGGAGGTCTTCATGTCTCGTCGCCTTGGATGGATCCGTCTGGGCTTGTTGCCCTTCGTGCCTTGGCTGGCGGTGGCGCTCCGGGCGCAGGAGAAGCAGGCCCCGCCGAAACCCTCGGAATCCGACCTTCTCCTCGAATTGATGGACCTCATGGACACGCCGGTAGTGGCAGCCTCGAAGGAGTCCCAGAAGGCCTCGGAGGCGCCGGCCATCGTTTCCGTCGTGACCGCGGACGATATCCGGCATGGCGGCTTCCGATCCGTGGCGGAGGCCCTGGCCACCCTTCCGGGCCTCTACGGCATCGACGACCACCTGGGGACGAATTTCGGCATCCGCGGCATCGGCGGAGGGCTGCGGGCCTACAGCCGCATCGCCAAGGTGATGATCGACGGCCAGCCCATCTCCTTCCGCCCGGATACCACGAATCTGCTGGGCCCCGAACTGATCCCCATGGAGGCCGTGGAGCGCATCGAGGTGGTGCGTGGACCCGCGTCGGCCCTCTATGGCGCCAACGCCTTCCTGGGGGTGGTGAACATCGTCACCAAAACGGGGGAGGGCGCGAAAAGTTCCGTCCTGGCCCGGGGCAGCAGCTACCGGGGCTCCCCGGGCGGCGGCGGGGAGGGCGTGTTCGCCTCCAAGGCGGGCCGGAACCAGCTCTTCATCGCGGGCTCCACCAGCTATCTCGATCTTTCGGGGGACCGCCTGGGGGAGGGTTCACCCTACCTGGGCAACTACCCCTCGCCCGAGACGCGCAACGATGTCGCCCGCCCGGCGAGCCTCTTCGTGCGTTGGCGTTCGGAATGGGCGAAGGGGTCGGCCTTGGAGCTGACCGGCCACTACAGCCATCTGGACACGGTGGCGGAGCTGCTGGACTTCGGAACCCTCAGCCACCAGAACCGCATCGTCCAGAACAACGGGTTCCTGCGGGCCAAGTACGAGACGCGCTTCGATCCCGTGTCCCTGACGATCGCGGGGGCCATCTCCAGGGGCGGGCCCGGCACGCAGGAGCGGCTCAACTCCGGCTCCACCACGACCTTCCCGAGGCGGGACGTGGGATACGACGGGAAGGACTTCATGGCCGAGGCCAAGTGGAGCTTCGGGAAGCGCAACAGCCTCACGGGCGGCGTGGATTGGACCCGGGATACGCAGCACCTCATGACCGTCTACACCGTGGATGCCGCCACCGGCGCGGAGACCTTGACCAGCCTGCGCCAGGGCGACAAGAGCTTCCAAAACACCGGCGTCTACGCCCAGCTCATGTACTACCCCATCGAGGCCCTGGGCCTCACCGGGAACGTGCGCCTCGACAAGCACAACATCTACGGCAACAAGACCAACTTCCGCCTGGGCAGCGTGTGGCAGGTCACCTCCGCCATCCACGCCAAGGCCCTCTACGGCACCTCCTTCAAGGCCCCCGCGGCCCTCCAGCTCTACGCGCAACCCCTGTTCGGCGGCGATGTGCTGGGCAACGAGGATCTGAAACCCGAATCCGCCCGGACCGCCGAGGTGGAGTTGGGATGGAAGGTGTCCAAGACCCTGGCCATCACCGTGGACGGCTACGTGACCAAGGTGGATGACAAGGTGGAGCTCGTGCCCGTGGGCGGGAACTTCAGGCCGGCGAACCTGGGCACCCAGGATGCGAAGGGCGTGGAGGGCACGCTGCAATGGGTCTTCGGCCGCATGAGCGTCGTGGGCACCTACAGTTGGCAGCGCACGGACGACAAGGGCGTCGACCCCTTGAACCGGCCCACGAAGGTGCCCACGGCCATGTATCCCACTCATCTGGCGCATCTCCGGTGGCAGGCGCGGAGCGCGGAGTGGGGTGATCTGGAAATCTCGGGGCTATGGGCCAGCGAGCGGCGGGCCACGGATTCCAACATCAACGCGAACCTGGGCCGCCAGCCCTACACCCTGCCTTCCCACACCCTCCTGAACATCGCCTATCTCCGGCGCATGGACACGGCCCGCCTCCACCTTCGAATCCTGAACCTGTTCGACAAGCGTTTCGCCGAACCGGGCTTCGCAGGCATCGATCTTCCGGGACGCGGCCGGGAATACGTCCTCAGCTACGCCATCAGCTTCTGAAGACAAGGAGGCCGCCATGAACAAGCGCATCGCCCCGACCCTCGTTCCCCTGGTCCTTGGATTCCTGCTCCTCAATTGCGGGGGCCGGGACATGGATGCCCCGGTGGAATCCATCGACCCCAACGCCATCCGCATCGGCCTCCTGGCCCCGCTTTCAGGCCCCTTGGCCGGCTTCGGCCGGGGCGTGGAGATCTCGGCCCGCTACGCGGCCCAGGAGATCAACGCCGCGGGCGGCATCAACGGCAAGCCCATCGCCTTCGTGGTCGCCGATGGAGGCTGCAGCCCCGCCGTCGCCCCGGGCGCGGCCCGCTATCTCCTGGGCCAGGGCGTGGTGGCCGTCGTCGGGGAAGGGTGCAGCGGCGCCACCATCGCCGCCGCCCAGCAGGTCTTCATTCCCGCGGGCATCCCCATGGTCTCGCCATCCTCCACCTCGCCCACGATCACCTCCCTCCTGGGGCCCACCGGCCTCGTGTTCAGGACCGCCCCTTCGGATGCGTTCCAGGGCGTGATCCTCGCCAAAAAGGTGTGGGACAGCGGCGTGTCCGACACGGCCGTCCTATTCGTGGACAACGCCTACGGCCGGGGCTTGGCCGAAGCCTTTCAAGCCGCCTATCTCGCCAGGGGCGGAACGGTGACCGCCTTCGTGTCCTACCCCGACGGCAAGAGCATCGGCTTCACCGATGAGGTGAACGCCCTCTTCGCCCCCGGGGTGCCTGATGGCGTGCTGCTGGTGACCTACGAAACCGATGGGGCGAACGTGACCCGGGATCTCAAGATCCGCAATCCCTCGCCGGCGCCCAAATACTTCGGCGTGGATGGCAACAAAGGCAGCGCCTTCCTCGCCAATGCCGAGCCCAGCATCATCGAGGGCATGCAGGGAACCGTGCCCGTTCCCCCGGTCACGGATCCCAATTACCTGGCCTTCAAGGCGAACTACATCGCCTCCACGAGGGATCACGAGGCGCCCGGAACCTACGGCGAAAACGCTTACGACGCCGTGTACCTCGTGGCCTATGCCATGGTGGCCGGGACCCCCACGCCCGCGGGGATCGCCGCCAATCTCAGAGCCATGTCCCGGGCCGATGGCGGGGCCCCCACCGTCATCAACGTGAAGGAATGGGCCAAGGGGTCGGCCGCGATCATGGCGGGCCAGGACGTGGACTACAACGGGGCCTCCGGCAAGATCGATCTCGACGTCAACGGAGATCCGACCAGCGGCACATACTCCTGGTGGCGCATCCAGGGGGGGCAATACGTGGACGTGGAGACCATCTCCTTCCCCTAGGCCTTCTCCTCGTCCTTCGCCACGGGCCGCGGGAGCCGCTCCACGAGCAGCCCCAGGCCCAGGGCCAAGGCGATGCGCGCGAAGAAGGCGATGTTGCTCACCGTGTGGTTCCGCTCGTAGACGGCGCGCAGGGGGTGATCCAAGGCGAAGCTATCGATGGGGCCGGCCATCTGGGCCCGCAGCTCGGCGAGGCGGGGGCTCACGAGATAGCTGCTGATGAGGGTGAGCAGGATCGGGATGAACATGGCCATGGCCCAGAGCTTGGCGGGGCCGATGGGGCCCTCTTCCAGTTCGCCGATCCAGCGGCCGCCGTAGCTGAGCGCGAGGGGAACTAGAAAGGCGAACCAGGCGAGCGTGTCGAGGCGGTGCACCATGGCGCCCGCCACCTGGCCCGCGAGATCGCGGCTAGGCAGTTTGGCGAAGAGGAGCGGGGCCATGGCCCCGAAGCCCAGGCAGGCGCCCGCCCATAGGAGGAGCAGGAGCATGGAGGTGCGGTCCAGTCGTCGGAGGAGGGCGTCGTTCATGCCTCCAACTATCGCATCGTCCGCCAATCCAGAGGATCGCCGAGCCTCTAAGGCACCGGCTACCCTTGACTCCAAATTTTGGACGGATTAAACTTATTTAAAATCACCCAAGGGTGCGGCGCTTATCGCCGCAGGCTCCAGGAAGGTCGGGCCGCCTTCCAGCGATCAGTTTTCGTGATAGGGAGCATCCATGGGCAAGCAGGTGCATGGCAATGAAGATCCCCGAAGCCAGGCGGGGCCGGTTTCAGATGAGGGTGTGCGGTTTTCCAGCCCATTGCCTCGCATCGCGATGGTATCCACCCATGGCTACGTGGCCGCGAACCCGCCCTTGGGGGCCGCGGATACGGGGGGCCAGGTGGTGTTCGTCCTGGAACTCTCCAAGAAACTAGCCCAGCTCGGCTATGAGGTGGACATCTGGACCCGGCGCTTCGAGGACCAGCCCGAAATCGAGCCCGTGGCCGAGCATGTCCGCATCTTGCGCATGCCCTGCGGGGGGCCGGCCTTCATCCCCAAGGAATACCTCGCCCACCGCCTCGGGGAATGGACGGCCAACGCCCTGGCCTTCATACGCAGGCATGGCCTCCGCTACCAGTTCCTCAACAGCCACTATTGGGACGCCGGGGTGGCGGGCCGGTCCTTGTGTGAGGCCCTGGGGATTCCCCATGTGCATACCCCCCACTCCCTGGGGCAGTGGAAAAAGGCCCAGATGGAAGGCGACTATCCGGGCAATGAAGGCGCCTTCGAGGCCCAGTACAATTTCGCCGAGCGCATCCGGGAAGAAACCGGCCTATTCTCCAGTGCTTCCCTCGTCGTTGCCACCACACCTCCCCAATTGGATCTGCTCCTTCAGAACTACGGCGTTCCGGCCGCACGATGCCGCATGATCCCCCCCGGATTCGACGATCTCCGCTTTTTCCCCGTGGGCGAGGCGAGCCGGGAGGGGATCCGGCAGCGCCTGGGCTTTTCGGGCAAGGTGGTGCTCGCCCTCGGTCGCTTGGCCCGCAATAAGGGCTACGACCTGCTCCTGGACGGATTCGCCGTGCTGGCGGGGCGGGAGCCGGAAGCGGTACTGCATTTGGCGGTGGGCGGGGATTCATCCACCCCCTTGGAGCACACCCTTTTGACTGAACTTAAAACCCAGGCAGAGCGGCTGGGGATCTCCGAACGGGTGCGCTTCGGGGCCTTCATTCCCGATGAGGCCTTGCCCGACCATTACCGGGCGGCGGATCTCTTCGTCCTGTCCAGTCGCTACGAGCCCTTCGGCATGACCGCCATCGAGGCCATGGCCTCCGGCACGCCCACGGTCGTGACGGTGCATGGCGGCCTGCATCGCGTGCTCACCTTCGGCCGCCACGCCCTCTTCGCCGATCCCTTCGACGCGGAGGATCTGGGCATCACCATGGCCAAGGTATTTTGCCTGCCACGGCTTCGGGCCCGGCTGGGGCACATGGGTGCCCAGAGGGTGCGGAGCCTTTTCACTTGGTCGGGGGTGGCCCAGCAACTGCTCGCGATCTCGGATGGCAAGCCCGGCGTTGAGGTTCTCGTGGCGGACACTGAAAGGGAGGAGTCCTGGGATGACGCCGATTAAGCTGTTTTGTTCCGATCTCGACGGCACCTTGCTGGGCAACCCCGAATCGGCCCATCGGTTCAAGGAAGCCTGGGAATCCCTTCCCCGGGAACGCCCCTTGCTCTGCTACGCCACCGGGCGGCTGGTGCAGGACGTCATCGATCTTCTGGCGACCGAAACCCTTCCCTGGCCGGACTACATCATCGGAGGGGTGGGAACCCAGATCTACGATGGCATCCGCAGGCGCCCCTTCAGGGAGTTCAACCAGACCTTTCGGAAAGGCTGGAATCTGGAGGCCGTCGAACGGATCGTGGGAGCATTCCGGGGCGTCACCCGGCAGCCGCCTCAATTCCTCCACCCCTACAAGTCCAGTTGGTTCCTGCCCCGGGCCTCCGCCCGCACCCTGGCGGCTTTGGAGAAGCATCTGGCGGAGGCGGGGCTCGAGGTGAGCCTGGTGTACTCCAGCGGAAGGGACCTGGACGTCCTGCCCAAATCCATGCACAAGGGCGGGGCCCTGAAGTGGCTGTGCGAGCGCTTGGAGTTGGGCCTCGACCAGATCCTGGTGGCAGGGGACTCGGGCAACGACGCCAGCCTATTCCTGCTTCCCGGCGCGCGGGGCATCGTCGTGGAGAACGCCCAGCCCGAACTGGTGGAAGCGGTGGTGCATCTCCCCACCTTCAACGCCAACCGGCTCATGGCCGACGGGGTTCTGGAAGGACTGACCCATTTCGGCGTCATCCCGGAGGCCCCGGCCATAGCGCCCTCGGCGGCCGGCCGCGTGGAGGTGGATCCCACCCTGCGCATGCTCTTCGACGAAGCGGCCTTCGGCTCCCTGACCTCCGAAGAGCGGGAGTTGATCATCGAAGGTTACGAGATGGCCCTCGTGGCCCTTCGGAAGAACATCACGCCCATGGGGTTTTCCGCCTGTTCCCTGGCCGATAACGAGGTGACGGGCACCGACGTCAACTACCGCAGCATTTGGGCCCGGGATGGGGCGATCACGCTCATCGCGACAGCCGATCTGGCCGATCCCGATATCCGGGCCGCCCAAAAGGCCACCCTGCGCACCCTCTTCGACCACCTTTCCCCGAACGGTCTGGTGCCTACCCTGGTCCGTCTGAGCGATGGCGAGCCCGAATACAGCGGCGTGGGCGGCATCTGCTCCGTCGACAGCGGCCTGTGGGCGGTCATCGCCTTCTACCACTATGTCCGTGCGACCAACGATCTGCCCTTTCTGGCGGAGTACGCCGATTCGCTCCAGCGGGTGATGGATCGGCTCGGGGCCTTGGACAACAACAACGACGGCCTCATCGAGATCCCCGAGGCGGGGGATTGGACGGATCTGTTTGGCCGGAGCTACCACGTCCTGGTCGACGAAGTGCTGTGGTACCGGGCCACGGCCAGCTACGGGCGCCTGCTGGAATTGAAGAAGGACTTCGAACCGGCGGCGGAGTGCCTGCGGCGCTCCTCCCAGATTCGAAGCCGGATCCTCGAAACGTTCTGGCCCACCACCCAGGCCCCGGATGGACGGGGCCCTCACGCCTTCACGGAGCAGCAGTTCTCCCTGGGGGACGCCCGCTATCTGTTGGCGGAGATCACGCCCTTCCAGTTCAATTGGCGCTGCGACGTGCTGGGCAACATCCAGGCCTTCCTTGCCAATGTGTTGGACGTGGAACGGGCCCGGACCGCCTTCAAGTTCGCGGACTTCGCGCTGCCCCAGCCCCACGTCAGG
>CAYWDR010000067.1:0-15787 GCA_964457075.1 uncultured Solibacteraceae bacterium
GGCCCACCTCCCGGCCCGGGGAGGGGAGGGGGCCGCTGCCGCCGGAGTAGGCCTGGAGGACGGGGAGTTCGGCGTCCGTGAGGTTCCGGCCCCGGAGGCTGAGCTCAAGGCCCTTGGCGGCCTTCCAGGTGAGCTGGGCATTCACGACGGCGGTGGATTCGAAGCGGCGCACGCCGCTCCCGTCGTACCCGTAGCGGGGTCCCAGCGCGAAGAGACCGGGCTCGAAGGACCAGGCTTCGTTCAGCTTGTAGGAGGAAAGGATCGTGAACTTGGCGTTGGGGAGGCCCAGGAGGTAGCCCTCGTCGGCGCTCACCGCGTAATCGGGCACCTCGTTTCGCCGGGCTTGGGAGTAGCTGTAGGTGGCGTGCAGGAAGCCGAAGCCGCCCTTCATGAGCAGATCGAGCTCGAAGCCCCGGCTGCCCGTGCGGGGGTAGTTGTTGTAGAGCTCCAGATCGCTGCCCCCCGGGCCGCCCCCGGAGATGAACTGGTAGACGATGGGCTTCTTGATCTGCAAATCGAAGGCGTTGAGGGAGACATAGGTCGTGGGGCCCGCCTGGAACCCGAATTCCGCCTCCAAGGCCGTCGTCTTCTCGGGCTCCACCGTGGCGTTCAGCTCCAGGTTCTCCACCACGGGGGCCCGGAAGGCCCGGGAGGCCAGGAGCTTCACGTGGGCCCGGCCCCAGGCCTTCGTGAGGGCGAGGCGGGGCACGAAGGAGTTGCCGAAGATCTCGTGTTTGTCGTAGCGGCCCCCCAGGGTGACGTTGACGAGGGGCGTATTCAGCGTGCCCTGGATGAAGAAGGCGCTGCTCGTGTAGCTCAGGCTCGTTCCGCCGTTGGACCAGGGCCGGGAGGCGGGGGTGCGGCCCTCGTCCTGGGTGGATTCCCCGCCGAAGGTGAGATCGAAGGCGGATTGGGGCGACCAGCTGGCCTGAAGGCCCACCTGGGTGCGCTTGACCGTGCGCTTCTGGTCCTCCGTGTCGCTGTAGACCCAAGGGGATTGGGATTTGTAGGTGAGGCGCGGGGTGAGGGAGAAGCTCGGGCCCAGCTTCCACTGGTACTTCAACTCCGCGTAGTCGCCATCAAAGCTGATCTTGGAGGGGTTCTCGGGGCGGAAGTCCGTGAAGTCCGTGAGGCTGTAGCGATCGAGGAGGACGCGCAGGGTGAGCCCCCGCCATTCGCCCCCGGCGTTGAGCAAGCGGGGCTCCCGGCGGCTCCGGCCCTCGAGGGCAACAGGGTTCCCGGAGGCATCCATCCATGCGCCATCGCCGAGGTTCACGAGGCCCCCGGAGTAAGCGAGGCTGGCCTTCCACGCGGGCCCGCTCCAGCCCCCGGCCAGGCTGTAGAGGCGGTGGCCGGCCTCGGCCTGGGCCCGATCCTCGGCATAGCTTAGGGATCCGCCCATGAGATCGGCGCCGTCCTGGGTGATGACGTTGACGACGGCGATCTCGGCGAAGCCGCCGTAGATGGCGCTGCCTGGGCCGCGGATGATCTCCACCTGCTTCACCGTGTCGAGGGGGAAGTGGCCCCCGAACTGCAGGGTGCCGTAGCGCAGCTCGTTCATCTCCTGGCCGTCCAGCAGGAGGAGCACCTTGCCCTCGTGGCCCCATGCGCCGCGGACGCCCACGCCGACGACGCTCTGCACGTCCGCGCCGAAGGAGAAGCCGGGCACCTGCGAAAGGAGTTCCATCAAGTCCCGGGCGCCCGAGGCGAGGATCTCGTCGCGGCGGATGAGGGTGACGATGCCGGGGCTTTCACGGGTCGTGAGGGCCTTCTTGCTGGCCACGGTGATGGGCGTGTTGAGCAGGGCGAGGAGGTCGTCCTCGTCCTTGCTGGGGGTCTGTCCCACAAGGGTGGTGGCGAGCAGGGGGAGGAGCCGCGCGAAACGCTTCACAAAGCCTCCGGAATATGTGGAATCCTCATCGACCTGACATCCATGAGGCTGATTTCGGGTCAAAATGCTGGATGCCCTTCGCCCTGCGCCGTCACCTGCTCCTGGAGCAGCGGGCCTTTCTAGGCCGGGATCGCCGTGCCTGGGCGGAGCACCTCCTGCGGGCCCGGGCCTGGCTGGGGGAGGGGATGGCCAGCGCCCCGAAGGGTCGGCCCTGCCTCGTGCTGGGGGCGGGCTGGGGCTTGGAGGTGCCCTGGTCCCAGGCGCCTCCTGAGACGTGGGGCTGGGACGCCGATCCCCTCAGCCGGATCGGCACCTTCCTCCGCCACCGCCATTGGGCCCCGTGGGTCTTCGAGGATCTCACGGGTGGGCTTCGGGATCTGGCGGCGGCGGCCCGGCGTTGCGCCCGGGATGAGCGATTGGATCGGCGGCGGGATCCCGTGCAAGGGGCCCGCAAGCTGGCGGGCATCCTGCCCACCTTCCGCCCCGGCGCGGCACCCCTGAGGGCCTGGGTGGAGGCCCACCGCCCCGGCGCCATCGTGGCGGCGAACGTGCTGGGGCAGCTGGGGCCCGTGGGCCAGGCCCTCATCCGGCGGGCCTTCCGCCCCGTCAACCCCTTCGAGATCCCGGACGACGCGGCGGAGCTGCTGGCCGATGCCCTGGAGGCCTGGACGGCGGCGGCGGTGCGGGCGGTGCTTCAGGCCCTCGCGGAGAGCGGGGCGGAGATCTGCCTCCTCCATGACCGGGGCGTGGCCTGGGGGGAGGCCGAACCTCGTCCCTTGGGCCCCTGGCGGGATCCCTGGATGGCCCAGCTGCCCATGGGCCACTGGGAGGTCAGCGACGCCCTGGGCGATGTGGAAGTGGGGGCCTGCTTCGAGGGCACCCACGTCGTGAGGGCCCGCGAGCGCTGGTGGTGGCCCGTGGGTACGGGGCAGCTGCACCTGGTGGAGGCGTGGCGATTGGCGCCTAATAGAGAGATTCCAAAATAACGTTACAAAAAGATCCACCACGAAGGCACGAAGCACCCTTCGGGCTCACGAAGGCCACGAAGGGATCCAGGAGTCACCCAGGCCATCCCCTGGAGGGGCGGCGCCGGGCGGGCCTCAGGAGCCTGCCTGGCGCCGCCCCTCCAGGAAGTCCAGCGGAGCTGGACTTGGGCCGAAGGCCCGGATGGCCTTTGTCGGTGGGTCCAGAGGAGCCTGCTGTTTTCGTGTCCCTTCGTGTCTTCGTGCCTTCGTGGTGAATCCTTTTCGGTGTTGATTTGGAATCGCTCTACTAGGCCGGCTTGAACCCCGCCAGCGCGCCCCTGGCGTAGAGATCAGCGGCGAGGCCAAGGGCCTCCCCGGAGGCCGCACCCACGGCTTCGGCGGCGGGGCCCAGGGGATCTCCGGCCAGCCAGCGGGCCAGGAGGGCCGAGGCGGTGGCGCTGAGTTCGAGGCTGCGGAAGGCGCCCTCGGAATCCCGCCAGGCGAGGAGGTGGGAGGGGCCCTCGGGGGGCACGGGCGCGTCCACGCCGGCCTCTTCCACGTGGCAGGGGTAGGTGAGGTTGCGCAGGGTGGCGTCTGGAATGGCCGTGGCCTCCGGGGTGGGTTCGCTGGAGGGACCCACCTGCGCCTCCGGGGCGGGGCCATCGGGGTGGCGGAGCAGCTCCAGTTCCAGATGTTCCCAATGGGCGAGGGGCACGAGGAAGGGCCAGCGCTCGGAGCCCCAGCCGGATTCGAGCATCCAGGCGAGGAAGGCCGGGGCCACGTCCCGGTAGTAGGGGCTCTGCACGGTGCGGCTTTCCAGGAAGGCCGTGAGGCAATCCTTCCATCGCCCCTCGGCCTCCAGAAAGGCCCGGGTGATGGGGTAGCAGTCCTCCACGGGATCCGTGAGGGCGGACTGCACGAGCTCCCGGTACACGGCGAGGCGGGGGGCCCGGCCGGCGAGGGCGCCCTGGTCGGCCCGCCCCAGCCCCCGGGCCCGGCCCCAGGCCTTCGGATCGGCGAGGAAGGGGCCCGGGTCGGGGGCCACCATGAGATCGAACATGCTGCGCTGGAGGGCATCGAGGCGGCTCATCCGGCCACCTCCGAATCCGCCAGGGCCGCGTCGTAGGCCATTTGGAGCCGGTCCCGCTCGGCCAGCAGCTCCTCCAGTTCCGGAATATCGTTGTCCCGCTCCAGGAGCACGGGCACGGCCCGGCCCGTGGCTTCCAGGACGCGGGGCAGCACCCACCGCATGAGTTCCACCACGGGATCGATCACGGGGGCGCCGTGGGTGTCGATGACGAGGCGATCCTCCTCGAACCAGTCGTGGCCGGCGATGTGCATTTGCGCCACGCGGTGGAGGGGCATGCCTTCGATCCACGCCTTCGGATCGAAGCCGTGGTTGACGCTGTTCACGTAGACGTTGTTGATGTCCAAGAGCCAGCCCACGTCGGCGCCTTCGAGGATCTCAGTGAGGAAGGTTCGCTCGTCCATGTCCGGCTCGCCCAACTCCGCGTACCAGCTGATGTTTTCCAGGAGGAAGGGCAGTTCCAGGCGATCCTGCAGCTCCTTGGAGCGGGCCACGCAGCGGGCCACGCCCTCCTTCGTGAAGGGCACGGGCAGGAGCTCGTGGGTGGTCGCTCCGCCGAAGGTGGTCCAGCAGAGGTGCTCGCTATGCCAAGGGGCATTGAGTTCCCGGAGGAAGGCCTTGAGATCCCGGATCTGCTCGGGATCCCATTCGTCGGGCCCGCCGATGGAGAGGCTGAGGCCGTGGGTGAGCACGGGGTCGCGATGGAGGATATCCCGCGTCAGGCGGGCCTTCCGTCCCCCCTGGCCCACCACGTTCTCCGGGGCGAATTCCCAAAAGGGCACGGGGCTCGCGCCGAGCGCCGCGACTTCCTCCAGATGGGGGCGCCGCAATCCCACGCCAACGCCGGTGAACGCCACGAATCAACCTCCGCATCATCTATTCAGCGCGGCCGGGGCGGGGTGCCAAGTGAAAGCTCCTCCCATGCCGCGCTGAATAGCATTAAAAATATTCCCGGATTAGGGCTCGACCCAGTCGAGCCCTAATCCGGGAGGGGCTCAACCCTTCTTCTTGGAACCGCAGGACCCGGCGCCGCAGCTGGCGTCCTTGCCGTCCTTCTTCATGTCCTTGCCGCACTTGTGATCCTTGCCGTCCTTCTTCTTGTCCTTCTTATCGGACTTCTTCATATCGCCGCCGCACTTGCCGTCCTTGTCCTTGCCGCACTTGTGATCCTTGCCCTTTTCGCCGCCGCAGCCGGCTTCGGTCAGGTTCTTATCCGCCCCGCCTTTCAGGGGGGAGGCGGTCAGGGGGGCGGCCGCGGTGGCGGCGAAGGCGGTGGCGGCGAAGAGGCCGGCCAGGCTGGTGAGATTGCGGTTCATGCTGACTCCTTTGGGCTTGCGCCACGTGGGCCGTCGGGCCCGGGTGAGGGGGGCCCCGGAAGGGGCTGGTACTGGGGTGATGAGAGCGAAAGAAATGTGACGGATTTCCCTTGCCGAAGCAAGAGGGAGCATTAGGAGCCCGTCCCAGACTTGACCCCCGGGAAAGTTCGGGAGACGGATAGACTTGGAATCTTTGGAGCGCCGACCCCCGTCATGCCGAACACCATCCGCCGTTTCCTTTTGGGCCGACGCCTCGCCACCGAGGAAGCCCACCAAGAGCGCCTGAGCAATTCCATCGCCCTCGCGGTGTTCAGCTCGGACAACCTCTCCTCCGTGGCCTACGCCACGGGCGAGATCATGGCCGTGCTGGGCCCCGCCATGGCCGCCATGGGCGCGGGGGTGCTGGGCTGGTCCTGGCCCATCGCCCTCGCCATCGTGGCCCTCCTGGCGATCCTCACCGTCAGTTACCGCCAAACGATCCACGCCTACCCCTCCGGCGGCGGGGCCTACATCGTGGCCCGGGAGAACCTCGGCGAGCGGGCGGCCATGATGGCGGGCGCCTCCCTCCTCGTGGACTACCTGCTCACGGTGGCCGTGAGCATCAGCGCCGGCGTCACGGCCCTCACCTCGGCCTTCCCGGCCCTGGATCCCTTCCGGGCCATCATCGCCATCGTCGTGATCGCCTTCATCGCCACCATGAACCTGCGGGGGGTGAAGGAGAGCGGACTCATCTTCGCCTTCCCCACCTATGGCTTCGTGGTGTGCATGCTGGCCCTCATCGGCTTCGGCTTCCTGCGCTATTTCGCCGGCGGCACCAATCCGCCCCCCCACCACGAGATCGCCGCCCCCGCCATCACGGGCGGCGCCACCCTCTGGCTCTTCCTCCGGGCCTACTCCGCGGGCTGCACGGCGCTGACGGGCGTGGAGGCCGTGTCCAACGGGGTCACCGCCTTCCGGGAACCCTCCGCCACCAACGCCGCCCGCACGCTGGTGGTGATGGTGGTGCTGCTCGGCACCATGTTCGTGGGCCTCACCTGGCTGGCCAACCACTACGGCATCCAGTACATGGCCGCCCCCGGCGAGGAGTCCCTCCTATCCAAGCTCGCCCGGGCGATCCTGGGCGGGGACGGGGGCTGGCGCCACGGCGCCTATCTGGTGGTGCAGGGCTTCACCTTCCTCATCCTCTTCCTGGCGGCCAACACCGCCTACGCCGACTTCCCCCGCCTGGGGGCCCTCATGGCCAAGGACGGCATCGTGCCCCGCCAGTTCGCCAGCCAGGGGGACCGCCTCGTCTATTCCAACGGGGTCATCATCCTCTCCACGCTGGCCTGCATCATGGTGTGGATCTTCGACGCCCACGAGCACTACCTGATCCCCCTCTACTGCGTGGGCGTCTTCCTCAGCTTCACGCTCAGCCAATCGGGCATGGTGCTCCACTGGTTCAAGGAGCGCAGCGCGGGCTGGCAGGGCAAGGCCCTGATCAACGGGCTCGGCGCGGCCACCACCGTGGTGGTGATGGTCGTGGTGGCCGCCACGAAATTCACCCACGGGGCCTGGGTGGTGGTCGTTCTCCTGCCCGTCATGGTCGTGGCCTTCTACGCCATCCACCGCCACTACATCCGCGTGAAGAGCATCCTCGCCGCGAGCCGCACGGAATTCGTGGCCCACCGCAAGAACCGCGTCGTCGTGCTCGTTTCGGGCATCCACGCCGGCGTGGTGACGGCCCTGAACTACGCCAAGCTCATCGCGGCCAAGGGCGAGGTGGAGGCCCTCACGGTGGACTTCCCCGACGAGTACGGGCATGACAGCAAGGCCCTCCAGAAGCTTCTGGCGGACTGGCCCGCCTACTGCGAAGGCGTGCCCCTTCGGGTGCTCAGGAACCCCTACCGCAAGACGCTGGAACCCATCGTGGAGGAGCTGGACCGCATCCGCCGCGTGGAGCCGGAAATCACCACCACGGTGATCCTGCCGGAGTTCGTCACGGGCCACTCATGGGAGAACGTCCTCCACAATCAGACGGCCCTGCGCATCAAGGCGGCCCTCCTGGCCAAGCCCAAGACCATCGTCATCTCCATCCCGTACCACCTGAAGCCCATCGAGGAGTAGGGAGCGGGAACCGTCCGCGACTATCGCAGCCTGGCGACGGGCTGCGAAATGATCTCCACGCCGCTGAGCAGCTCGCCCAGGCTTTGGTGGCGGGGGCTCAGGACGAGGCAGAGGAAGCTGAGGGGGAAGAGGGCCACGGAGCATAGGTGCAGCAGGCTGTAGTTGAGCCGGCGCAGCGGCTGATCTTCGGCCACGACGAGGCCCAGGAAGGGCATCAGGGGGCTCTGGCTCGCGAGGACGAGGGGCACCATGAGGGTGGTCCAGGCGAGGACGAGCACGAAGGGGATGACGAGGAGCCAGGCCCGGGTCACGAGCAGGGTCACGGTGGTGCCCAGCTGCGAGGCCACGATGATCAAGGCCACCAGGGCGAGGGCCGCCACCAGGGCGGCCTCGGCGGCCTCGAGGGCCACGAGGGGCCAGAGGGTGAGCGTGGCCTCCGCGGGGGGCAGGGCGGGCCGGGCCCGGTGCGCCTCCGCCTCGGGAGGGGACTGGGGTTCGGGCGTGAGACGGGCCACGTCGGCGGGATCGGCCTCCACCTGCACGGCGGCCACGCGGCCGAAGGCGGGGGCCCGAAGGGCCGGCCGCGGGGCGGGCGCCTCTTCGAGGGGCCGCCCCTGGAGGCCCGAGGCCTGGAAGAGGAAGGGCCGCAGGGTGCTCCGCGCGGAAAGGGCCAGGCCGCACTCCGGGCATTCCACGGCCAGGGGGCTGAGCCGCGAGTGGCAGCTGGGGCACGTTCTCGCGGTCATCCGATGAAGGCCAGCCAAGCCTCCCGCTGGGGACCCCTGGGAAGGCTCCGGGCGTGGTTCAAGAGGCGCAGCTTGGCCTGCCAGGCCTTGTCGCCGGGGGCCATCGCCCGGGCCCGGAGGAGGGCCTCCTGGGCCTCATCCCACTTCTCCTGCTGGGCGTAGGCCTGCATGAGGGCGAGGTGGAGGCGGCTGCCCTTGGCCCGCAGCTCCAGATTGGAGGGATCCTCCCGGAGGAGGGCGTCCAGCACCTTGGCGGCGGCGTCGAGGTTGCGGTCCTGGAGGTGCTTTTGCAGCTCCGTGGAGGTGGCGCCCGTGACGCCGCCCGGGAGGCCCGCGCGGGCCTTCACCATGAGCTGGGAACCGCCGGGATCGCCAGGGGCCAGCCTGAGGAGGAACTCCGCGCGGAGGTAGGCCCGGAGGGGATCCACGACCAGGGCCTGCTCCGCCTCGTCCTTCACCTCGTGGAGCATCTCGGCGAGATCGACGGCTTCGGCCTCCTTGGCCACGGCGGCGATGGCGGCGGCATGGGCCGATTGGACGGCCTCCTTGCGGGCGCTCTCCTTGCGCTGGCCCACGATGAAGGCGCATGAGGAGACGAGGAGGAGGAGCCCGCCCGCCACGCCCGCCCAGACCTTGGGTTCCTTCAGGATGGGGTAGGCCTCGAACCGCGTCTGGAGGTCGCCGAACTGGGGCGGCACCCTGAGGCCCTCCCGCTTGGGAGGGAGGGTCTTCGTGAGGGAGGCCGGCACGGAGGCCTCCGCCGCGGGTTCGAGGCCCGGTTCCAGCTCCACGACCGTGATGTTCCCGAAGGTGCCGGGATTGGTCTCCGTGGGGGCGGGCGCCGCGTGGCCGGCCCGGGCGCGGCGGAGGCCCTCCCGGGCGGCGGGGCTGGAGGGATCGAGATCCAGGGCCTGCTGATAGGTGAAGGCCGCTTCGTCGAAGCGCTGCATGCCCATGAGGTGCTCGGCCTGCCGCAGGCGCCATTCCACTTGCCCCGCGTCGTTGACCAAGGGCTGCGTGGGCGCCGAGGGCCGGGGCGTGGGTGGGGCGGTGGGCGCCGAGGCCTGCGCCTGGTGCTCCGCCCGGGCCTGATCGAGGTAGCGCTGGATTTCCACCCTGTGGGGCTCCAGGACCAGGGCCTTCTCCCACTTGCCGATGGCCTCCTCGGGGAGGCCCATATCGTAGAGCTGCACGGCCTCGCGCAGGAGGCGGTCCACGTCCTCGCCATGCTCCTGGACAGGCGCGGCCGGCGCGGAGGGGGCGGCGGCGGCGGGCATCTCGCCCTCGCCCAGGGGAGGCAGGCCCAGCTCCCGGCGGGCGCCGTTCGCGTAGTCCCGGGCCATGCGGTGGTGCGGCGCGCCGGCGAGGAGGTGCTCCCACTTCTTGAGCGCGTCTTCGTACTGGCCCATATCGAAGAGCGTGCAGCCCTCCCGCAGGAAGCGCTCGATCTCGTCGTCGGCGTGGGAAAGAAAGGCAGGTTCTGGCTCCGGCGCGGCCGCCTCGGGTTCGGCGGCGATCGCGGGCGCGGGCGGGGGTTCTGGAGGGGGTGATGGAAGAACCTTCTGGAGCTCCAGGATGGCCTTCACCTTCAAGAGCCCTTCGCGGGCCTCCACGTGGGCCGGCTGTTGTTTGAGGATGGCCTGCCAGATCTGGCCCGCCTTCAGGGTCTCCCCTTGGGCGAAGAGCCCGGCGGCCTGGCGGAGGTAGGGGGCGTACGGATCCATGCGTTTCCCCTGGGCCTAGTGCATCTGGAAATCGTCGAGGCTGCGGATCATCAGCATGAAGGTGCTGTTGCCGCAGGAGAACTCCTGCTGGTTCTCAAGCTGGACCTTGCCTTGGATGCGCTGGCCATCGACGAAGGTGCCGTTGGTGCTATCGAGATCCATCACCCACACGGTGCCATCCTGGTGGATCTCGATGCTCGCGTGGCGGCGGCTCGTCTCGGGATCCTTGGTGACGACGTCGCCCTCTTCGCGGCCGATCATCACGAGGGGCTTCTCCAGCACCTGCACGGTGCTCGCCATGGGGCCGGAAAGGCCCGCGAGGCTGAAGCGCATGTTATCGGGCATCCCGGGCCCCTGGATGCCGGCCGCGGTGAGCATGGCCTCGCGATCCCGGCGAGCCGTGGTGCGCGCGTTCGGAATGGGCGGCGGCAACGGCGCGGGAGCCCGGAAGGTGCCGCTGGGGGAGGAGGGGGGCAGGGTGGGATCCGGCATGGGCACGGTGGTGAGGGGTTCCATGAAATCGTCCCCCAGGGCGCCCAGCGTGGGGTTGTCGACTTCGAAGATGTGGCTGCACTTGGGGCAGCGGAACCGCTTCGCCGCCGCGCCTTGGAAGCGGCTCTCGTCGTACTGGAAGCGAGCGGCGCAGGCTGGACAGACCACGATCATGGAAGTTCCCCGATAGGTGCAGTCATATTAACCCCAGGAGGGCTTCCCGGCGCCATTTGGCGCTATTTCTTCCGGCCCGTGAAGAAACTGAAGTCCTCCCTCACGGTGATGCCCTCCGGCAGCTTGAATCCCTGGATGACCGAGGGCAGGGGCTGGTTGAGCCTCAGGGGGCCCAATTCCATGGTCCAGCTATCTCCGCTGCGCTCCACCCACTGAATCTGCCGGGGGAGCCAGGTGTCGCGATCCACCCAGAGGTTGATGGCCTGCATGCGCTTCCGGAGGCGGAGGCTGCGGGGGGCGAGGGTGACGAAGATCGTGCCCGCCTGCTCCTTGGATTCCCCCAATCCGATCTGGAAGCCCTCCTTGAGGAAGCTGAGCTTCTGGCCCAGGCCCAGGTACTTGCGATCGGCGTTGCGGATCACGCCGATCTTCAGCCGCTCGCCGGATTTATCCTCGGGGCTGTAGGAGAGCAGCTCCTTGGGCGTGAGGTGGAGGATCAGATCCTCCGGGGCTGAAAAGGCGAAGTGGACGAAGTCGGAGCCCTGCACGTACACCGTGCCCTTGGTGGCCGTGGGCGTGCGCAGGAGGGCCCGCTTGATGGTGAGGTTGAAGGGGGCCTGGAGGGTCTGCACCTTGGCCTGAGCGGCGTCGAAGCGCTCCACTACCTCCTGGAGGGGGGGAAGCGCCTGCGCCTGGATGGGGAGGGTCGGCCCCCACAGCAGGGCCGAAAGGAGGAGCGCCTTCATCCGTCCACCTTCACGGCGAAGGCCTTTTGCGCCCGGTCATCCCCGAACTGGAATCCGAGGGTCAGGTGCAGGGGCGCGTTGCGCAGCGTGAGGGAGGCGCCCAGGAGGGTGGAGGCCCGGCCATCCACGGTCTTGCGCTGGGCGCCCATCTTCAGCGTGAGGGACGGGCTGAAGGCCATGCGCAAGGAGGCGCCGGCGATGCGTTGATCCACGGGCAGGGGCAGGCGCTGGGCCTTGTTGATATCCGTCTCCACGATGAGGGCGTAGGAGGGGCCGAGGTCCAGCGAGACGCCCGCGTGGAACTGGGCCTTCTCTTCCACCCCGTTGATCGTGCGGGGGAGGAGCCGGTCCCCCGTGATCGCCATCCTCAAGCCCGGGGCCAATGTGAACTGGGAGCCGATATCGAAGGTGGCGGTGGTGTTGACGCGGCTGTCCTCCGCGAGGGCGAGGGATCCATCGGCGGAAGTGGCGCCGAGCGGCTGGGCGCCGCGGCCGGAGCGGATGCGCTCCACGCGCAGGGCGAAACCGTAGGCCTGTCCCTCCACGCCGCTGCCGGCGCCCATGACGATCCGATCGATGACGGCCCGGCCCGTCTCCACCGAGCTATTGGCGGGAATGGCCAAATCCGCCACGACCCGCGAGCCCGATAGCTGCTCCCGGCCCAGGGCGAAGTAGAGGCCGCCCTGGGCGGTGACGGCGAGGCCGTAGGCGCGGCGGCGCTCGGCATAGGGGGCCTTGGCGAGATCCTCCAGGGCCGTGGGATCCGAGGAGGCGGCGAAGCGCTCGCTGGCGTCCTTGAAGCCCTTGGGCTTGTCGTCCCCCATCTCCCAGCCCAGGTACCAGCCCGGTTGGGCCTGGTCGAAGCGGGCGGGGTTCCCCTTGGCCGCGAGGCCATCGGAAAAGGCCCGGGATCCGCCAAAGGCGGGGCCATCGCCGAAGGATTGCGCCAGAAGGGGCGCCGCGAGCGCCAAAAGGGGGAGGGCACGTTTCATGAAGGACTCCTCAAGCGACTGCGACGGTGAGCGGCAAAGGTTCCCGCTGCGTGGCCAGATGCAGGGCCGCGCCATGGGAACCCAGGGCCAGGCGGGCCGCCGCGGCCGCCAGTTCGGGATCGTTGTTTTGCTCGCTCAGGTGGGCGAGCACCACCGCCTTGAGGCGGGGCGAGAGCACCCGCTGCAGGAGCTCCCCCATGGATTCGTTGGAGAGGTGGCCCACGCGGCTGAGGATGCGGGCCTTCAGGAGGGGAGGATAGGTCCCTTCGCGCAGCATCTCCACATCGTGGTTCGCCTCGAGCGTGAGCAGGTCGAGCCCTTGGCAGTGGTCGGCCACGAGGGCCGTGGGGTGGCCCAGATCCGTGACGACGGCCATGGCCAAGCCGCCCGCCTCCACGCGCCAGGCCACGGGATCCTCGGCGTCGTGGGGGAGGCTGAAGGGGCGGAGCTCCCACCCGTTCCAATCGAGGGCGTGCCCGGCCTCGGCCCGGAGCCAGCGCTCCGCCGGGATCTCGACGCCGTGGATGGCCTCCACGGCCCGCTTGGTGGCGGGCGTCATGGCGAAGGCCCAGGGCGTCCGGCGCAGCATCACCCCCACGGCGCCGATGTGGTCGCTGTGCTCATGGGTGAGGGCCACGGCCTGGATGGAGTCGAAACGGAGTCCCGTGGCCTCGCAGCGCAGCTTCAGCTGCTTGAGGTTGAGGCCCGCGTCGATGAGCAGCGTCCGCTCCCCGTCGCTGCAGGCGTGGCAGTTGCCCTTGGAGCCGGAGGCGAGGGAGAGGTAGCGCATGGTCCAGGTCAGTTTACAGTGGAGCCCATGAGCGCCTCGATCCGACCTTCCGCCCTCGCCGATCTGGATCTCCACGTCCGCCATCGCGCGGCCATGTTCAAGGACATGACCATGGGCGACGAGGCGGGCGTCCTGCGCATGTCCGACCGCTTCAAGATCTGGCTCCGGCCCCGCCTGCTCACGGGCGAGGTGCGGGGCCTCGTGCGGGAGGTCCACGGCGTGGCCGTGGGCAGCGGCCTCCTGTGGCTGCGGGAACAGATGCCCGTGCCCCTCACCGAGTTGGATCTGCGGGGCCACGTGTTCAACGTGTTCGTGGAGCCCGCCCACCGCGGCCAGGGCCATGCCCGGGCCCTCATGGCCTCCCTGGAAAGTTCCGCCTCGGAGTGGGGCGTGGAGATCCTCGAACTCCACGCCAGCAAGGACGCCGAGGCCCTCTACAAGAGCCTCGGCTATGAAGCCACCAGCGAAATGCGGAAGGTGATCAAGCCCGATCTGCTGGTGCCGCATCAATGGAAGGATCGGCGCTGACGCCCCTCCATAGGTAGAGCGCGAGGCAGCCGGCGAGACAGGCCCCCGTGCCGAAGACGCTCGCCTCCAGCCCGAAGGTGCCGCCGTGGAACCAGGGGGCCTTCGCGGGGTCGACGACGACGGCCCAGGGCCCGGTGAGCTCCCGCGTTCCGCTCACGGCGAAGCCCAGGATCGATCCCTGGACCCAGTTCCACCCGAGGTGGATCCCGATGGGCAGGGCCAGGCTCCGCGTCCGCACGTAGGCGAGCCCCAGAAAGATGCCGGCCAGGGTGATGTTCACGGTGGCCCACGTTTTCTGGGTGGCATCGGTCATGCCGGGGTTGCCCCAGTGGACGAGGGCGAAGATGAGGCCGCCCGCCCATTGGCCGGGCCACTCCCCGAGGCCTTCCAGGAAGCGCTGGAACATGTATCCGCGGAAGGTGAGCTCCTCGGAGATCCCCACGAGGAGGAAGAGGCCGAAACCCGTCAGCACCGGCATCCACCCGATCCCCGGCCGCGCCTCCCAATGGATGGCGCCGGTGGCGCGGAGCGCGAGTGCCCCGAGGACCATCACGGCCCCCCCCAGTAGGACGCCGAGCCCCAGATGGCGCATCCACCGGGAATCCAGCTTGAGCCCCACCGTCGAGAGGGGCCGCCCTTCGGCCCGAAGGCAAACCCAGGTCGCGAACAGGGCCGCTCCGATGAAGATTAGCTGGCCCGCGAGCATGGTGCGCCCATGGCGGCCCGCGAGGGCGGCGAGCAGCCCCAAGGGAAGGAGACCGAGGAAGAGGAGCAGCACCCAGCCGAGGGCCCGCCATCCGTTGCGGATGGTGCCGGTGGCGGAATTGCGGAGGAATTCGTAGCTCACAGCACCGCCTGGCTATCGGCGAAGGCGCGGGAGATCTCCAGATACACCTCCTCCTCCTTGGGTTTCACGGCCACGGCGCGGGAGAACCACTTCGCCGCCTGATCCCGGTTGCCGCTTTGGAGGAAGGCCCGGCCGAACTGGATGAAGACCTTCCAATCGTCCTTCTCCAGGGTGGCGAAGGCGTTGATGAACTTCTCCGCGTCGGCCACGAGGCCCACCTCCGCGAGATCGAGCCCCGTGGACACGAGGGCGTCCTTGTTCTTGGCGTCCACCATCAGGATGCGGCCGTAGGCCTCCAGGGCCTCCAGCTTGAATCCGTGCTTCAGCCAGGCGTTGCCGATGAGGCGGTACACCTCCCCATCCTTCGGCTCCTTGACGAGGGCCTCGCGGAAGGCCGCCTCCGCCTTGGGCCGGTCCAGCGCCGCCAGGTAGGCCCGCCCGTACTCCGCCAGCCACTTCGCATCCTTGGGCTTGATGGCCCGCGCCTCATCGGCGCAGGCCTGGAGGATGGCCTTGCGGTCGCCCTTGAAAAAGGACTCCGTGAACTTGGCCCCGGCCCCTTGTCCCGAGATCCTTGGCGCTGTCCCAGCGGACAGCGCCAAGGACGCCGCCAGCGGCGCCGCGAGGGAGAGGGCGAGGAGGGGGGCGCGCATGGGGACTCCGGGACGTACAAGCAGGATAGCCGTTCGGCCTGGGGAGTCAGCGGATCTCCGACCCGCCTTCCGCGAAGGCCTGCGCCAGCTCCTTCCACAGCTTTTCCTCCTGCGGCTTGGCGATGGCGGCGCGGCTGCACCAGCGGGCGGCGAGATCCGGGCGCTTGTGGCGCAGCGCCGCCCGGGCGAAGGCGACGCAGGGCTCCCATTCCTCGGGGTCCAGGACCCAGGCCCGCTCCATGAGCTCCTCGGCTTGGCGATCGAAGCGGGCCTCCAGCAGATCGATGGCGCCCTTCGCGAAGGCGCGGTGGGCCTTGGGATCCATGAGCTGCATTTCCTCCAGGGCCTTGAGCGCCTCGGCGCGCTGCCCCGCCTTGAGCCAAGCCGACATGATGAGGCGATGCACGTCCGCTTCCTTCGGATCCCGGGCCCGGGCCATGGCGAATAGTTCTTCCGCCTTCTTCCGCTGCCCCGAGAGGAGGTAGGCGCGCCCCACGGAAGCCAGATGGCGCGCATCATCGGGCTTGAGGATATAGGCGCGTTCGGCGAAGGTGGCCGCCAGCTTGCGGGGATCCCCCTTGAAGCTGCCTTCGTCCACGCCGGGGCCGTAGATGGAGGACTGGGCCATGGCCGCGGCTGGGAAGGCGCAGGCGATGGCCAAGGGGAGGAAAGGGGCGCGCATGGGACCTCCTGGAAGCTCGGCCCATGCTACGCCCACGGGGGGGTCGAC
>CAYWDR010000068.1:0-15530 GCA_964457075.1 uncultured Solibacteraceae bacterium
AGCCTTCTTTTTCATTTTTCTGCGGTTTCTGCGTTCTTCTGCGGCTTCTGCGTCCTGCTTTTCTCCAGCTTTTCTCCATCTCTGTGTCCAGCTTTTTCTTGAAGGTTCGCTGCAAAGTGAACGGTATTGCCCTTCATCCCCTCCATGCCTTCTGCGTTCCGCTTTTCTTCTCTCACCCCCGCGAGCGAAGTTCCAGCTCGTCCAAGGAAGCATCCACCACCGGCACGCCATCCACGGCCACGGTGAAGCGCTCCCCGCCCACGACGCCCACCTTGGCGAAGGGAATGCGGTGGGTGCGGGCGAGGGTGCGCAGGGCGCTTTCGCCTTCGCCGTTGGTGGTGACGAGCACGCGGCCCGGGGCTTCGCCGAAGCAGAGGGCATCCAGGCGCAGGCTCCCCCGGGTGAGGAGCAGCTGACAGCCCAAGCGGGAGGCCCGGGCCCCCTCCAGGGCCGCGACGAGCAACCCTCCGGCGCCCACGGTGTGGGCGCTTCGGAAGAGGCCCAGGCGCACGCCCTCCCGCACGCAGGCCTGCAGGCGGAAGGCCTCGTCGAGCCAGGGTTCCGGGCAGAGGTCGGCACCCCCGCGCGTTGCGAGGTAGCGGCTGCCCCCCAGCTCGCCGCGGCTCTCACCCATGAGGAAGAGCCCGTCGAAGGCCCGGCGGTAGGCGATCCCGGCGATGCGCGGACCCCCGGCCGTGAGCCCTCGCGCCTCGGGGGCATCCACGTCCACGGGCCCCGCGCCCGCCTCCACGCACCCGAAGGCCACCGCCAGGGGCGCCTCAAGGCCAGGCAGACGCTGGACGCGAACCACGGGCAAATCCAGGCTGGCGCAGGCCTGGCGAAGGCCCATCAACGTGGGCGCGTCCGCGTCTTCCGGCAGGGCCAGGGCAAGCCCCAAGGCCTCGGCTCCGGCGCAGGCGAGGCCCTGGGCCGCATGAGCGACGAGGGTGGCCGCCCCCCAAAACGGATCCAAGGCCTCGAGCCCCGCCGAGAAAGCCACCCGGAGGGCCAGATCCCCATCCTCGCCCAGGGGGCGCCAGTGGACCTCCGGCTCCGGGGAACCTTCGGGGCGCAGGGCGTGGAACCAAATCTCCACGCCCTCCTCCGGGAGATCCAGGGGAAGGCAAGGCGCGGGGGGCAGGACTTCCGGGGCCGGGGCCGGCCCCTCCGAAGGTGCCTCCACCTCCCTAGGGAGCTCCAGCTCGGCTTGCCCCGCCCGGTGGATGGCCACGACGCCATCCTCCGTGAGGTGGCCCGCCTCCGAGGCGCGGAGGCCCCACGCGCCGAGCCGCCCCTGAAGCGAGGCGACCCCGTGGGGATCCACCACGGCGTATCCCCACGGGCCCGCCGGGAATTCCACATCCACCCGAAGGCCTCGGCCCAAAGCCCGGACCCAGGCCACCAGCTCCGCCGGGTCGCCGGGGGCGAGGCGGGCCTCCGCGAGCCCCCGGGCCTGGGAACCGAGGGCGAGGGCTTCGATGGCAGCGCCCTCCAAGCGCAGAAGCCTCGCACCCGGAGCCGGTGAGTGAGGTGGTGAACTCCGGAAGCCCAAGGCCAAGGCGCCCGAGTTCGCCGCGCCCTCGGCCCGGGTTCCCATGGGAAGTCCCGCCCCCAGCGCAAAGGCTTCAGCCTCTTCCCGGAAGGCCTCCGGGCCCCAGGCCTCCAGGGCCGCGGGGATCGCATCGAGGGCTCGCAGGCGCGCCCAGGCTTCGGGCAGCGTCTTTCCAAACGCGAGGTGCACTTCGCCGCGACGGCCCAGCAGGGGCGGCAGCGCCTCGTCCACGTCCAGGGCCTCCGCATCCCAGGCCCCCCGGAAAAGGCTCATGAGGACGTCCAGTTCCGCGCCGCTGGCCGCTCGGCCCAGCCGGGCTTCCACTTCCGCGCGGAAGGCGGATACGGGCGGCGAGGCGGGGACGACGGGCTTCATAGGGCCAGTCTAGGCGCTGTTCGACCGAGCCTGCTCGGGCGTTACAGCGCCTTGTCCTGCGCTAGGCGCTGTTCGACCGAGCCTGCTCGGGCGTTACAGCGCCTTGTCCTGCGCTAGTTCAGCCCGGGGCCGCCTCTTCCTCCCCGCCCTTGGCCCGGTGGATGAGCCCCTTCACCAGCCGCCCCAGGAAGCGCGCCTTGCCGGGATCCCACTGAAGGCTAGTGTCCGCGTGCAGCTCCAGGGCCACCTCCTGGGCGCAACCCGATTGGCCCGTGCCCAGCACCACGAGGGGGCAGCCGAGCCCCAGCGCCTGCCACAGGCCCCGCAGCCGGTAGCGCTCCTCCAAATCCCCCTTGTTCACCTGCAGGAGCACCGCATGGGGAGGCCGATCCAGGAGGCGCCTCAGGGGCGCGATGGCCGCGGGTCCCACCTTGAGGGGCCCCGCGCCTTCCAGCCCCTCCGCCACTTCATCCGCCAATAGCTGGGAGCCGATGATGAGGATGCCCTCGGCCTGCGCGGCCAGGGTTCGCGCCTTGACGGCGGCTTCCGCCTGGGCCCGCAGCTCCCGCCGGTTCTCCCAGCGGCGCAAGGATTCCGCGAGGCGGGGCTTCAGCCATCCATCGAGGGCGCTGAGAAACTCCTGCGTGGGAGCCTGTCCATGGATCCCTTGGGGCGCATGCGCCCCGGGGGGGAAGGCCAGGCCGACGCGGGGGTAGTCGCCGTGCTGCAGCCTGGCGCGCACCTTCAGGGTGGGGCCGTGTTCCAGGCGGAGGCTCAACTCCACCGGCCGTCCGGGCGTGAGCACGCCCGGGCTCGCCTGCTCCTGCAGCAGCACGAGGGCGCCGCCCATGGAGAGGTTCTCCAGGGAACCTCTGAACTGCTGGAGATCCTCCGTCGTCACGGTGAAGAAGCTGCGTCCCAACTGATCGCAGCGGGCGTGGGCGCGCTGCTCGTCCGGGGCGAGCCAAGGGGGCCGTTCCACGAGGATCCACCGCCGGCGGTCCTCCTGGCCGAAGGCCTTCCAAAACACCGGGCCCGCGAGCATCGAGAGCCTCCATGGCACGCGGAGGCGCAAGGGGTGCTCGCCGAGGGTGCGCTGGGCCGTGTCCTTGGGAAAGGGCGAGAGCACCTTCAGGGTTTCCCGGCCCACCTCCAGCACCCGGCTTTCCACGCTCAAGTAGGGCGTGGCCAGGAGCGCGTGCTCCTTGCGCTCGCCGAGCTCGGCCAGCACGGCCTCGAGGGCGGAACCTTGAATGGCCCCGGTGGGAACGACCTCCCCGAAGGGCCAGATCCCCATCAGGCCTCCTCCGCGGGGGGACCCGCCTCCGTGCCATGCCGCCGAAGGATGCCCTGCACCAGCCGCTGGAAGAAGGCGCCCCGCTGGGCGCTGAACTGATACACGCAGGCGGCCTTCACTTCATGGCCCAACTCCATGAGCACGGAGGGCTCCACGCCCGTGCCCAGAAGGATGAAGGGGACCCTGGCGGCGAGGCCATCCAGCAGCGTCTTCAGCCGGCGGCGCTCGTCGAGGGTGAGGCTCGACACGTGGATGATGGCAAGGGCCGGGTTGAGGGCCAGGGCCTCCTTGAGTCCCTGGCTGCCGGGGCTCGGCACCCGGGTCACGGGTTGCAGGGATTCCAGCACATCCCGGAGCTGGCCCTCCAGATCCGCATCGGGGCTGAGGATCACGATGCCCTTTTTGGGCGAAAGCTGGTTCGCCAGGGCGCGCTGGGCCTCCCCGGGGCTTGCCGTCTCCACGCCGCGCCGGGCCTCTCGCTCCCGATCCTCCTCCCGCTTCTGGAAGATCCACCGGGAGAGGCCCTCCAGCAGGGTGCCCCCCAAGGGGGGCTCGAACTCCACGCCGAAACTGCGCATGTGGATGTGCTTCACCTTGGCCGGGCTGTTGATCCGCACCGTCTCCAGCACGGGGATGGTGATGGAGAGGCTATCCCCCATCCGCAGCTCATCCTCGGTGAAATCCTTGTAGGCGTGGAGCCGGGCCCCCGTGGTGCTGATATTGGTGAGGCTCGCCGTCTGCAAATCGTACTTGCGCGTGCTGTAGGTGCAGGTCACCTTGCCCACGCGATCCACCCGGTAGGCCCCCCGCAGCTCGTCATCCTGGAGGGTGGTGGGCAGGGCCAGCCGGAGGGTCCGGCGTCCATCCGAGATCCCGAACCCCTTCAGCTCCGTCTTCCCCTCCAGGAAGGCGGTGTGGTGGGGAAAACGGATGCGGAGGTCATTGCTCTTGAGGCCGTACAGGGCGTCATCCCGGGTCATGGTGGCCGCCACGTGGACCTCGTTGCCCTCCAGGCGCACGAAGTGGGAATCCACCTTCAGATAGGGGGTCGCGAGGATCAGCAACTCCCGGCGGTTGCAGGCCGCCTGCAGGGCCTCGTAGACCCCGGCGGCATTGCGGATGACTTGACCTCCCAAGGGGACCTCATGAAAAAAGCGGGACTTGAGGCTTGGAACTTCCTATACTGGACGGCTGGGCGGAATCGGATGAAAGGTCCAAAAACCTTGCTTGTGTACAGCGCCCCGAAGAGCGGCTTCGGGGATGAGTGGATGACCTTTCTGCCCATTGGTCTCGGCTTCCTGCAGGCGATGCTCAAGTCCCGGCACCATTCGTGCCGCGTGGCCAACCTTTCCGGGAAGGGCCGCAAGGAAACCCTCGCCTATTTCAAGGCCCAGGCCCCCACGGTGGTGGGGGTCAGCATGTTCACCTTCAACCGGAAGCGCTCCTACGAGCTGGTGCGGATGGCCAAGGAAGCCTGCCCCGGCGTGATCACCCTCGCAGGGGGTCCCCACCCCACCCACCTGGCCCAGGAGGTCTTCGAGGATTGCCCCGAGCTGGATGCCATCGTCAGCGGCGAGGGAGAACCCATCCTCCTGGGGGTCGCGGAGCGCCTCAAGACGGCCCCCGGCAGCGACCTCTGGAAGCGCACCCCCGGCCTCATCCTCCGCTCGGGCCCCACGGAGCCCCAGCCCGTCATCGAGGATCTCGACACCATCGGCCTGCCCGTGGCCCACCTGGAGACGGACTTCCTGGACGACGTGGGCCAGCTCTCCTACATCTCCTCGAGCCGCGGCTGCCCCGCCACGTGCAACTTCTGCAACACCCCGGATTTCTGGGGCACCTCCATCCGCGTCCGCAGCGCCCACGGCGTGCTGGAGGAGATGAAGCAGCTTCGCGAAAAGCACGGCCTCACCTACTACAGCTTCCGCGACGACACCTTCACCTCCAACCGGGGCCGCATCCTCACCCTCATGGACGAGATCCAAAAGAGCGGCCTGCACCCGCTCTGGAACTGCCAATCCCGCGTGAACCTCGTGGACGAGGATCGCCTCGTCGCCATGAAGCGGGCCGGATGCGAGTTCATGCAGTTCGGCGTGGAGCACGGCAGCGAGCGGGTGCTCGCCCTGCTCGATAAGGGCACCTCCATGAAGCATGTCCGCCAGGCCCTGGGCCTCGTGCGGAAAGTCGGCATGAACCTCGGCATCTACCTCATCACGGGCATCCCCGGCGAGACATGGGACGACGTGGAACAGACGGCGAGCCTCATCCGCGATACGCGCCCCCACGATTGCCAGCTCTCCCCCCTCGCCCTCTACCCCGGCACCCGCATGTACGACCAGTACAAGGCCGAAGGCCGCATCTCCAAGGAGTTCTTCCGCGAAAGCGGCGACGCGGAAATCTTCGCCCGCGTGGATCAGCACACGGAAAAGGCCCTCAAGCATCTCGACCGCGAGATCCAAGCCGTCAAGGCCAAGGCGAGGTACACCCCCGCCGAGTTCGCCGAACAAAAGAAGTGGCTCGGGTTTTGTGCCGTGACCAATCTCCTCTGCGGTGAAGCCGCCGAGGAGCGGGGGAAGTTCAACGAGGCGGAAGCGGAATATGACGAGATCGTGCGAAGGGAGCCCGGCAACTTCTGGGGATTCATGAAGCGGGCCCTCCTGAAGGAAAAGCTCGGGCGCATGAAGGAGGCCCAAGCCGACCTCGCCGAGACCCTCGCCCTCGCGCCGGGCAATCCCGAGGCCACCGAACTGGCGGGTCTATGGGGGATGAAGCTCCGCAAGGATCGCAAGGCGGGCCCGGCGCAGGGGCCCACGGCGGAGATGCAGGGAGCCAAGGAATACCTCGGCCGGCCCAGGCCGTAGCACCAGGATCAACTCCCTCGCCTCCGCACCGATGACGCGGGAGGGAGGGGGAATGGATCAGGCTCCGGCATCCATGAAGTCGCTCTTCGGCCTGCTGGAGCATTTCGAGGAATCCAGTCCGGACGAGGTTCAAACCCTTGATGATCTGATCCGGAGTCTCGGGACGCCAGTCATCCAGGAGCTGGGACATCGCCTCCTGCGCCCCTCCACGCCCCAGGGCCTGAAGCGCCTCATCTACTCCGCGCCCCACCGCTTTCCATGGCCGGAATGGACCCCCGCCCTCCTGCGCGGCCTCCTCCACGAGCATGCGGCAGGCCTTTTCGAGGAGGGCTGCCGGGCCCTCGTCCGGCTCGGAGGGCCCGCGGAAACGGACGCCCTGCGGCAAATCGCCTACCAGAGGACGGAGCAGGACCTGGGCGAGATCGTGGGGCGCAAACTCGCCTTCCTGGAGGAGCGGCAGCCCTTCGAATACCACTTCAAGGATCTGCTCCTGGGAAGCAGCTCGCCGCGGTCGGCCCTCTTGGCCGCGGAATACCTGGCCGCCTCGGCGGGAATCGACCGGCTCCCCTCCCTGGATGCGGCCGTGGAGAACGCCGACGAGCTCGTGGCCGGCCTCGCCCTCCGGGTCATCGCCGCCATCCGGGATCCCGCCGCGGGCCGAGCGCTCGTGCGGCGCTTCGAGGATCTCTACTCGGCCATCGAGGAGGACCGGCAGCTCAAGGAGACCCTGGACCAATGCCGGAATCTCGCGCCGGGCCCCATGCAATCCGCCCTCCTCCCCCGTCTCGAAGCCCGCTTCGGGGATCGGGAGGCGCCGGCCCTGGCCAGGATGAGGAAGGCCGCCGAGGAGGGACTCGACGCCGCCCCCGCCGACGCGGAGCGCCTTCAGGCCGCGGCGCGGGGGGAGTACGAGCGGATGCTGGCGGCCCTCCAGGAAGCCCTCGCCGCGGGCCGTCTGGCCCGGCTCCACGCCTTGCCGGGAGAGGCCATGGGGGCCCTGCGCAAACGCAATCCCCGGCTCCGGGCCCTCCTTGAGGAGGCGGCCCAGGGATTGGGCACCCAAGCGGGGCGGGAGATCCTCGACGCCGGGGAGATCCTGGATCTGCTGGAGCCGGCCTTCGTCGCGGGCCTCGGCGGGGATGGCCTCTCCTGGTCCTTCGCCTCCCTCCTGCCCACCCAAGACGCCCGCCGCCTCGATCTGGTGCTATCGGCCATCGACCCCCAGCGGCGGGAGACCTGCCTGCGGGTGCTCGGGGAAAAGGAGGATCCCGAACTCTTGACCTTCTTCCTGAAGGCCATGGGAGACCCCATCACGGATCTGGCCCAGCAGGCCGGGCGTTATCTGGGCCGGCTCCCCGGGGCCCTCGATCTCGGGCTGGAGCTGCTGGCGGCGGGCAGGCCCGATTCCGTGCGAACCGCCCTGCGCATCTTCTCCCTCAATGGGATGAGCTCGGCGGGCGAGCCCATCCAGGCCTTCCTGGAGCAGTGCGAACGGGAGGATCTGAGCCTGGAGGCGATCCGCGCCCTGGGCGGCCTACGTCACCAGGCCGCCATCCCGTTCCTTCTCTCCCTGCTGCGGGGGGGCCAATCCCCTCGCCTCCACATGGCCCTGGGGGAAGCTCTGGAAGCCATCGGTTCCCCCGAAGCCTGCCTCGGCCTGCTCCAACGCGCCTTCGAACTCAAGCATCCGCCCCTGGGCCTCCTCGCCCTCCGGGCCCTGGCCGGCCAGTACCCCTCGATGGAGGACCCCATCCCCGAGGCGGCGGTTCCCGAGGTCGAGGCCCTCCTCTTCTCCGCCTTGGACGAGGGCGGCCGCCCGCGCATGAGCGCCATCGAGGCCCTGCAGGGCCTGTGGGCCCGCGACGGCGGATTCTACGAGCGGGCCAAGGTCCGGATTCTGGAGTACCAGGCCGATCAGCGGCGGCGGCCCACCTGGGACCACGAGGAGCTTCAAAGGGTGCTGGGCGTTCAAAAGGAATTGGACCGGCGCCTCGACACCCTGGCCCTCCTCGCCCAGAAGGCCCAGGCCCTGAGGGAGGTGGTGAAGGCCGCCGGCGCCGGCGACCCCAAGGCCTGGGAGGCGCTGCGAAGCGTCCCCCGCGGCGTCCTGGATCCCTCCCTCCGCCAGGAACTGGGAGCCCTCCTATCCCTCCGGCTCACCCTGGCGGGCCTCCCCGATTCCGAACTCGCCGGGTTGTGCGCCCTCGCGGGCCAGCACGCCGGCGAGGAGCTGGCCGAGCCCCTGCTGGACCTCTACCACCGCTCCGGGCCGGCCTCCGAACTTCGGCGGGCCGCCCACGAGGCCCTGCTCCGCCTGGGCGTCCGTGAGGCGCGGCTCAAGCTTCCAAGGCCCGCCCGGGAGATCCTCGTGCTGGATCCCAACGGCTTCTTCCGCACCCGGATCCTCGCGGCCCTGCAGGACGGCGGATGGCGGGTCCGGGGGGCCTCCAGCCACGGGGAGGCGGAGGCGCTTTTGGGGGAGGCCCCCGCCGATCTCCTGATCTCCGAATCGGCCGATGAGGCCGGCGAACTGGCGCCCTGGCTCCAGCTCCAGTGGGAGCAGCGGCGGCTGCGGAAGGTGCTCCTCTCCACCGCGGATCGGCGGGCCGCCGAACTGCGCCGCGCCGCCTGGTGCGCCGGCATCCTGCTCAAGCCCTATCCCATGGAGCGGCTCCTGGGACACCTGGCGGCCGAGGCCAAGGCCTAGCTGAGGCCGTCAATCGACCTTCACGTTCGGGCTGCGCTCCAGGATGATCGTCACCAGCGATTCCAGCTCATCCACTAACAGGAAGCGCAGGGTGGGCTCCACGAGGTGGCCCGGCTCCGGGTGGGCGCCCTTGACGCCCTCCACGACGAAGAAGGGCCCGCTGCGCCGCAGCACGCCCACGTGCTTCCAGGAGAGGCGCCCCGCGCCGGCCCAGCGGGCGAGGGTGGGTGGCAACAGCTGGAGCTGCACGGTGATTCCGAGCTCGTCCACGAGCACGTGGGTGCCTTCCAGCAGCAGCACCAGGGCCAACGAGGCCAGGAGCCCCGCCAGGCCCAGGATGACCATGAGGATCGCCGCCGAGAAGAGCATCCAAAGGACGAACACCGGATCTCCCGCCGCCTGGGCCTGGTGAACGTGGATCCAAAGGCGGGGCACCTGGCGGATCAGCTCCGATCCCACCCGAAGGCCCACCATCCAGCTGCTCACGAAAAGCAGCATGGCCGTGGTGCGTTGCAGGAAAGAGGGGCGGAAGGCCAGGGGCGTGGTGATGGACATCGAAACCAGTGTGTCGCAACTCGGGCTCGAGGCGGGGCCATCTAATCCGGCTACACCCTCTAAGCTTGGGCCCGCTTATCGATGAAGGCCTCCAACTGGCGGAGGAACGTCTCCGGCGGGTTCACGAACTGGATGCCCACCAGCACGGGGCCGTCCATGTTGGCCATGTGGCGGCCCATCACATGCCGCACTTCGCCGTCCACCTTGACTTGGGGCAGGGCCGGGTGCTCCAGCACCATCCCCTTCAGGATGACCCCGGGGTGGATGCGGATGGCCGTGCGCTGCTCCATCTTCAATCCCAGCCCGCCGATGGATAGGTTCGTCATGGGCACGCCCCGGTACACCTGCCCCTCCACCTGGAACCGCAGGGTGTAGCGGTCATCCAGGCTCAGCCGGGCGTGGACGCGGCGATCTTCGGGGTTCTCCATGGATCGTCCATCGGGTGAGGACGGTTCCGGGCTGATTTCAGGCACTTAACCTTGCCTCAGACCGTGGCGCCCATCTCCGCCACGATGGCGCGGGCCGCGGCCCGGGGATCCTCGGCGTGGGTGATGGGCCGGCCCACCACGAGCCAGTTGGCGCCCATCTGCAGGGCGGAGGCGGGGTCCACCACCCGGGCCTGATCGTTGAGGGCGCTGCCCTTGGGGCGGATGCCCGGGCAGAGGCGCTGGAAGCCGGGCCCGCAGGCATCCCGCACGGCGGCGGCCTCCTGGGCGCTGCACACCACGCCATCGCAACCGGAATCCTCCGCCAACCGGGCCAACTGCAGGGCCGCGGCTCCAGGTTCCTCGGCATGGCCAAGGCGCGCCCACTCCTCCCGTCCCAGCGAAGTGAGCACCGTGACGGCCAGCAGCTGCGTGTGCCCCCCGCCGGAACGGTGGGCCCTCACGGCCTGGGCCGCGGCCTCCATCATCTGGGGCCCGCCCTGGGCATGCACGTTGATGAGGCGCGGATCGAGGGGCAGCACCGCCTCCAGGGCCCGGCGCACGGTGGTGGGAATGTCGTGGAACTTCAGATCCATGAACACCGGCGCGAAAGCCTGCAGCTCCTTCACGAAGGCGGGCCCTTCGGCGCAAAAGAGTTCCAGCCCCACCTTCAGCATCCCCACTTCCCCAGCGAGGCGCTCGGCCATGCGAAGGGCGGCCGAGGCCTCGGGGACATCCAGCGCCACCACGAGACGGGACTTCGGATCGGCGTTGGGCTTCATGGGCGGGCCTCCAGGGCGCAGAATGGAATCCATTCTCCCACGGTGCGCCCATGCCCCTCCCCCTTCCTCCCGCCCTCCCCCTTCCGGCGCCTGCGGCCCAAGGGATCTATGGACAGGCCCCGGCCCCCAAGATGCCCTTCCATCGAGCCGCCATCGCCCTCCTGGAGGCCTACGACGCCGGGCGCTCCCTGCCCCCCGTGCCGGCCCTCGCCAAGGGCGATCTGCCCCGCTACCAATGGCTGCGGGCCTGCGCTACGGCCAAGGGCGGGCACCTGCCCGAGAACCCCTTCCCCCCGGGCCCCGCCCACCTCGAGGCCGAAGCCTTCCGCGGCCTCGCCAAGCTCCCGCCCGCCGAGGCCATCGCCCGCCTGGCGGAGCTGAAGGTGAAGGAGCTGGGCACCTGGATGGGCCTCTGGCGCTGGGGCAAGACCCACGCGCGCACGGGCGCCTGGGATCGCGCCCAGCGCAGGGTCTGGGAGGACCGATTGCTGGCGGGCAAGGGCCTCGACCTCGTGCAGGGCTACGCGCTGCGGCACGCGCTCTGCTTCGCCCTCGCGGAGAAGGATGAGGCTCGCCTGGGCGCCCTGCGGGGCGTCGTGCCCGAAGAGCAGGAGGAGCTTTACACCGTGGCCCAAACTCTCTTCGGCCACCTGGGCCAGCCCCTGCCCCCCGTTCGCCTCTGGAGCCTCCCGGGTCTGCGCCACGAGGATCGCGCCCTGGGCGCCCTGGGCGGCAACCGCGTATGGATCGCCCCCTTCGAACGCACCCTGCCCCGCATCCCCCCTGGCTGCACCTGGGTGGTGCCCACCCTGGGCGGCATGGCCGATCCCGCCGACGCCACCTTGGACGAGGTCAGCATCACCGAGGCCGCCCCCGTCATCACAGCCCTGGAGAAGGCCCGGGCCGCCGCCTGGCTTGCTCCCAGCCGCGCCGACTTCGAACGGCTGGGTCTCGTGCACTTCCCCATTTTCCTTCGCTTCGACGCCGAGGGGCGGTTGCAGGAGGTCCGCATGGGAGACGCCGCGCCGAGGGAGCCGGGGTTTTAGGGCGAAACGCAAAATAGAATTGGATCTACCGCCTAGGGGACAGCCCAAGGTTCAATTCAGCCACTCCGGCTTCCGGATCAGGGTGCCCAGTTCCAAAAAGAACTCCTGCTCCACCGCGTGAAGGTTCCCGATGTACCGGTCGATCTCATCCACCTTGGCATCCATCTCCAGATCCAAAATCGCCTGCTGGAACCGAGTCACCAGGCGGTCCCGATCCAGGTGGCCCCCCTCCACCATGGCCAGGATGTCGCCTTGGTCGTTCTGATGGAAGCGTTTGAGCTTGCTCACGGCCACGTCCGCGATGTCCAAGACCTCGACCGTGAAATGCCTCAGTTGATCCGTAAGCCCCGGATGAGGGTGCCAGAGGGCCGGACGCGGCAGAAGCGGCAGGTAGTTGGGCACGATCTCCAGGTACACCCGGTGGTCCCGATGGAGCTTCGACCCCTTCCCGGCCAATACCTTGATGGCGTCCTTCACCGGGGGCTGGAGATCCATCGTCTCCAGAACGTCGCCGTCCTTGGTGACTCTTCGGTAGTCGGCCTGCAGCATTAGGGCCACCGACCCAAGCAATCTGAGGCGGATGGGCTCACAGCCATGGGGCTTCCAGATCCGATCCAGATCCACCAGGAGGTCCTCAACGGGAATCAAGCGCCGCCTCCAGAGCTTCCTGAAAATCAGAGGGCTGCAACCGGGTCACGATGCCCCAGTTTTTCGAAATGGCCGAAGACTGGAACGCTTCCAAATTCCGGAGGCCGCGCTGGTCGGTGGGAAGCAGGACGTCCCGCAGCTCCGCCGGACGATCGGAGTCGGCGCTCCGGATGGCCTCCAGAGCCAGCCTCAAGACACCCTGGGCCGCCCCCAGCCGAGGGCCATGCTGCACAAAGGCCACCGACTTTAGGTACTCGGCCACCGCCGCCTCGACGTTCTCCACGAGCCACCCCAACCGCGACCCGAAGCCATTGGCCCGAAGGGCCTGAAAAAGCCGGAGCAGGTTCACCCGACGGATCTGCTCCACCAGCACCGGTGCGAGCGCCGTCAACTGGCGGCTGGATTCCGCACTCAAAAGCGTCTCCTGAATCACAAAGGCCGGATCGGCGTACCGCTCGTCCAACACAGCATCCGGCACCTCGTGAAGGTGCCTAGCACCCAACCGGGCCAAGGCGTTTTGAAGGAGGGACTCCGTGTCCGTAGGCATATGCGCGAAGGCACTCACGGGGACGTTGTAGTAGGCGAGCACCTCCAGAAACTGCTCCGCGGTCAGGGACCCGAGTCCCCGCTCCACCTCGGAATACCAGGGCTGGGAGACGCCGAGCCGCCGGGCTACCGCAGCCTGGGAAAGACGGCGTTCCGACCGGAGCAACTGAAGTCGCTTACCAATAGATAGCCGCACTTGCTTGTATTTAGCGTTGCTCAGATCGAACTCCCAGTAGGCCTATTGCCATACCAGTAAATGTGCGCGTTTTTGAGCCATTTGCAAGACCTTAGTATTATTGTGATAATTACTTTTTCCGCTTCAGGCGATCCAGCCGTCGCCAGTATTGGAACTCATCCTCGAACACCTCGGCCTCCAGATCCGCGAGCCGCGCCTGCAGCCGGTATTGCACGTCCGAGACGGCCTTGTTGTAGATGGAGGGCCCGATCTCCTCCAGCACGAAATCCAGCAGCTGCGTGGCGCCGAGCGTGCCCTGCAGGCCGTCCGCGTTTTCCTCCAGGTAGCGGGCGAGGGAGGCGGCCGCCTCCTTCCGCGTCTCCTTCGTAAGTTCGATGGCCATGGGCTACGCGACGCCCGCGGACTGCAGCACGCCCACCAGAGCGCCCCAGGCCATCTGGGCCCAGTAGTGGAAGCCGCGGCTCGGGGGCTTCGGGAGCCAGGAGGCGTGGAGGCGGTCCTTCAGCATGGGGTGGTTGCCGTCGGGATCCACCACGGCGGCCACGACGGGGCTATCGAAGTCGAAGGTGGTCCAACGATCCTGGCCATCCCAGACCACGCGGCGTTCCTCGCGGTTCTCAAGTCGGACCCACAGCGTGATGGGGGCGATGATGCCGCCCTTGCGCACGAGGGTCACGCGGCCCGTGCGGCCCGGCGAGACCTGCTGAGGGGCCGCGAACACCACGCCATCCTTGCCCTCCATCCAGCCGCCCTGCTGCACCTCGCGCACCTCCACCCGCTGGATCACGTAATCCAGCACGTCCGTGCCCTCCACGAAGTCCTGCCAGAACGTGGAGAGGTCGCGGCCCGATACCCGCTCCGCGATGCGGCGGAAGTCGGCCCGCGTGGGGTGCTTGAACTTCATCTCTTCGGCGTAGGCCCGCACCACCTGCTCCATGAGGGGCCGTCCCAGCAAGGCCTCCAGCTGATTCAGCACCATGGTGGGCTTCGCATAGGCCACGCGGCCGTAGCTATCCCAGCCCCTCGCCTTGAAGCTCACCACCGTGAGGGGGTCGCTGCTGGGGCCCGACCAATAGTTCGCCCACTCGCCGAAATCCGTGGGGATGTGGATGCGGCGGCTGGGGATCAGGCCGTGGTAGGTCGTGTTCATCACCTTGTGGGTGAACCAGCTATTGAAGCCTTCGTCCAGCCAGGCCTCCTCGAACTCGTTGCTGGCCAGCATCCCGTAGAAATACTGGTGGCCGAACTCATGCACGGAGACCACCTCGGGCGCATCCCGGAATTCAAAGGGATCGAAGGCCACGGAGCTCGCCGTGATCAATGTGGGGTACTCCATGCCATCGGCCCCCTCCGCGCCCTCCGGCGTGTCGATCACCGTGAGCGTGGGATAGGGGTACTTGAAGTACCACTCCTGGGAGAGCCGCAGGGCCGCCTCCACGGCGCGCCGCTGGCGGTAGATGTTCGAGCTCGTCTTGCTTTGCGTGTAGTACTTCACCTCCACGCCGCGGTACTCCCACACGTGGCAATCCCAATCCAGCTTGGGGCGCACGGCGAAGGCGAAATCATGCACGTCCTCCGCGTGCAGACGCCACAGGTGGGCCTTGGGCCGCTTGGGATCCTCCACGGCCTCGTACATCTGGCCATCGGCGCCCCGCGTTTCCACCGCCGTGCCCGTGTAGGCCAATAGCAGCGAGTTGGGCACGGAAAGCGTCACGTCATAGGTTCCGAAATCGGAGAAGAACTCCGTGAAGGCATGGTAGGCATGGCAGTTCCAGGTCGAGCCCTGATACACCCCCACCTTGGGGAACCACTGGCCCGCCATGAGGAAGTTCCCCGCGTAGCCCGACCGCGCGAACACCTTGGGGAAGCGGCTTTGCCAAGCGATCTCCACCTGGATCGTCTCCCCCGGCGCCACGGCCCGGGGCAGGTTCACCCAGTACACCGTCTCGTCCTCGCCCATGGTGCCGCCCACCGTCTTGCCATCCACCTTGGCGCCGAGCAGCCGGCAGTAGCCCCAGCTGCCGGGATCCGCCGGATTCGCCATCTGATCCCCCCGCAGCTTGCCACCGCTCTCCTTCACGAAGCGGCTCTGGGGTCCCTTGAACGCGTTGAGGTAGAGGTGGAGGGGAAACTCCTTCGTGGGCGCCGTGCCCGCGTTGCGCCAGGTGATCGTCTCGGTGCCATCCAGCACCTTCTGCTCCCAATTCAAGCTGCCCGTGATCGCGTAATTCGCGATCCGGGGGCTCAGCGGCTTTGGGAACCACTTCTCCGGCGTGCCATCGCGGGGCGACGCCACCAAGGGGAACAGGGAAAGCAGGAGGACAAGACAACAGCGCATGGTCGATCCGGGGTGAAGGGAAAAGTGTAGCTCGGAGCTTGTTGCGGCAGGCCCCCGGCCTGAGAACGTTTGGGTTGCGCCGGTCCTATCGGAAAAACTGAACGCGGAGGACGCAGAGGGGCGCGGAGAAACGCGGAGAAAAAGATCGAACGCAGAAGACGCGGAAGGACGCAGAAACCGCAGAATAATGCAGGACTCCCGG
>CAYWDR010000069.1:0-15495 GCA_964457075.1 uncultured Solibacteraceae bacterium
TTCATGCCACGTGGTGCCCCGGCGGGGCATGGGGTCTGCGTCTTCTGCGTTTTTCCTTTTCTACATTTTTCTACGTTTTCCTCCGCGCCCTCCGCGTTCAGCCTTCCTCTCGAACCTCCGAAATGCCCCATCCTGAAGATCCATGACTGAACCTTCCTCTGATTCCCTCGCCGCCCTCCGCCTCCCCGAGTTCCGCACCTTCATGGCCGGCATGTTTGGGGTCTTCGTCGCCACTCAGATCCAGACGACGGTGCTGGGGCTGCAGGTGTACGAGCTGGCGCGGGCCACCATGGGCGTGGGGGACGCGGCCTGGGCCGTGGGGCTGATCGGCCTCGCGGAGGCGCTGCCCTTCCTCGCGCTCACGCTCTTCGGGGGTTGGGCTTCCGACCACTACGACCGGCGCGCCCTGAGCCTTTGGGGGCTGCTCGGGCTCCTGCTCGGGGCCGTCTGGCTCGTGCAGCTGAACCTGGGGGGCGCCCACGCCTTGTGGCCCTTCTACGCGGTGCAGGCCATGGCGGGCGTGGCCCGCGCCCTCTTCCGGCCCGCCTCCGTGGCCCTGGGCACGGAGCTCATCCCCAAGGAGCTCTACGCCAACGCCGCCACCTGGCGCAGCACCCTCTTCCACACCGCCACCGTGGCGGGCCCGGCCCTGGGCGCCCTCCTCTACGCCCGGAAGGGCCCCCTGTGGACCTACGGCGTGATGACGGCGGGCTACCTGGCTGGGGGCCTTTCACTCCTGGTGCTCGCGCCACGTCCGCGGCCCCAGGCCGTGGACGTGGGGGTTTGGCAGAGCCTTAAGGAGGGCGTCGGCTTCGTCTTTTCCCAGCAGGTGGTGTTGGCGGCCCTCAGCCTCGACTTATTCGCGGTGATGTTTGGCGGGGCCGTGGCGATGATTCCCGCCTTCGCGCTGGACGTGCTGCACGCGGGGCCCCAAAGCGTGGGCTGGCTGCGGGCCGCCCCGGCGGTGGGCGCGGTGCTCATGGGCTTTTGGCTGGCCCGCCATGGCATGTTCAAGCGCGCGGGAATCACCCTCATTTGCTGCGTCGCGGGCTTCGGGCTCACCTGGATCGGCTTCGCCGCCTCCAAGTCCCTGGGCCTCAGCCTCCTCCTCCTCGCCGTGGGCGGCGCCCTCGATAACGTGAGCGTCGTCCTCCGCGCCACCCTCGTGCAGACCTACACGCCGCAAGCCCTCATGGGCCGGGTATCCGCCGTGAACAGCTTCTTCATCGGCAGCTCCAACGAGCTGGGCGCCTTCGAAAGCGGCCTCGCCGCCAAGGCCTTCGGCCTCGTCCCCAGCGTCGTCTTCGGCGGCTGCATGACCTTGCTCACGGTGGGCGCCACGGCCTGGCGGGCGCCCCGGCTTCGCAAGTTGAAACACATTCGTTAGACGATAATCATTTAAGCTTCAGGACCGTCCGGCGGATGCCGAAAGCGTGCCCATGAGCATGGAACATCTGGCCCTGCTTCTTCAGGAGCGGCGGAGGCTCACCGTGGAGACCCCCGGTGGGGTGGAGCTGGAGGCCTGGGCGGACGCCCTGGATGAGGGCCGGGGCCGATTCACCCTGCGCTTGAGCCATCCCTCGCCCCCCGTTTCGCCGGGGGATGCCCTTCGGGTCGCGTTCAACTTCGAAGGGCAGCGGTGGGCGGGCACGGCCCAGCTGCATCACTACCCGGATCGCAGCACCTACGTGGCCAGCCTTCCCCGGGTCTTTGACGCCGCCGACCGCCGGGCCCACCCCCGCTGGGCGCCGCCCGAGGCGGTGGGCCGGGTGGAGGTGCGCACCCACCTGGGCGAGGGCCTGGTGTTGCGGGGCTCCCTGCTCTCCCTCTCCGAAGGGGGCCTCTGCCTCCAGGTGGAGGGGCTCGAGGGGCCGGAGGGACGCGTCTACTGGAAGGAGGGGCTCTTGGAGGAGGGACAGGCCTTCGAGGCCGTCCTCCTCCAGGGAATCGAAGGGTTGCCCGAGGTGGAGGCCGAGGGCCGCCTGGCCTGGACGGATATGGGAGAGGAGGGGCTCCGGTTGGCGCTCCGCCTGCGGGGGCTGCGGGAGTCTTCTCGGGAGGCCCTGCGCGCCTTCCTGGTTCCGCGCCTTCCGCCCCTTCCGGAGCAGCTGCCCCCGGCACCGGTGGTGGCCTTCCTGGCGCCGGGGGAGGAGGCGGCTCCCGCGCCGCCCCGCAGCCAGGCCTTGCTGCGGCTCAAGAAGCGGGGCCGCACGGTGGTGGTGGCCATGAAGGCGGGCCTCGTGCGTGACGCGGTGGTGGAGTTCCTGGAAAAGGATGGCTACGGCAAGGTGCGGACCGTGGACACCCTCGGGCAGTGGTTGGAGCTTTCGGCGGCGAAGCCCGTCGATCTCGTCTTCATCGATGGCGGCGTGAAGGAGCTCCATGATCTCGAGCTCGCCAGCTTTCTCCACCAAAGCCGCGGCCACCAATCCTTCGCCATCGTGCTGGCCATGGACACGATGGGCACGTCGCTGGGCCTCCTCACGAAGAAGGCGGGCGTGAACCACCTCCTATCCAAGCCCTACACGCTGGACGTGACCCTCACCCAGGCCCTGGAGGTGGCCTTGGACCTTCGCACGCAGGAGGGTCCCGCGCCGGTGGCCTCCAGCCAGGGGCTGCTCAAGCGCAAGCCCCTCGCCCTGGCCATGCCGCCCGGCCCGGCCCGCGACGCGCTGCAGGCCTACCTCCTCGGGGAAGGCTTCGCCCGCGTGCTGCCCGCGGGCACGCTCGGCGAGCTCATCCGCACGCTCCATAGCCCTACCCTGGGGCTCGTGTTCGTGGATTGGGAGGAATCCAACCTCACGGGATTGGAGGTGGCCGCCTTCCTCGCCAGCCAGGGGAACGGCCCCCGCTTCACCCTCGTGCTCGCCTGCCCCCAGGCCAGCGCGCGGCTCGTGCGGGAGGCCACGGAACTGGGCGTGGCCCAAGTGGTCGTGAAGCCCTACGGGCTGAAGGGCCCCCTGGTGGAGACCCTTCTGAAGGCCCTGGAGGCGAAGGTCGCGGAGGGGTGATCTTTTGGATCGAGGGGACTGCCATCGGAAAGGGGCCGTGCTGGAGCGCGAGCGCCTGAGGCGGATCCTGGTGGTGGACGACGAACCCCGCGTGCTGCGGAGCCTGTCGCTCAGCCTTCATGGCAAGTTCGATCTCACGGTGGCCACCAGTGGCAAGGAAGCCCTGGAGCTTCTTGAGAACAAGGGCCCGATCCTCGTGGTCGTCGCCGATCTGCAAATGCCGGGAATGAGTGGAACCACCTTCCTGGAAAAGGTCCGCCGTTTGGCGCCGGACACGGTACGCATCCTGCTCACGGGGAGCGCGGGCCTGGATGACGCCATCACGGCGATCAACAAGGGATACATCTTCCGCTTGCTCACCAAACCTTGCACGCCTGAGGTGCTGGCCCAGGCATTGGAGGATGCGTTTGAGCAATACCTTCTCGTCGCGGGCGACCGTCTTCTGATGGAGGCGAAGCTCGAATCGCTTCAGGAGGAATCCTTCAATCTGCAAAGGCTGGCGCTCATGGGCGCTACGGCAGGCAGCGTCGGCCATGAGATGAACAACATCCTGCAGGTGATGACCGGCACCCTCGGGTGCATGGAGGAGGAGGCCGCGTCCGGCGGCCCGCTCAGGCACGAGCACATCCATCGGCTGACCCGCGTGGCGGCCCACCTCAAGACCCATGCGGATGGCCTTCTGCACCTCGCACGGACCCACCGGTGCGGGGAAGGGTTGCTGGATTTGTGCGAAGTCGTCGAAGGCACCCTGACCCTGCTGAAGCACGCAGGGGGGCTGAACCGGTTCTCCCCGACCCTGGTCCTCCCAGGCTTCAGGGTTTGGGTGCAGGCGGATCGGACCCGCATCGAGCAGGTACTCGTGAACCTGATGCGAAACGCATGCGACGCCCTTGCGGAAGCGGGGGACCGGCCCAAGACGCTTAGGGTCAGGGTTGAATCTGACGCCGCGGCCCACGTGGCTCGGTGCAGCATCGAAGACTCCGGATGCGGGATCCCCGCGGATGCCCTTTCACGGATTTTCGAGCCCTACTTCACCAGTAAACCGCCTGATCGGGGCACGGGGCTCGGCCTTCCGGTCGTGAAGCAGATCATCGAAGGCTACCGGGGAAGCCTTCGCGTCGTGAGCGAGGAAGGCATCGGAAGCACCTTCGCCTTTGAACTTCCGATGGCCGACACTAAAACTACCCCCCCCCAATATTTAGGCGCATGCCGCACGATCTGAATCGTCCGAATACCCCCCTGATTCAGGCGGGCGGCCAGCACCAGCCGAAGGCGCCGCTGGTGACGAGTGTGTAGAGGAGGGCGCCCATGAGGTCCTTCAGGACGGGGCGATGAGATCCGGTGAGCTAGGGGCTTGAGGTTGGCCGAGGAAAAGCACTCGCGGAGGGGCGCGGAGGAGGCCGAGGATCGCGGAGAAAAGCTGTGAAGTAGTAGTCCAGCAGCAGAACCTCTACCTGCCGGTTGAGGGTGAGCTTAGGGGCAGGACGGCCCCACCCTCCCACACCCAGAACCGCCCCTCGAAGGCCCAGGGCAGGGCGATTCCGTTCTCGACGTGCTGCTCGGTGTGGAAGTGGCCCGTGAGGAAGGTGCGGGGCGCGGCCTCCCGGGCGGCGCCGGCGAAGGCGGCCTCGGGAAAGGCCAGCTTGTACTCCCGGTTCGTCGTGCGCAGCTTGCGCTCGATGCCCGTGGCGAGGCCATGGGCCCAGGGGCCCGGCAGGAGGCGGAAGAAGGCGTAAAGGGGGCCGCTGCGGCTCAGGAGGTTCCAAGTGCGATAGGCGCGATCCTGGGCGTTGATCAGGTCGCCGTGCTCGAAGGCGAGGGATTCTCCTTCGAGGCGGCCGCCGATGCCTTCGCCGAGGAGGTCGAAGCGGGGCGCGTGGCGATCCAGAAAGAACTCGCGGTTGCCCAGCCATAGCCCCACCCATGCGCCCGCGGCGCGGCGCCCGTCCACCCAGGCGAGAAAGGCCGCTTGGGCCGGTGTCTCCATGGCGGGGATGCCCACCCACACATCGAACACGTCCCCGAGGAAGAGCCAATCGGCCCCGGGGTGGGCGAGGGCCGCTTCGCGAAGGCCGGGGAAGCCCTCGTCCCGCCAGTGGGGGTCGGCCACGAGGATGAGGGGGCGGGCCGGGTCCCTCCTTTTCCATTCGCCGCGGTGCCAGCCGAAGGCCCGCAGACGCCGGGAGCCGAGCATGGGCAGACTCGCGACGCCGAGGCCCGCGAGGGTTCCCAGGATGTCCGCCAGCCAATCCAGGGCGGAGGCGTCGCGGCTGGGGATGAAGCCCTGATGCAATTCGTCGGAGGCGCCGAAGGCGGCGAGCAGCAGGAAGGCGAGGCCATGCCGGCGGTACACGGGCCAGCCCGTCCGCGCCTGCAGCCCCCAGTCCAGCAGCAGGGCCAGCAGGGCGAAGGCGGAGGCATGGACGACCTTGTCCAGCGGAGGCGGCAGGGAGACGTCCATGGGCAGCTGAGGCTGGTGGCTGAGGGCGACGATGAGGCTGGCCAGGGCCAGGGCCGGCAGCAGTCGGAGGAACGTCTTCATGCTCCAACTATCGCACCCTGCCCCGCAGGGTGCTCCCCCTCGCTGCGCTCTGGGAGTCGGAGCCTCCCAACTATCGCACCCTGCCCTGCAGGGTGCTCCCCCTCGCTGCGCTCTGGGAGCCGGAGCCTCCTGGTAGCGCGCTTCCGAATTGCCCTTGTGAGTGAAAAGATCACCACGAAGGCACGAAGGGCGCTGCGCGCCTTGCACGAAGGCCACGAAGCACTCCCCGGGCGAGTGTCGCAAGGCCATCCGGGCCGCAGGCCCAAGGTCCAGCGAAGCTGGACCTTCCTTCGGGGGCGGCACTTGGCGGGCCCTTGAAGCCCCGCCAAGTGCCGCCCCAGAAGGGGATGGCAGGAATGGGTCGGCGCCCCTTCGTGCCCTTCGTGCGCCCGAAGGGCGGCTTCGTGCCTTCGTGGTGGGATGTTTTTGTCCTGTTGATTAGGAATCGTTCTATTAGTTTGATCACAGGCCAAGGCGGTGGAGCCGCGCCGTGATAGCCTCCAGGCACATTCCCATAGACCTGCCCCTGGAGTTCCCATGCGAAGCCTCCTCCTGTTCGGCATGCTCGGCGTTCCGTCCCTGGCCCAGACGCCGGATCCGGCCTCCGTCGAGCCCCTCGCCGCCGCCGTGGACGCGAAGGTGCTCGCCTGGCGCCGGGATATCCACGCGCACCCGGAGCTGGGCAATCGCGAGTTCCGCACCTCCCGCCTCGTGGCCGAGCATTTGAAGGCCCTGGGGCTGGATGTGCGCACGGGCGTGGCGAAGACGGGCGTCGTGGGGATCCTCCGGGGCGGCCGCCCGGGCCCCCGCATCGCCCTGCGGGCGGACATGGACGCCCTGCCCGTGACGGAGCAGGTGGACCTGCCCTTCGCCTCGAAGGAGACGGGCGAGTACAGCGGCGAGAAGGTGGGCGTGATGCACGCCTGCGGCCACGACGTCCACACGGCCATCCTCATGGGCGTGGCCCAGGCGCTGGCTTCCCGCAAGGCCACCCTCCCGGGCGAGGTGATGTTCATCTTCCAGCCCGCCGAAGAGGGCGCACCCGCCGGCGAGACGGGCGGGGCCCAGGAGATGTTGGCCGAGGGCCTCTTCAAGACCTTCAAACCCTCCGCCGTGCTCGGGCTTCACGTGACCTCGGCGCTCAACGCGGGCCAGGTCGGCTTTCGCGGCGGGGCGGCGATGGCGGCGGTGGATGACTTCCGCATCGTCGTGAAGGGGCGCCAGACCCACGGCGCCCGGCCCTGGGGCGGCGTGGATCCTATCGTGGCTTCCGCCGAACTCATCGGCTCGGCCCAGACCATCGTGTCCCGCCGCCTCGCCATCACCCGCCAACCCGCCGTCCTCACCTTCGGGGCCATCCGCGGGGGCCTGCGCTCCAACATCATCCCGGAGCAGGTGGAGCTGCTGGGCACCCTGCGAACCTTCGATCCCGCCATGCGCGAGGAGGCCATGAAGCAGCTCCGCCTCGTCGCCACCCACGTGGCCGAAGCCCATGGCGCCACGGCGGAGGTGAGGATCCCCAACACCCACTCCTACCCCGTGACCGTGAACGATCCCGCCCTCGCCGCCCGAGCCCTCCCCAGCCTTCAACACGCGGCGGGCGCGGCCAACGTCGTGGCCATGGACGTCATCACCGGCGCCGAGGATTTCGCCTTCTACGCCCAGGAGGTGCCGGGCTTCTACTTCTTCGTGGGCGTGACCCCCAAGGGGCAGGACGCCGAAAAGGCCCCCAGCAACCATTCCCAGCATTTCTTCGTGGACGAGTCCGCCCTGCCCGTGGGCACCCGCGCCATGCTGCAAGCCGCGCTGGATCTGCTCGGCACGAAGTCCTGAACGAACATGGGAACGCGAATGGCGCGAAAAACAATTCCGGCTACACCCTCTAAGGCAACCCGGCCACGTCCTCTGCTCCCAACCAGGCGGCCAGCGATTCCACCGCCTCCCGCAGCGCCTTCTTCCGCGCCTTCGTCCCTTTCACTCCGGCCTCCCACCACAGCCCCCTGATCTCCAGCACGCCGCGCTCCCGATGCAGCTTGGGATCCAGGCGCCCCACGAGCCGTTCCCCTTCGAGGATCGGCAGCACGTAATAGCCGTACTGCCGCTTGGGTTCGGGGGTGAAGGCCTCGAAACGGTAGTCGAATCCGAAGCGGCGGAGGGCGCGATCGCGGTCGCGGATCACGGCGTCGAAGGGGGCGAGCAGGCGCAGTCCCTCCGGCGCCTCCGGCAGCTTGCGCAGCCGGGCCTCCCAATCGGCCACGGCGTAGGCGGCCTGCGGAGCGCGCCCATCGGCGGATTCCACCTGGACCTTCAGGAGGGCTCCACTCCTTGACTGGGCCTCGCACCAGGCCTTGGCTTCGGACACCTCGACCGCGTCCCAGAACTGGGCCAGCTCCCGGGCGGTGAAGCAGCCGAGACGCGGCGCCGCCCCACCGCAGGCCCAAGCCACGTGGGCTCCGGGATCCGGCTCGGGAAGGGCGTGGGCCTCGGGATGCACGCGCTCGGCGAGGTCGTAGATCTTGTGGAAGTTCCTCCGGCCCCGCACGGCCAGCACGCCGCAGCGCCAGAGGAAGTCGAGGGCCGCCTTCTGGGGCTTCCAGCCCCACCATGGGCCTCGCTTTTCCTCATGCTCGAAGTCGGCGCTCATGAGCGGGCCTTCGTCCGTGATGCGCTGGCGCACCTCCTTCACGACCGCGTCGGCGTCGGTGCCCCGGAAGTGGTAGTTCCACCAGGCGTGGGCGCGCATGCGAGCCTCATCTTCCCGGAACCGGGGCCGCCAGTGGGCGTAGTGATCCACGGGAATGGCCGAGGCGTCGTGGGTCCAATGCTCGAAGAGGGCGCGGTCCTTCTCCAAAAGCCCCTGCAGCTGTTCCGGACGGTAGCCCTCCAGGCGCGCGTGCAGCGTGAGATCGTGGGCCCGGGCCACGGTGGCGATGCTATCCAGCTGCACGAAGCCCAGGGACTCCACCACCCGCCTCACGACGGCCTTCGTGGCCTTGCGGGAAGGATCGTCGAGCAGGCCCTGGGCACCCAAAAAGAGGCGGGCGGCTTGGGAAGATGGGATGAGGGGCGTGGAGGGCATGGCTTCAGTTTCCACCCCCTTTGAGGTAGCGGTCCAGGAAGGCGAGGATGCGCTCGGAGCCCGCTTCCTGATTCTTTTTTTTGCGGAAGCCGTGGCCCTCGTCCTCGAAGAGGAGGTAGTCCACGGGGACGCCGTTCTTCTTCACGGCCGCCACCATGTCATCGCTTTCGGCCTTGGGCAGGCGGGGATCCTTGGCGCCCTGCAGCACCATCAGAGGCGCCCTTACCTGATCGGCGGCGAAGAGGGGGGAAGTGGCCCTCAGATGGTCCCTATCATTTTCCGGATCGCCCAGCTCCTGGTACATCAGTTTGCGCTGGGCTTCCATGTGGGGCGGAAGGCTCTCCAGGACACGGAACCAGTTGCTGATGCCGAAGATGTCCACGCCCACCTTGAAGGCCTCCGGGCGGAAGGCCAGGGCCGCCAGCACCATGTAGCCCCCGTAGCTTCCGCCCATGATGCCGATGCGATCCCGATCGATCTCGGGCATGGAGGCGAGGAAGGACTTGGCCTCGATGCAATCCCAGAGGGGCTCGCGGCCATGCCGGCGGTCGTCGGCGGCGTAGAAGGATTTGCCATAGCCGCTGGAGCCCCGGTTGTTGATGCCCAGCACCGCGTAGCCGTGATTGACGAGATGTTGGATCACGGCCGTGTATCCCACCCGCGTCTGGCCTCCGGGTCCGCCATGGACGTACACGAGGGCCGGCGCCTTGGCCTTGGCGGAGGCCCCCTTGGGAAGGTAGAAGACGGAGGGGATCACCATGCCATCGAAGCTCTTGAAGCGCACGACGCGGCTATCCACGAGGTCGGCGGCATCCACCTCCGGCCCCAGGCTTCGGGTGAGGGGCCGGGCCTGGCCCCTCCTCAAATCCCAGATCCAGAGATTGCTGGGGCTGCGATCGCCGTTCACATACAGCGCGGCCAGCCGCTCGCTGGGGCTGAAGGTGAGATCTCGGATCTCGCCGACGGGCATCTTGGGCAGGGGAAGGCGCTTGCCCGTGCGCAGATCGGTGACCTGGACGACGGTGCTGGCATCCTCGTTCGTCTCCGTCACCCGGTAGCGGCCGGAGGGGCTGAACTCGCAGGAGGTCACGTCCCATGCGGGCCGCTCCAGCACCTCGGAGCGGCCGCTTTCCAGATCCACCTGGACGAGGTAGGTGGTCTCGGAACCCTCGTTGGTGAGCACGGTCAGCGCCCGGCCATCGGGCGTGAAGTCCTCCGGATCCAGCGCCACCTCCCGCCCCGGATGGGGCAGAAGTTCCTTGAGCTGTCCGGCGCGGAGGTCGGCCACGTGGAGCCTGCCGTCGGCGCGGCCCACCGCCGTGCTGACGGCGAGCCAACGCCCATCCCGGCTCACGGAGCCGAGAAAGAAGGGCTCCTTCGCGTCGTTTTGGAATAGGAGCTTCTTCTCATAGGTCTTCGCATCGACGAAGTAGAGATCCGCCGCTTTGGGGTCGCGTTCGGTGCTCATGAGGTAGAAGCCACGCCCATCGGGCGTCCAACCATTGAAGGCCGCCCGGCCCTTGGGGCCCGGCGTGAGGTCCCTTAGGGTGCCATCCAGCTCCCGCACGAGGAGGTGGTTGAGTTCATTGTTCTTGCGGTCCTGCATGAGCAGAACGCGGTCATCCTGGGGGAAGCAGGCGGCCACCTTCACCGCGTCCTCGGTGGAGGCCGTCAGGGGACTCAGGGCGCCCCCATTCACTTCCAGGCGATAGGCATTGGAAAGGCCCGTGGCGTTGCTGTGCACCAGGATCCAGGACTCGTCTTGGCTGAAGTCCGCGCCACCGTAGTTGGTGGTGGCCATGAATTGCTTGATGGAATAACGCTTGGGGGGCTTGGGCTGGGCCGTCAGGGATAGCGTGAGGGCCGCCAAGGCGAGGGGAAGGGCCTTCATGGAACCTCCGGGTTGAGGTTCCCAACCTAGGCCTTGGCCCGCCCGAGGGACCCGCCGATCGGCGAGCGCCCCTTGGCGATCGGCCAGTGGCCCCTGGCGTGTGGCGCCGATTCCAGGGCCACGAAGGGGTGCTGGCCCGATCATGAATGCGCTCCTAGGGTAGCCTTGACGGGCAAAGCCTCAGGCCCGGCCTGCCTTTCCCGCCGAATCCCCCCAGGAGCGCCCATGAATGAGATCCGCCGGAAGGCCCGGACCGTCGGCTTCCTCTACCTCCTGCTTGCCCTCGCGGCCCCCTTCCGGCTCATCTACCTCCCCAGCACCCTCATCGTGCCGGGAAACGCCGCCGAGACCGCCGCGCGCATCACCGCCCACGAGGGCCTCTTCCGCCTGGGCATCGTTAGCGACCTCTTTTGCGGGTCCATGCTCGTGTTCATCCTGTTGGCCTTCCAGCGCCTCTTCAAGGACGTGGACCGGGAACTCGCCCGCGCCATGGTGATCGTCGGCGGCATCATTCCCGCCACGATCTACTTCGTGAACGTGGTGAACGATGCCGCGGCGCTCCTGCTCGTGCGGGGTGAGGTACTCACGACCTTCCCGGCGGCCCAGCGGGCGGATCTGGCCCTCGCCTTCCTCCGCCTCCACGGGCAGATGGTGCTGTCCGCCGAGGTGCTCTGGGGACTCTGGCTCTTCCCCCTGGCCCTCCTCGTCATCCGCTCGGGCTTCATCCCCAAGGTGCTGGGATGGTGGCTCATCCTCAACGGCCTCGCTTACATCGCCGCCAGCCTCACGGGCTTCCTCTGGCCCCACTACGAATCTCGCCTCGCCATGATCGCCCTCCCCGCCCAGATGGGCGAAGTGGCCCTGATGCTCTACCTCCTCATCAAGGGCGCCAAGGAGCCGAGCCAGGAATCCTCGGGCAACTGAGATCAATCACCCCTCTACTACCCGCGGACCACCGGATCAGCTATGCACGCCCGGCGCCTCGTGCCCCGTGCTCGCCACGTATTCGACGTAGGTGCCCGGGAAGGCCAGCGGCGTCTCGTGCTCTTCCACCGCCAGTTCCAGCACGCGATTCGCGAGGCCGCGCAGGAAGGTTCGATCGTGGCTCACGAAGAGCATGGTGCCTTCGTAGTCCTTGAGGGCGGTGACGAGCATCTCCTTCGTCGCGAGGTCCAAGTGGTTCGTGGGCTCGTCCAGCACGAGGAAGTTGGGCGGATCGAAGAGCATTTGCGCCATGACGAGGCGGCTCTTCTCGCCGCCGCTGAGGCTGCGGATGCGCTTATCCACGTCGTCGCCGCTGAACTGGAAGACGCCCAGCATCGTGCGCAGGGGGGCGAGGCCCTCGCGGGGGTAGGCGGCCTGCATCTGCTCCAGCACCGTGAGCTCGGGATCCAATAGATCGAGCGCCTGCTGGGCGAAGTAGCCCACCTTCAGGCTGGCGCCCAGCTTCACTTCGCCGCTATCGGGGGGGAAGGCGCCGACGACCATCTTCAACAGGGTGGACTTGCCGGCGCCGTTCTTGCCCATGACGCACCACCGTTCGCCGCGCCGGATGTGGAGGTCGAAGTCCTTGTAGAGCTTCTTCTCGCCAAAGCTCTTGAAGGCGTGGCTGATCATGAGCACGTCGTCGCCCGAGCGCGGGGGCACGCGGAAGTCCCACCTCACCACCTGGCGCTTCTTGGGCAGCTCGATGCGGTCCTGCTTTTCCAGCGCCTTCACGCGGCTTTGCACCTGGGCGGCCTTGGCTGCGTGGGCCTTGAAGCGGTCGATGAAGCGCTGCTCCTTGGCGAGCTTGGACTGCTGGCGCTCGTAGGCGGCCTCCAGGTTCGTCTCGCGGATCTCCCGCTCCTTCACGTAGAAGTCGTAGTTGCCCGAGTAGGTGATGATGTCGCCCGCGTCGATCTCGATCACCTTCGTGACGATGCGGTTCATGAAGTCCTTGTCGTGGCTCGTCATGAGCAGCGTGGCGGGGACGTTCCTGAGGTAGTTCTCCAGCCAAAGGATGGATTCGATATCCAGGTGGTTGGTGGGCTCGTCCATGAGAAGCACGTCGAAGCTGCCGAGCAGCACCTTGGCCATGGACACGCGCATCTTCCAACCGCCAGAGAGCGCGCCCACGTCGCCATCGATCTGGTCGTCCTCGAAGCCGAGGCCCTGCAGGCAGGCGCGGGCCTTGGCCTCCAGCTCGTAACCGCCCAGGTGCTGGTACTCCTCCTGCACGTGGCCGAAGCGCTCGATCACCGCCTCCAGATCCTCCGTGTCGGGGTTGCACATGGCGTGCTCCAGCTCCGCCAGTTCGTGGTGGAGGTCGCCCAGTCGGCCGCTGCCGGCGATGGCCTCGTCCAGCACGGGGCGGCCCTTCATCTCGTCCACCTCCTGCCGGAAGTAGCCCACGGTGAGCTTCTTCGGGATGCTCACCACGCCGTCATCCGGCGATTCCTCGCCCACGATCATGCGGAAGAGGGTGGATTTCCCCGCGCCGTTAGGGCCCACGAGACCCACCTTCTCCCCGGGGTTGAGCTGGAAGCTCGCGTCGATGAGGAGGATCTGCTTGCCGTACTGCTTGTTGACGTCGGAGAACGCGATCATGGGGCCTCAAATCTGCAATCCGCCAGTTTACCCCGGATGAGTCCGAAATCCCCGTGAATTAAGGCTTTCCAGCGCCTCGGGACCTGCTGACAATGGGCCAGCCTTTCCACTCACACCCCCATTGGAGGACCCATGGTCTCTCTCACCCAACTATGGCTGCCCATCGTGCTGGCCGCGGTCTTCATCTTCATCGTCAGCTCGCTGATCCACATGGTGTTCAAGTGGCACAACAGCGACTACCTCGTCCTCCCGCAGGAGGAGGCGATTCGCGCCGCCATCCGCGCCGCCGCGCCGGCGCCGGGCATGTACGTGATGCCCCACTGCGGGGATATGAAAGAGATGAACAGCCCCGAGATGACGGCCAAGTTCCAGGAGGGCCCCGTGGGCATGCTCTTCCTGCGGGCCAACGGGGGCCACGACATCGGCAAGTCCCTGGGCCAGTGGTTCATCCTCTCCCTGGCCGTGGCCTTCACCACCGCCTACGTGGCCTGCCACTCGCTGAAGGCCGGAGACAGCTACCTGCTGGTCTTCCGCATCACGGGCACCATCACCTTCCTCGCCTACGGCACCGGCAGCCTCATCAACGGCGTGTGGATGGGCCAGCCCTGGAAGGCCGTGCTGAAAGACCTCGTGGACGCCCTCCTCTACGCCCTCGTCACCGGCGGTGCGTTTGGATGGCGCTGGCCGCACGCTTGAATCAGGGCGGTACGGCTGCCTAGGGAAACGCGCTCGCGGAGGGTCGCGGAGGGAGCGGAGGGACGCGGAGAAAAGCTGAAAGCTTTTTGTTTTTCTCAGCGATCCTCGGCTTCCTCCGCGACCCTCCGCGAGTGCTTTTCCTTCGCAGTCCTCAAGTCCCTATTTCGCCGAAAGCTCACCGCCCCTTGGGCACCTTCGCGTGGCCCACGAGGCGGTAGAGGCGAGGCAGGGTGGCGAGGGTGCGCACGGTTCGCGGCGCATCCTTCCAGGGTTCCGAGTGGCTGCGCCGGCCGAGCACGGCGGCGATGGCGCGATTCACCTTCACGACGAGCACCTCGCAGCCCGTGTGCCGCCCGTCCCTCAAGGCCCACACCTGCCCCGGAGCCACCTTGCGATCCGCCTCCGGCAGGCCCCCCCAAGTGGCGTCGTCCTTCGCCCTTGCTGCGACAGTCCGCCCCGCCTGAACCTCCGCCCTCCGGGCCATCCGCGCCTCCTGCACCTCGCGCCACGGCTCCTCCGCCCAGGCCTGTGCCTGGTTGCGGGTGCGGAAGGGTCCCTGGATGCCCTCGTGGCCCGTCCGGGAAGCCCACCATCCCTTCCCCCCCTTCCACACGGCGGCCCGCTTGCCCCACTGGTAGCAGGGCATCGCCTCGTTCGTACACATCCATTCCGCCGAGAACTTCGCCGCGCGGGGTGGGGGCATTGGGGGGTCTCCGAGGGAAGGGTAACAAAGGGGGTTCCGGCCGTGTTCCCGCAAGATTCACGGTGCGGGATGGGGATGTCTGGAAAATCGACCCCATTTCACCGCCTCCATTTCGCTAACCTTAATCCAGTGACCTATGCTTGACCTCGCCCCTGAACAACGCGCCCGCCAGCAGATCGACGCGCAACTGATCGCGTCGGGCTGGGCCGTTCAGGACTACAAGCAATTCAATCCGTCGGTGGGCCGGGGGATTGCCCTGCGAGAAGCGCCCCTGAAGTCGGGCACCTGTGACTACCTGTTGCTCGTAGATCGCAAGGCCGTGGGTGTCATTGAGGCGAAGAAGGTGGGCACGGCCCTTTCGGGCGTCGCGGAACAATCGGGGCATTACGCCGCGAACCTACCCGATTTCATCCAGACGATTTCTCGCGACAGCCTCCCATTCCTCTACGAATCCACGGGCGTTGAAACCTTCTTTCGGGACGACCGAGATCCCGAGCCCCGCTCCCGGCGTGTGTTCTCCTTCCACCGCCCAGAAACGCTCGCCGAATGGCTCACGGAGCCCGACACCCTTCGCGCTCGACTGGCCGCCTTGCCAGGGGCCCATCCCCTCCCGGCCCAGAACCTCCGTGACTGCCAGATCGAGGGAATCCGAAACCTCGAAGCCTCCTTCGCCGCCGACCGCCCCCGGGCCCTCATCCAGATGGCCACGGGCGCGGGGAAGACCTACACCGCCTGCAGCTTCACCTACCGCCTCATCAAGCTCGCCGGGGCCAAGCGGGTGCTCTTCCTCGTGGATCGCGCCAACCTGGGCCGCCAGGCCCTGGCGGAGTTCCAGCAGTTCGTAGCGCCCGATACCGGCCGCAAGTTCACCGAGGTCTACAACGTCCAGCACCTCACCTCCAACAACCTGGATCCCGTGGCTCGGGTCACCATCTGCACCATCCAGCGCCTCTACGCCATGCTGCGCGGCGAGGAGCTGGATGA
>CAYWDR010000070.1:0-15376 GCA_964457075.1 uncultured Solibacteraceae bacterium
ATGGCCCAGACCCCCTACCCCGCCGGCAACGCCCCCGCCGCCCCCGCAGCCCCCGCCAAGGGCCTCAAGGAAGAGCTCACCGACCTCAAGGAACTCTTCGACGGCCAGCTCATCAACCAGACCGAGTACGACGCCCAGCGCGCCGTGATCATGAAGAAGCATGGGATGGGTGGCTGAAATCCCTTCACTTCCGCAACAAACAGGGCGGCCCGAAGGCCGCCCTGTTTGTTGCGGGGATCTCGTTCTCCGAAAGAGCACGAACTTGAATTCGAGACATATCTCTCTGCAATCAAACCCCTTGTTCCCAGGGGTGAGGCTACTAACATTCCGGAACGGGTGTCGATCACTCCGACGGCTTGGGATCTCCCAGACCGGTGGCCCAAGGGGAGCGCGTGCCGGACGCCGCCACTTCGATGCAACCGCTCCACCGGCTCCTCGGAGATCTGCCGGGGCTGGCGACCTGCCTGCTCGACGCCGCGGGGAACGTGCTCCAGTGGACGGCGGGCGCGCAGTCGCTGTTGGGGTTTGAGGCGGCGGAGGCCGTGGGACGGCCCCTTCCAGCCCTCCTGGGCTTGGCTTCGGGAGCCCTCCCTCCCTTGGCGGAGTCCCGCACGGAAGGGTGGGGGATCCTCACGCGCCGGGACGGCACCACCTTCCGATCCCAACTCATCGCCCTGCCCGTCCCGGAGGGCCACCTGCTCCTCATGCACCCCGCCCTCGGCATGCCCCAGCCGCGGGAGGAGACCCTGCGCGAGCTCATGGAGCTGAAGCAGGCACTGGACGAGAGCGCCATCGTGGCCATCACGGACGCCAAGGGCGATATCACCTACGCCAACGACAAGTTCTGCACCATCTCGAAGTACGGGAGAGAGGAACTGCTCGGGCAGAACCACCGCATCATCAACAGCGGCTACCACCCCAAGGCCTTCTTCACGAACCTCTGGTCCACCATCGCCCGGGGCCACGTGTGGCGGGGCGAGATCAAGAACCGGGCGAAGGATGGCGGCGAGTACTGGGTGGACACCACCATCGTCCCCTTCCTCGACGCCTCGGGCCGCCCCTGGCAATACATGGCCATCCGCTTCGAGATCACGGAGCGCAAGCGCGTGGAAGAGCGGCTGCTGGAGAACCAGGCCTAACTGGAACGGCGCGCGGCGGATCTGGCCCGCTCCAACGCCGATCTGGAGCAGTTCGCCTACGTGGCGAGCCACGACCTGCAGGAACCGCTCCGGATGGTCTCCAGCTTCACGGAACTGCTGGCGAAACGGTACAAGGGGCAGCTGGGAGCGGACGCCGACGAGTACATCCACTACGCCATGCAGGGCGCCCTCACCATGCAGGCCATGATCCGGGATCTCCTCGCCTACGCCCGGTTGAGCCACACCATGGCCGGCGCCCAGCGGATCCGCCTCGACGACGCGCTGGATGCGGCCCTCGCCAACCTCCAGATGGCCCTGTCGGAGGCCGCTCCCAAACTCCGGCGCTTCCCCCTCCCCTCCGTCGTGGGGGATCTGAGCCACCTGACCCTGCTCTACCAAAACCTCGTGGGTAACGCCCTGAAGTTCCGCCATCCCGATCGACACCTGGAACTGGCCGTGGGCGCGGAGCGGGACGGGAGCCAATGGCGCTGTTGGGTGAAGGACAACGGGATCGGATTCGATCCCCACTACGGCGAACGCATCTTCACCATCTTCCAGCGCCTGCACTCCCGCGCCGACTTCCCCGGCAGCGGCATCGGCCTCGCGTTCTGCAAGAAAATCGTCGAACGCCATGGTGGCCATATCTGGGCGGAATCCACGCCTGGCGAAGGATCCACCTTCCTCTTCACCCTTCCCATAGACCGGAGCCCCTCATGAGCGGCCTTCAACCCTGCGAGATCCTCGTCGTCGACGACAACCCCGGTGACGTGCTCCTGATCAAGGAATCCCTGCGGGACGGCCGCGTGCCCAACCGCATCCACGCAGCCCGGGACGGCGAGGAGGCCCTCGCCTTCCTCCGCCGCAAGGCCCCCTTCGAAAGCGCCCCCCGCCCGGACCTCATCCTCCTGGATCTCAACATGCCCAAGGTCGGGGGGTTGGAAGTCCTTCGGGCCATCAAGGCCTCCCCCGAATGGAAGTCGATCCCCACGGTGATCCTCACGACGAGCATGGGCGATGGGGATATCAAAGGCTGCTACGAGGCCCAAGCCAACGCCTACCTCGTGAAACCGACGGATCTCGGGTCCTTCTCCGACATGCTCTCCTCCATCCAATCCTTCTGGCTCACCCTGGCCACGTTGCCCGTCGGCTAGGCGCTAGTCATCGGTTCACCTCCATTAGAAAGGGCCGCGAACGCGGCCCTTTCTAATGGGGATGGTCGTGCCGATGTTCGTGGCGGTGGACGCCCTTGTGGATCGGATCCTCGGAGCCGGCCACTTCGTGCTGGTGGATGAAGCGGTGGTGGTGGCGCTCGGCCATGGCGGGGGTCTCGAAGTGGACGGTGAGGTGGCGCACGTCATAGCGGTCCCATAGGAGCTGTTCGATATCCTCCAGGTAGGCTTCCGTCTCGTCCAGGCGGGTGGCATCCACGATGACGTGGGCGGTGGCGATGGTGAGGTGGCCGCAGATCTTCCAGCTGCGGAGGTCCTCCACGCCCAGCACGCCGGGCAGGGCCCGCAGTTCGGCCTTGGCCGCCTCGTGATCGAAGGCCGCCTGGTGCATGAGGATGCCCAGGGCATCCCGCAGGAGGAGGACGACGCCGCGGAGGATCACGGCGAGGATCACGAGGGCGATGGCGGGATCGACCCACTTCCAGCCGGTCAACCGGATCACCACCATGCTGAGGACGAGGGCGATGGAGGTGAGGCTATCGGCGAAGGCGTGCAGGTAGGCCGCCCGGAGATTGGCGTCCTTCTTCAGCTGATCCTTGTCCTTGGGGACGAGCACCACGGTGGCGAGGACGTTGAGCAGGAGGCCCACGATGGAAAAGGCCAGCACCCAGCCCGTTTGAATGGCCTGGGGGTGCCGGAACCGCTGAAGGGCCTCCCATCCCACGGCCCCGCCCAAGGCCACGAGGAAGCCCGCGCCCACGAGGCTGTTGAACACCTCCAGGCGGTGCCAGCCGAAGGCCCAACGATCGTTGGGCTCCTGGCGGTTGGCCAGGGCGAGACTGAGGATCCCCAGGGCGTTCACGAGGACGTCGTTGAGGTTTTCGAGGCTATCGCTCACGAGGCCGATGGAGCCCGTCCAGAGGCCGCCTACCCCCTGGATGACGAAGCTGAGGAAGAAGATCGTGGCGCTCCAGGCCAGGCGCCCCACGGTGGTGGGGCCGTGGGCGTGCCCGTGGGCCCCCCCGTGGCCGTGCCCGTGCCCGTGATCGTGCCCGTGATCGAGGGACATCACTCGCCCCGGTAGATGGGCTTGCGCTTCTCGCGGAAGGCCTGCAGACCCTCCAGCCGATCCTTCGTGGGAATCACCTGGGCGTAGCAGGCCTGCTCCAGGGCCAGACCCGTCTCGCGATCCACCTCGACGCCGCGGTTCACGGCCTGCTTGGCCATGCGGAGGGCGATGGGGCCGTTGGGCAGGATCTCCCGGGCGAGGCCCCGGGCCTTCTCCAGGGCCCCGCCGGCCGCGACGGCGTACTCCACGAGCCCGAGCCGCTCCGCTTCCTCGGCGCCGATACGGCGGCCCGTGAAGATCAGCTCCTTGGCCCGGGCCTTGCCGATGAGGCGGGGCAGGCGCTGGGTGCCGCCGGCGCCGGGAATGATGGCGAGGCCCGTCTCCGGCAGGCCCAGGCGGGCTTCGCCGCCGGCCACCCGAAAATCACAGGCCAGCGCCAGTTCCAACCCGCCCCCGAGGGCCGCGCCTTCGATGGCGGCGATCACGGGCATGGGCAGATCCTCCACCTCGGTGAAGGCGGCGCGGAGGCCGTGCACGAAGGCCGCCACCTCGGCCGGGGCCATCCCCGCCCGTTCCTTGAGATCCGCCCCGGCGCAGAAGACGCCCGGCACGTGGCTATGGAGGATCACCACCCGCACGGAGGCATCGAAGCGGAGGGCGGCCAGGGCCTCCCGGAACTCGCGCATCATCTCCCGCCCCAGGGCGTTCTTCGAGGCGGGGCGATCCAGGCCCAGAAGGACGATGCCATCCTCCCCGTCCCCCAACCGCTCGATCCGGACTTCACGCATGGATCAACCCAGCTCGACGATGGGATCGCCTTCATTGAGGAACTGCTCGGCGACGACGAAGACCTTCACCACCGTGCCCTCCTCGGGGCTGCCCACGGGGATCTGCATCTTCATCGACTCGATGATGACCAGATCCTGGTCCTCGCTCACGCTCACGCCCTCGACCACGCACACTTCGAGAACCTTGCCCGCCATTTCGGCTCGAATCACAGCCATCGCTCACTCCACAGGATGCAGCGTCCAGTGTAGCGAGCATGAATGCATTAATCGTCCTTATCGGACTCCCCGATGGCCACGAGCTCGTCATCCTCCTGGGCGAAGTCGCCTTCCTCGATGAGCACCTCGCGGACCTTGCCCGCCTCCGGGGCGTTCACGTAAAAGGGCGTCCGCCCCTGGTCGGTGAGCTCCAACAGAACGAGAGCCTCGTCCTCCTCGACCTCCTGGCCCGGCTTCACGAGTACATCCACCACATAGCCCGGCCATTCCGCCCTGACGATCATCCCGCTCCTCCCGAGGGTACGGCTTGGAGGCTAGGGGGCGCGGAGGCCCGCCGCAAGGGGGCAATCGAAATAATTGTCACAAACGGCGGATATCCACGGGCGAGCTCCCCATCAATGGGCGCTGACGAAGGGCCTCCGCTCTGGGATACTGGAGGGTCTGGAGGAATCATGGCCGTCGCCTGTGGCATCGTCGGGCTGCCCAACGTGGGCAAGTCCACCCTGTTCAACGCGCTGACCCGCGCCGGGGCGGCCTCCGCCAACTACCCCTTCTGCACCATCGAGCCCAACACGGGCGTGGTGGACGTGCCCGACGAGCGCCTCGCGCATCTCGCGACCATCGTGAAGCCCCAGCGCGTGCTGCCCGCCGCCCAGGAGTTCGTGGACATCGCCGGCCTCGTGCGCGGCGCCTCCAAGGGCGAGGGCCTGGGCAACGCCTTCCTCCAGCACATCCGCGAGACGGACGCCATCGTGCAGGTGGTGCGCTGCTTCGAGGACGGCGATATCACCCACGTGGAGGGCGGGGTCCACCCCGAGCGGGATATCGCCATCATCGAGACGGAACTCGTGCTCAAGGATCTGGAGACCCTGGAAAAGGGCCTCGATCGGGCCCGCAAGAACGCCAAAAGCGGCGCCAACAAGGAGGCCACGGCCCTCCTGGCCGCCCTGGAGAAGGCCTTTGCCGTCGTCAACGAGGGCCGGTGGGCCTCCAAGGCGGGCCTGGACAAAGATGAGCTGGCCCTCCTCAAGAGCTTCGGCCTCATCACCCTCAAGCCCGTACTCTTCGTGGGCAACATCGGCGAGGCCGATATCGCCAACCCCGAGGGCAACCCCCACTTCGCCGCCCTCAAGGCCATCGCCGACCAGCGGGGCTGCCACGCCATCCCGATCTGCTCCAAGCTGGAGGCCGAGATCCAGGATCTGCCCGCGGAGGACCGCCCCATGTTCCTGGAGGAGGCCGGCCTCAAGGAGCCGGGCCTCAACGCCCTCATCCGTGAGAGCTACTGGCTGCTGGGCCTCCAGACCTACTTCACCGCCGGTGTGAAGGAGGTGCGGGCCTGGACCATCCACAAGGGCGACACGGCCCCCCAGGCGGCGGGCGTGATCCACACGGACTTCGAGAAGGGCTTCATCCGCGCCCAGACCATCGGCTACGAAGACTTCATCCAGTACGGCGGGGAGCAGGGCGCCAAGGATGCCGGCCGCCAGCGGACGGAAGGGAAGGAATACGTGGTGAAGGACGGCGACGTGCTCCACTTCCTGTTCAACGTTTAGGAGGGCGGCCTACGGGCCGATAGGGCCTTCGTGCCTGATTTCCATCTGCCCGAGGATCGGAAGACCCCCATCGAAGCTCCCGCCTTCCTTTTGGAGGTCGTGCAGGGGCTGCGCGAGCGGGACGACGAGTTCCCCATCAAGGTGGAGGGCGCCACCACCCTCCCCTATACCTCCTCGGTCCTGGCCGTGGAGAAGGATCGCTGGGTGTTGAAGCTCCAGCGCGCCCTGCCTCCTGAACTATTGAACGGCGCGCTGTTCCATTTCGTCGTCACCCACGAGGAGCAACGCTTCGAAGGGCTCATCCCCTTCCAGGGCCGGGAGGGCTACCTCCAGTACCGCTTCGGTCTGCCCAGGCAGCTCTTCCTCGCCGATCGCCGCCGCCATCGGCGCTTCTCCCTCCGGCCCCGCGAAAGCGTCTTCGTCACCCTCACGGATGGTCTGATCGCGGCCAGCGGCCCCATGGCCAGCCTCAGCATCGGCGGCCTCGGCTTCCGCATCGATCGCATCGTGCATCTGGAGACCCACGAGCGGTTGAAGGTGGATACGGCCCCCTTCGAGCGCGGCCGCGCCTTCGACGTGAAGGTGCAGGACCTCGCCAAGGCCCCCTACCTCGAGCTTCGCGGGAGGGTGGCCGGGGCCTACGATCTCAACGGCATGGTGCATCTCGGCTTCGAGTTCACGGGCCTCTCGGAGGCGGCGCAGGCCAGCCTGGAGGCGGCCCTCCGCTTCCGCGAAATCGTATCGAAGGGGGCCCAAAGCGTGCTTCCGGAGAAGGATCCGCAAAAAGCGGCGGCCCGGAAAGGCGCCCAGGGCGGAACGGAACCGGAACCCTCCGGCGGGCCCCCCATGCACCTGCTTCGCCTCAAGCGCCGCTGCGTGCCCCTGAGCCTCCTCATGGCCGATGGCGCGGAGCGGGATCAGTTGAGGGAGAGCCTGGTGCGGGAGGGCTACTTCCGCCTCAGGGTGGCGGCTTCCGCGGCCTCCCTGCCCCCCGCCGACGTGGTGCTCGCCCCCGAGGCCCTGGCCATCGGCGTGGAAGGGGCCCTGCCCTTCGACGCCGGCGAATCCGTGGGTTCCCTCGTGCGGCGGCTGGATTCGGCCCTGGGCCTCAAGCTCTAGGCCATTACCTCAAGCCGTAGGGGATTCCTCGCGCACCGTGGCCCCCTCCACCTCGCAGTCCACGAGCTCCGGGGCGGCGGCCCCCTTTCCCAGCATCACAGGGGCGATGCCGTGGCCCTTGAACGCGCAGGCCTCCATGCGGGCCGTGGCCCCCTTCGAAAGGCAAAGGCCATAGCCCAGTCCGGAGAGGAAGGAACTCGCGATGAAGGTGGCCTGGGCCCCGCGGTGGAGATGCAGGCCCGCGTCCTCGCACCCTTCAAAGACGCAATCCCGGCCCGACACGCGCACCCCATCCAGGATGATCATGCCGGCGAAGGCGCAGGCCTTGAACTCGCACCCCCGCAGCTCCAGCTCCCTCTCGCCGCTGGCCTCGATTCCGCCGCCGCCCAGCCCCCGGAAGGCGCAGCCTTCCAGAAGCGCGGGCGCGCCCGCCAGCCGCAGGCCCACGCCGGGCCCCTCGAAGGTGCATCCCTCCATCCGCACGGTGCCGCCCTTGGCCTCCACCCCCGCCTCCGAGCCCGCGATCACCTCGGTCTTCACGAGGTCCAGATCGCCCCCCTCCTGAAGCAGGGGCATCGCCCCGATGGACCGGAGGCTGAAACCCTCCAGCCGCAGCGCGCCGCCCTTCAGGATCACGGCGGGGTTCTGGCCCCCGTCCACGCACACGCTGCCCGGCTCTCCCATGGCCACGAGGGTGATGCTCCGCTCCACCACCAGGGCCTCCATGTAAAGGCCCGGCTTCACCAGCACCCGGGCCCCCTCCGGCGCCTGACGCAGCGCCACCCGCAGGCTTAGCCAGCGCGCATCGCCCTTGCCGACGCGCATCAGGCGGTCCGTCCCAGGGCCATCGCCGGATTCGGCCGATGCAGGCGGTTCCGGCGCCGTCTGGGCGGGCGGGGGGGGCGTATCGAAGGGGGCGCTCCCGTGGGAGGCCGTGGCCCCCTCCCGCAGCACCCGGCGGAGCGCGTCGGCAAAGGCGTCCCCATCGGCGAAGCGCTTGCGGGGATCCTTCTCCAGGGCCTGCTTGAGCACGGCCCGGAGCCCCTGGGGCAGACCCGCCCAGTCCGTGGCCACCAGCGGCGCCATCTGATCCTTGAGGATGCCGCCCAGGATCGGCCCGGGGCTGCTGCCGGGGAAGGGCTTGCGCCCCGCGCTGATGACCTCGTAAAGCATCACGCCGAAGGCCCAGAGGTCTGACTTGGCCGTGGCCTTGCCCGTATCCAAGTACTCCGGCGCCATGTAGTGGAGGGTGCCCATGAAGGAGCCATCCTGCGTCAGCGCCGTGCCCTCCACCTTCGCCACGCCGAAGTCCGTGAGCTTCGCCAGCCAGCGCTTGCCATCCGTCCGCACGAGGATGTTGGCGGGCTTCAGATCCCGGTGGACGATGCCCTTCGCGTGGGCCATGGCCAGGCCCTCCAGGGCTTGGGCCAGCAGCTCGATGAGCGCCATCTTCGGATGGCCCGCCTGCACGAGCTTTTCCAGATCGTGGCCCGGCACGAACTCCATCACGAGGAAGTGGGTGCCCCCGTCATCGCCAAAGTCGTAAATGGTGACGATGTGCGGATGGTTGAGCCCCCCCACCACCCTCGCCTCATGCTGGAAGCGCGCCCAGGCATCCTCGCCGAAGGTGCCCCCCGGCCGGATCGTCTTGATGGCCACCTCCCGCCCCAGCACGGGATCCTCCGCCAGGAACACCTCGCCCATGGCCCCCTGGCCCAGCGGTCGAAGGATCTTGTATTTGCCGAGGTGGTCGGGCATCCCTGTGGGGATCGGCACGGGGGGAGGGGGACTTAGGATTTGTGGCGGGGAGGATCGAGCGTTCACCAAAAGATGAAACCGCGAATGACGCGAATGGACGCGAATGAATTCGCGTAAATTCGCGATATTCGCGGTTCCAAGTCTTGCCAAGGGCACGCAAGACCTTGCTTCTTAGCGACTAATCAGGACCTCAGAACGCCACGGCCATCCGCCTCAGCCGCTCGATGCGCGCCTGGATGGGCGGGTGGGTGCTGAAGAGGCTGAGCAGGCCGCCCCCCGCCAGGGGGTTCACGATCATCATATGGGCCGTGGCGGGCTCGGCGTGGTGCATGGGGATGCGCTGGCTGTAGGCCTCCAGGCGCTCCAGGGCGCTGGCCAGCTGATCGGGGCGGCCCGTGATTTCGGCGGAGAAGGCATCGGCCATGTACTCCCGGCTGCGGCTGATGGCCATCTGGAGGAGGATGGCGGCGAGGGGGCCGAAGATGGCGATGAGGAGGCCCGCCAGGGGGCTGGAGCGGCCCTCCTCGTCCCGGGGCGTCACCCACATGGCCATGCGGGAGAGGAACATGATGGCCTGGGCGAGCACGGAGGCCATGGAGCCGATGAGGATGTCCCGGTGCTTCACGTGGCCCAGCTCGTGGGCGATGACCCCTTCTAACTCCGTGCGGCTCATGAGGCGCACGAGTCCTTCCGTGACGGCCACCACGGCGTGGTCGGGATTGCGGCCCGTGGCGAAGGCGTTGGGCGCGTCCTCGGGGATGATCGCGATGCGCGGCATGGGCAGACCGCCCCGCTGGGCGAGGTTGGCCACGATGGCGTGGAGGTCGGGCGCCTCCTGCTGGCTCACTACCTCGGCCCCGTACATGGCCAGCACGATCCTGTCGGAGAAGAAGTAGCTCACCCCATTCATGAGGAGGCCGATGCCCAGCGCCAGCACCATGCCCGAGGTGCCTCCGAAATAGTCGCCGACCCACACCAGCAGCCCCGTGAGGGCGGCGATGAGGATGAAGCTCTTGGCTTGGTTCATTGGGAAAGTCTCCGAGCATCAATGTACGGAAAGTTCGCGGAATCGGCTGCGCCGATTCCGCGAAGATGGGGGAAAGGAGCTTGAATGAAGGCTGATGAGATCCGCATTGCTAGCGTCTACTTCTTTCAGGGGAAGGCGCTTGTGCATGCGTTGGGGCGGACGGTGAAGGGGGCTTGGATTCCCGTGGGGCCGCTCCGGGTGCTGGCGACGGAGCCGCTGGGGGGACTGGAGGCTCCGTTGACGGAGGCCTTGGCGGCCTCCTGCCAGGGGATTCCCCAACCGGAGGATTGGGCCCTGATCATGGCGCCCCTACTGGAGGCCAGCGGCGCCCGGAAGTGGCCCGACTTCCTCAAGGGGGCCCGCTGCCTGGGTCTGGAGCAGCGGGGGGACGTGCTCAGCGTCGTGCCCACGCGGAACCTGGGCGAAGAGGGGGGCTTCGAGCCTTTGGTGACCGAGGCCGTGCGGCCGGGGCGGGCGGAACCGGGACACTTGGCGCAGGCGCTGGGGGAGGCCCTGGGGCGCTGCCATTAGCATTTCCACTGCTCGGAATCGGCGCAGCCGATTCCGAGAGGGGACGGTCACTTACGTTTGACGACGAGCAAAGTTACGTCATCCCTAAACCCATTCCCCTCCATGTGCTTGAACGCGCACACGAGGATCGCCTCCAGCAGCTCGTCAGCGCTGGCCTCGGGGCGGTCGATCACCACTTGGGCCAGGGCCGCATCCCCCAGCTCCTGCCCCTCCAAGCTCTCCGCTTCCACGAGGCCATCCGTGAAGGCCAGCAGGACGTCCCCCGGATTCATCTCATCGTGACCCTGCTCGAAGCTCGCGCCGGGCAGCAGTCCCACCATGGGGCCCGTGGGTTCGAGGCGCTGAAAGCCCCCCTCCTTCCGTACGAGCAACGGCGGATTGTGGCCGCCATTCACGTAACGAAGGTCGCCGTTGTCGGGGTTCACGCTGGCGGTGAAGAGGGTGGTGTAGCGGAAACCATCCCGCACCTCGTCCATGCGGACGTTGAGGCGCGTGGCGAGGCGGCCCCAGTTCTTTACGCGGCGGTCGGCCCGGGCGCGGAGGTAGGCGCTGAGCTGGGTCATCATCAGCGCGGCGGGCAGGCCCTTGCCGCTGATATCGGCCACGACGAGGTGGAGGCGGTCGCCTTCGGCCTCGTCCTCCCATCCCCCTGCCGGCGGATCGCTGGCGATCCAGGCGTCGTAGAGGTCGCCGCCCACGGCCTGGTAGGGCAGGTTCGCGCCGGAGAGCTGCCATCCGGCGGGCTCGGGCAGGCGCTTGGGCAGGAGCTGGCGCTGGATGTTGCGGGCCAGATCCATATCCTTTTCCAGCCGCTCGGATTGGAGGCGGGCGGCCCGCAGCTCTAGGCCCGTGAGCTGGCTGCTCGTGAGGTTCACGAGGGTCTGGAGGAACATGCCGTCCTCCTCGTTGAGTTTGCCCACGAGGGGATCCGCCGCGTAGGCGAAGCCGTGGAAGTGATCCTGATCCTTCAGCTCGATGGCGTGGATGAGCTGCCGCTCCTCCAGTAGGGCGTGGAGGGCCTCCCCTTCGAGGACGGCGGGCAGGTTGGCGAGGCCCCGGGCCATGAGCACGCTGCCGTCCTTGTCCAGCACGAGCAGGCGGAGGATGCGGAATTCGCCGCTGAGGGTGTTGGCCATGAGGCGGATGAGGTCCTGCTTCGTTTCCACTTCGCCCAGGGAGCGGCTGAGGTCGAAGAGGGTGGACATGCGGCTGAACTGGAGGGCCAGCTGCCGGTTCTGATCGCTCCGCAGGGCCTCCAGGCGCCGCCACACGAGGAGGGGGGCGCTGATGGTGAGGAGCAGGTGCAGGGCGGCGGGCACTTCGCCCTGGGCCTTGAGGACGAGGTGGCCATAGACGGCCTCGCCGTGCCTCCAGGGCAGGGAGATCCAATCCTTGCCGGGGTTGGTGGGGAAGGCGGGGGCCGCGCCCCGGAGGAAGAGCCACTTCTGGCCATCCCAAAGGCCGCCCTGGCCGGCCCGGGCGAGGCCCAGGGCAGATACGCCCACAAGGTGGATGAGGCCTTCCTCGGTGCCCTGATCCGGGAAGGTCTCCAGGAAGTCGATGAGGGGCAGCAGCTCCTGGGCTCCCCCGGGCACGCCCATCGCAAGCGCTCGAAGGCGGTCGAAGGGACTCGATTCGGGGCGACCGACGGGGTTCACCGGAGCCTCAGCTGATCTTCTTCACCAGCAGGCACTCGCAGCGGCCGTGATCCTCCCGGAAGTCCACCTCGTCCATGAAACGGCTCATGAGCAAGAGGCCGAGGCCCCCTTTGCGTGGGTGCTTCACGTATTCTTTGGGATCGGGGAGCAGCACCTGATCCCGGTGGATGCCCTCGCCGCTGTGCCAGATGTGGATCTCCAGGGCCTGTCCCGTGAAACGCAAATCCAATTCCACTTCCCGGCCGGGATCGCCCTTGTAGGCGTGGAGGATGACGTTGGTGACGGCCTCATCCACGGCGATGCTCACCTTGGCCGCGGTGGCGTCGTCCATGCCGCTCACGAGGGCGGCGCGCTTGGCCAGCCCCGTGACCAGGTTCAGGTAACGGGTCTGGCTGGGGATGGTGAGCCGGAACCCGGCCGATTGGACTTTGGGCACCTCAGGCCCCCTTGCCGGCACTGGGTCCGGCGGCGGCCAGGGCCTCTTCCTGATCCTTGAACACGCGGTAGAGCTGCGTGAAGCCCAGGGTGTCGAAAATGGCGTAGACGTTGTCCTGGAGGTTGGAGAGTAGGATGTCCCCCTCGTTCTCCCGCACGGTCTCGATGAGGCCCATGATGGCGCCCAGCCCGGCGCTGGAGATGTAGGAGAGGTTTTGGCAGTTCAAGAGGATCCGGTAGCGGCCTTTGGAGACGAGCCCTTCCAAGGCCTGCTCGAACTCCCGCACCGTATGCGCGTTGATGAACCCCGCCGGCAGGACCACCGCGACGCCACCCACTTCGCGCACTTCGATCGAAAGATCAGCCACGTCAAGCTCCCAAGGATCCTAGGTTCCCCATCCTAATCGGCCCACGGGGCCTTGGCTACAGTCGGGTCGATCCGGTGCTAGGCTGATTCCACCCTATCCAGTTGGATCCCATGACCCCCACCGACACCGAGGCCCTCCGGACCATCCTCGCCACCTGGGCCGCCGAGCGGCACCAGAGGCTTTTCGAGGACATCGCGGGCGCCTTCCAGGCGGCGGGCGTCCGTGGCCAGCCGGATGGGGAGCTGATGGATCGCCTCCTGGCGGCCCTGCCGCCCGCCGATGCCGGCGCCGAGGGCCCCGGCATCGATCGGGAATTGGGCGCGGCCTTGGATCTGCTCGAAGGGGCCGCCAGCCAAAGCGAGGCCCTCCGGCGCCTCTTGGATGGCCTCGATCCCGTGGTGGAGCGCTGCGCCCTCTACGTCATCAAGCAAGGCCTTCCCGGCCTGTACGCCTGGAGGGGTTTCGAGGGCACCGCCGCCAAGGCCGGCACCCCCGTGGTGCCCCCCGCCGATCTGGAAGCGCTGTTGGCCGGCCGCCAGGCCTGGCTCGGCAAGGGCGCTGGATACCAGGCCCTCCTGGCCCCCCTCGCCCGCATGGAGGCCGCCGAGGCGCGGATCCTCCCCCTCCGGCTCAAGCGCAAGCCCGTGGCCCTCCTCCTCGTGGATTCCGGCATGAGGCAGGCCCTGGATCACCCCCAGGCCCTCCGGGCGCTGGCCCAGGCGGCTAGCGCCACCCTAAGCTCCCTGGCTGGCGCCAAGGAGGAGGAGAAGGCCGCCCCCCCCGTGGACCACCCCACCCGGCCCACCGTGCTCGTGCAGGATCCCATCCCGGAACCCGCCGCCCCGGCCCTGGATCCCAAGATCCGGGCCACGGCCGAGCGCTTCGCCCGGGTCCTGGCGAGTGATATCGAGCTCTACTTCCCCGCCAAGGTGGAGCAGGCCCGGACCCAAGGAAACCTATACGGCCTCCTGCGCGAGGAACTGGACCGAAGCCGCCAAAGCTTCGTGGACCGCTTCGGGGAAGAGGTGGAAACCCGTCACGGAATTTTCGGACGGGCGATCATCGAATTGCTGTGCGAGGGGGATCCCGCCCGTCTGGGTGCCGCTCCTTGGGCGTGACAAAACCTCAGTTCCATGTTATTCCTTCCGATCTTTGGGACCTGTAGCACGGAGGGGTTGGAATCATGGCGGACCTGGGCAAGAAGCACAATTGCTTCCAGTGCGGGGCGAAGTTCTACGATTTTGGGAAGGCGGATCCCTCCTGCCCCAAGTGCGGCGCGAGGATGAAGGACGCGCCCGCGAAGCCGAAGGCTCCCAAGAAAGAGAAGGTCGCCCACGTGATCGAGGACGATTTTCAGGCGGAGCCCGAGGCCGAGGGCGCCGAAGGGGAAGCCTTCACGGAAGCCATCCCCCTCGAGCGCGGCCGGGGCGAGGGCCCCGATCCCGGGGATCTGCGCATGGACGACTACGACGAGTAGCCCCGCCGGGACGGCAGGTAGGATGGTCTTCCCATGACCGACCTCCCGCCCCTCATCGACCGGCACGTGCACTTGGAGGGCGGTCTCGATCCGGCATGGGTCCGGCGCGAGGCCGCCTTCCGCCGCGTAGCCCTGCCCGCGAGCCTCGAAGCCCTCTGGCGTGGCGAAGCCCAACCCTTCGAGGCCTTCATCGAGGCCTTCCTCTTCGGGGCCCAGCTGCTGGCCTCGGAGGAAGCGGTGGCCATGGCCGTGGAGGCCATCGCGAACCGGACGGCCCAAGCGGGAGGCCAGGGTTTCGACCTCTGGTGCAGCCCCAGCGCCCTCGTCTCCCACTGGAAGCTCCTCGGCCTCGATGCCTTCTGGCGCGGGCTGGAGCGGGGCCTCGCCAAGGCCCGGAGCCAGGGTCTCCGGGCCTGCGTGGTGGTGGACGCCGTCAATCATTTCGGGCCCGGGCATGGCCACGCGGTGCTCGACCTGATCGAAGGCGGCCTCCCCTCCTTCGTCGTGGGCTTCAGCACCGGCGGTCTCGAAAGGGTGCCTTTCCGGCAGTGGGCCCCCGTCTTCGATCGCGCCCGAAAACTCGGGCTACGCATCGCCGCCCATGCCGGGGAAAACGGGGACGGGAATCAGGTGCGGGAGGCGATCCTCGAAGGCGGCGTGAGCCGGATCGTCCACGGCCTGCGCGCGGACGAGGCAACCCTGGAACTCCTGGCCCACCGCCGCATCCCCGTGGACATCTGCCCCAGCTCCAACGCCCTCCTCGCCGCCGATATCCAACCCCACCCCCTGCCCCGGATGCTTGCCGCCGGCCTGCGCTGCGCCCTGGGAACGGATGATCCCGGCGTCATCCCCTGCGACCTGGGCACGGAACGGAAGAGGGCCCAGGCGCTTGGCGCCTCGGAGGACGATCTCGCCCGGTTGAGGCGCTTCGGGGCGGAGGATGCCTGGTGCCTGAAGTGATGGGGCTCCGGGCTCCGGGCTCCGGGCTCCGGGCTTCGGGCTCCGGGCTCCGGGCTCCGGGCTCCGGGCTCCGGGCTTCGGGCTTCGGGCTTCGGGCTTCGGGCTT
>CAYWDR010000071.1:0-15339 GCA_964457075.1 uncultured Solibacteraceae bacterium
CCTCCAGGCAGAGGATGAGCACTTGGGGCAGCTTGAGGCCGGGGGCCTTGGCGAGGAGGCCCAAGGCCGCCTCGGGGGTGCGCATGGCGCCCAGGGAGCGGGCCAGCACGAGCTGGAGCCGGGCGGGCTTGCCGTCGTGAAGCAAGTCCAGCAGGGGCTTCGCGGCGGGCGGGTACTGGATGGTGCCCAGGGCATCGACGGCGTCGATGAGCAGCTCGTCGCGTTCATCGGAGGACACGAACTCCGTGAGCATCTCCGCCGCGGCCCGGGTCCGGTTCTCCCCGAAGATCCGCAGGGCGAGGCGGATCTGATCCGGCTGGCCGGATTGGAAGCGTTCCATGACGACGGGGAAGGCCGAAGGCAGCTTGCCCAGCTGGTGGATGGCCCGCTGGCCCACCTCGACGATGGGATCCTCCAGCATCTGGAGGAAGAAGGGCGTGAGGCCGTCCTCCTCCCGCGCGCCCAGATTGTCGAGGAGGAACATCCGCCGTTTGGGATCCTGCTCCGCCTTCACGAGGGCGAGGGCCTCTGAATCGGAGGCATCGACCAGCCAGCAGAAGGCGAAGGCGATGCCATCCTGCCGGGAGAATCGCCGGAGGGCGGCGGCCAGAAGCGGCACGACGCGCTCGGCGGCGAGATGCCCCGCGAGGACCTGTCGGTGGAGGCCCATGGCGACGAGATCCAGATTGGAGGCGAGGAGTCCCTGTTGCCGCTGGGATTCCTCCAGACGCTCCGTGAGCAGGGCGGTGAACCGGGCGACCTTGCCCTCCACGAGCACTTGAAGGCCCTCGGCCAGGAAGGATTCCAGATGGCCCTCCGCGTGAGGGGCCATGTGATCGAGGATCTGGCCGGGATTGGCGTTCTCCTCCGCGAGGGCCTGCAGAAGCGCCGCGGACTCTCCGGGGCAGCGCTCCCGGAGCCGGGCCGTGTAGGCCTGGGCCATGGCCTCGCGGGCCTGCGTGCGCTGCAGGGGCTGGATCCGGGTGATGAGGTCCTCCAGATCCAGGTAATCCTGCAGATGGCGCTGGAGCTGTTCGAAGAGCCGCACGAGGAATTCGCCGGCCGCCCCGCCGGGCAGGCCGGCGATGGCCCGCAGGGCGAGCCGGGAAGAGAGGGAGTCGCCCGCCTGGTAGGCCTCCACGAGGGTGGGGAGGTCTTCGGGACCGGCCATGACGGAAAGAAATCGGCCTCCCTGATGGGCGAGGCGCGGGTTGCCCTCCCCCTCGGCCAGGCGTCCCAGATAGAAGGTCAGCGCTTGGGTGGGCTCCAGGGCCCCCAGCTCCCGCTGAAGGATCAGGCGCCGGTCGGGGTCGGGGCGGTGGACTTGGAGATCTTGCAGGGCCTCGAAGGCATCCCGGGTGGCGATGCGGCCCAGGGCGGCGCAGCCCTCGTCGAAGAGACCCAGGTCCGGCTCCGTGAGCAGGTTCTTGTGGAGGTGGGGCACCCATTCGGGCCAGTCGAACTTCGAGGTGAGGGCGAGGACGGCCCGCTTCAAGGGCTTGGTGGAGGTGGGTTTCAGCAGGCGGGAACCCAGCTCCGGGAGGGACATCTGCTGCAGGCGCTGGAGGAGGTGATGGAGCTGCACCCCCCACGCCGCCTCCTCCGAATGGCGCGCGAGGTGGGCCCGCAGCTCATCCAGCGGGGTGAGGGGCGCATCTCGTGCCAGGGTGCTCATCCGGAGGGACTCATCGTCCGCCGGAGGCCGGGTGTGAATCCGGGGCTGGTGGATGGCTCCAGGCTTCGCTAGCGTTCACTCATGCTCCTTCGCACGCTCACGATCCTCCTCGGGGTGGCCCCCCTCGCCGCGCAGACACGCCCCGGGACCTCGGGACAGCTCCCCTTCGCCCAACTCGCGCCCGCCTTCCGGCTGGACGCCCAGGAGGTGGTGGCCAAGGCCCACTTCTCCTTCCAGGCCCGCACCCAGCCCCGGAGGGTGCGGGTGGCCACCATGGAGAAGATCTTCGACCACCCGCGCATGGGCGTGGCCATGTGGCGCTGCGGCTTCGTGCCGGAGTTCTCGGCCTTCGTCCATCCCGACGGCTCCTGGTCCCTGGACGACGGCCGCGGGCTCAAGGCCACCCTCTGGCTCATCCTCCAGCGGCCCGGCCATCGGGTGTATTTCGTGGAGGGGCTCGTGGAGAAGGGCCGGCTGAAGAACCCCTTCGCCGTGCGGGCGCGGATGCTCACCTCCTACCGCTACTGGGAGGAACAGGGCCGCTTCGTGAGCCACCTCCAGAGCTGGACCCAGCTGGATTCCTCCCTCCTGGGCTTCGCGGCCCGCCCCTTCCATGGCTACCTCAAGGGCCGCCAGGAGCAGTTCATCGAATACATCAACGCGAACATCGCCACCTTCGGCGAGTTCGCGGATTTGGCCCCCATGGATTTCATGGGCCCCCTGAAGCAGAACGGGGATCCCCTCGCCCTGCGGGAATTCGAGCAGCAGTTCGTGAGGAAGTGATGGACGAGAACCCTTACCAAGCTCCCGGCGCCCCCCTGGAAGCCCCTCCGGCACCCGAGGCCGCGGGCCCCGTGCTCCCTTGGGAGGATCGCGCCCAGGGGGGCGCCTTCGCCCGTGCCCTCGCCACGGTGCGGCTCATCCTCGGCAACCCCGAGGAGGCGGGCCACCGCATCCCCCCCTCGAAGGCGCTGGGTCCCGCCATCGCCTTCTTCGCCTTGGCGGCCCTCCCCTTCCAGTGGATGGCCCAGGGCCTGACGGTGGCCTTCACGCCCTTGGATGGCTCGGCCAACGCCTGGTTCTTCAAGGCCCTCCACCTGCCCGTCCCCCCTCCCCCCGCGGCGGAGCAGATGGCCTTCACCAAGGTGATCGTGTGGACCGGCGTGGCCATGGCCCCCCTCACCTTCGCGATCGGGATGCTCATCGCCGGCCTCCTCGCCCACGTGGGTCTGTGGATGATGAAGGGCCTGGATGAGAAGCGGGGCCTGGAAACGACCTACCGCTCCCTGCTCTACGGCGGCGGAGCCACGGCCTGGGTGGGGCTCCTCAGCGCCTTCGGAATCCTCCTGCCCCGGGCCCTTCACCCCCTCCATCAACTGTTTGGGTTCGCCCTGGCCCTGGGCGTGCTGACCTTCCAAGGCATGGTGCTGGGCCACGCCCACGGTCTCAGGCCCTGGAAGGGGGTTGTGGCGATCTTCCTCCCATGGGTGATCCTCGGGTGCTGCCTGGGCGCCTGCCTGGCCCCGGTGGTGATGGGCGCGGCGGCGGCCGGGGCATCCTAATGCGGGGATTGCTCGCCGCGGCCCTCCGCCCATGGGAGGCCTTCCCGAGGTGGGCGGCCGCGCCTCCGCCCCTGGGCACGGGCCTGCGCCGGATGCTCCGGTGGCGGGTGCCCCTGGCCTGCGCGGAGGGGATCCTGGGGTGGTGGTCACTGGAGTCGATGCTGCGCCGGATGCCGGAGCTCCTGGGCCCCTTCCTCCAATCCCTGGCCCGCGAGCGGGGCGTGGATCCAGGGGATCTTCGCGCGGTGCTGGCGCAATTCCCGCCCCCCCCGCCCCTGGCCCGGGCTTGGCCCTGGTTGCTCCTGGCCGCGCCCCTCCTGCTCCTGGGCGCCTGGCTGCATCACGCCGTTTGGGATCACGGCTGCCTATGGATGATGGGCGGATTGGCGTCGAAGCGGGGCTTCCGGGCCTCCATGGAAGCGGAGGCAGAAGCCCTCACCGTGGGGACCGTGGGCGCCGCGCTGGGCCTGCTGGGGCTGGTTCCCGTGGCGGGGATCCTCCTCTCCCTGCCCCTGGCCCTCGTGAATCTCTGGTTTTGGGGCCTGCGGGGCTTCGCCCTCGCCGCGCGCCATGGATGCCCGGCCTGGAAGGGCGTGGCGGCCACGGGGCTCCACTTGTGCCTGCTGAGCTGCTGCGGCCTGGGCCTCGCGTGGCTCACCGTGGCCACCCTCCTGGGTGCGATGGCCGGTGGGGCATGAGGGCGCGCCGGGTCCCGTGGGTGGCCGTGGCCGGGGTATCGGCCTCCGGGCTGGGGATCCTGGGCGCCCGTCTCCATGCCCTGGGGTTCCTCCCCTTGCCGGCCTGCCCCTTCAAGGCGCTGACGGGCCTGCCCTGCGCCACGTGTGGCCTCACCCGTTGGGCCCTGGCCCTGGCCGCGGGGGATTGGGCGGCGACCCTCCACTGGCATCCCGTGGCCAGCCTGCTGATGGCGCTGCTGCCCGGGGTGGCCGCCTGGGACCTCGCGCGGGCCTGGCGCGACCGGCCCTACCCCGGGCTGCCCGAATCTCCCTGGGCCCGGGGGGCGGCCTTCGGACTGCTCGCCGGCACCTGGCTGCTCCAGGCCGTGAGGGGAATCTAAGGCTATCCATGGCATCCTGTTCCCCACTTGCCCCTGGAGTACGCATGTTCCAGCAGATCCTGGATGATCTGATCACCCAAGTCCCCGAATCCCTCGCCGCCACGTTCAACGATCGGGATGGGGAGGCGGTGGCCAGCCGCACGGTGCAGCTGTCCAACGAGGCCCTTCAGCTGTTGGGGGCCTACCAGCACGTGGTGAAGCGCCACCTGCAGCAGGCCGTGGATGAATTCGACCGGGGCGAGGTGAAGCAGCTCTGCTTCGCCACCGATCAGCATTGGATCCTCATGGTGGGTGCCAAGGAGCAATGCACCCTCGTGCTCGTCATGGCCGGCGACGGCCTCCTCGGCCGGGCCCGGTTCCATATGGACGCGGCCGTCGAGCGTTTGAACGCCGAACTCTGATCAACAGGCCCTAAGGAGATTTCATGGAACGCTGGATGGGGCTCCTCGGCATGGGGGCCTTTCTGCTCATCGGATTGGCCCTTTCCAGCTCCCGGAAGGATATCCACTGGAAGACCATCGGCTGGGGTCTCGGCCTCCAGTGGGTCTTCGCGGCGGTGGTGCTGAAGGGGGATTTCTTCGCGCAGGCCCTCGCCTTCCTTCCCTTCCCCAAGGGGATGGGCTGGGTGGTGCTCGCCCTGATGTTCACGCCCATGCTCCTCAGGCACTTCGCCAAGGTGGAGCATCGCCCCTTGAACTGGACGATCTTCGGGCTCATCGTGCTCGGCCTCCTGCGGGGCAATCTCGTGGCCGCGAGTTTCAACCGCATGCGGGTGGTGGTGGAGCACCTCATGGCCTTCGCCCACGACGGCGCCGCCTTCGTCTTCGGCCCCCTCGCGGATGGCCCCGGTGGAAAGGTGGGCATGGTCTTCGCCTTCGTCGTGCTGCCCACCATCATCTTCGTGGCGAGCCTCTTCGCCATCCTCTACTACCTGGGCGTCATGCAGTGGATCGTCGGCGCCTCGGCCCGGGCCATGGGCCGCTTCCTCAAGGTCAGCGGCGCCGAGAGCGTGAGCGTGGCCGCCAGCATCCTCATGGGCCAGACGGAAGCGCCCCTCACCATCCGGCCCTTCCTCGCCCGCATGACCCGCAGCGAGCTCATGGTGATCATGACGGCGGGCATGGCCCACGTGAGCGGCAGCATCATGGTGGCCTACGTGCAGGTGGCCCACGTGGATATCGTGCACCTCCTCACGGCGGTGATCATGACGGCCCCCGGCGCCGTGATGATGGCGAAGCTACTGGAGCCCGAGGTGGGCACGCCCGAGACGAGCGGCGGCATCCACGTGGACATCCCCAGCCACGACGCCAATATCCTGGACGCCGCGGCGCGCGGCGCCTTCGAGGGCGGGCAGCTGGCCTTCAACGTAGGCGTGATGCTCATCGCCTTCATCGCCCTCGTGGCGCTGATCAACGGCCTGCTGACGGGCACCCTGGGCCTCAGTCTGGAACAGATCCTAGGCTGGGTCTTCAAGCCCTTCGCCTTCCTCATGGGCGTGCCCTGGAGCGAGGCGGGCCAGATCGGCTCCCTGCTGGGCAAGCGCATGGTGGTGAACGAGTTCGTCGCATTCCTCGATTTGGGCGCCATGACCCAGCTCAGCGCGAAGGCGAAGCTCATCTCCACCTTCGCCCTTTGCGGCTTCGCCAATTTCAGCTCCATCGCCATCCAGGTGGGCGGCATCGGCGCCCTCGTGCCGGAACGCCGGGGCGACCTGGCGCGGCTGGGGCTCCGGGCCATGCTGGCGGGCACCATCGCGAACTTCCTCTCCGCATGCATCGCCGGAGTCATGACCTAGTCAAATTCCGGGAGGAATCCCAGGGTTTCAGAGGCAGGCACTTCCCGCCGATACGTGGGGCGGAGGCTTTCTCATGCGTCTTTGGTCTCTCCCGGTCCTGCTCTTGGCTGCCGCCCCTTCGCTCGCGGGGGATTACGACGCGCTGCTCGCGGCCATCCGCAAGGCCTGGCCCGACAAGACCCGCATCGCCATCGTCTGTGACCAAGCCAATAGCAAGGCCGCCGTGGCCGCCCTCGCCGGGGCCGCGGGCGGCACGATGAAGATCATGCTCATCGATGTGAAGGGCCCCCAGGACATGGGCAAGGCCCTGGGCACCCTCTCCGGCCAAAAGCCCGACGTGGTGGTGCTCATCGCCGGGGATCGCGTCGCCGGCGACGGCAGCCCCGCCGCCACCTTCCTGATCCAGCGCATGGCGGGCGCGAAGGTGCCCGTCGCGGCCACCACGGAGGCCGGCGTCAAGCAGGGGGCCGTGGTCGGCGTGGGCCCTGGAACCGGCGGCCGGCTGCTCGTGAATTCCAAGGCCGCCGCGGCCGTGGGCGTGGCCGTGCCCGAGGGCGGGACTCCGATTTGAAAAAATCGAGAATATAAATTTGTAAAGTTTCCTCCGGGTAGGCCGAAGAGGGAAGGGAAGGAGATTTCATGCGCCGAATTATTTCCTTGGCCCTCATGGTGGCCGCCGCCTCGGCCTCCGCGTTCGCGGGGGATTATGATGCCCTCGTCGCGGCCATCAAGAAGACCTGGCCCGACAAGCACAACGTCGCCGTCGTCTGCGATCAGGGCGGCAGCAAGGGCCATGTGCAGGTGCTCGCCAGCGCCGCCACGGGGATGAAGATCATGCTCATCGATGTAAAGGGCCCCCAGGACATGGGCAAGGCCCTCGGCACCCTTGCCGGGCAAAAGCCCGATCTGGTGGTGCTCATCGCGGGTGATCGCGTCGCTGGCGATGGCAGCCCCGCCGCCACCTTCCTGATTCAGCGCATGGCGGGCGCGAAGGTGCCCGTGGCCGCCACCACCGAGGCCGGCGTCAAGCAGGGCGCCGTCGTGGCCGTGGGCCCCGGCACCGGCGGCCGGCTGCTCGTGAACCCCAAGGCCGCCATGCTCTCCGGCGTGGCCGTGCCCGAGGGCGGCATCGCGATCTGAGGGCCCTGCTTTCGGCTAGAAGCGTCCCTTGAGGCTGTGGGCATAGCCCGTGAGCTCCACGTAGGCCCGGCCCCGATCCGCGCCCGAGGCATCCCTCACCCCGCAGGCGCCCTCCCAGTAGGTGATGCCGCCGGGGCGGGCCGAGCCCAGCTCCTGATCCGGCACGAGGGGTTCGAGGGTCCACGTTTCGCCGAAGGCCTCCAGCTCCAGGGGGAGGGGATAGCGGGCGCCGGAGCGGGGGCTTGTCCAGGTGGCCTTGGGGCGCATTTGGAAGGCTCGGGTGCGGGCCGTCACTCGCCCTGAGGCATCCACCAGGGACGCGCTGGACCAGGGATCCTGGGATCCGTCCGCATGGCGCAGGCGGTAGACCATGAGGCTGCGGCCGTCGTTCAGCTGGAGGCCCGCCCAATCCCATCCCACCTGGCCGTGATCCAGCTGGTTGCTGCTCCACTCGTGATCCATCCAGGCAAGGCCGGCGACGGCGCGCCTTCCTTGGGCGTCGCGGATCGTCCCTTCGGCCTTCAAGCGGGGGAAGGTGACGTAGTGGCTGGCGGCGGTGGGATCGGCGCCCTTCCGGCTCACGCCCGCCTCGCCGAAGATGACGGGGGGCGTGAGGGCCTTCAGGCGGAGGTCGATCTGGCGGCCCTTCACCTGGAAGCGGAGCCGCTCCGCCGAACCCGACCAGCTGCCGTGGAAGACCTCGAGGCCCGCGCCGGCGGCTCCGGCCATGAGGCCGCCCCGATCCAGGCGCTCCTCGGCGTGGAAGGCGCCGGTGCCGATCTCCGTGAGGGCGGCGTGGGCCAGGTGGAGTTCGTCGCTGCGCCAGGCCGCGCTGCCCTTCCAGGCGGCGGGAGGCGAGGCCTGGCGGAAGAAGGTGAGCTGGAAGCCGAAGGCGCGGCCGCCCTCGTCCTGGAGATGGCCCGTCCAATACCACCACTCGGTGCGAAAGCCCGGGTGGCGCCCGTGGTCCTTGGGGAACTGGAAGGCGTGCCCCGGCCGGGCCACGAGGAAGCCATCCGCCGTGCGCTCGGGGATCTGGAGGAGGGCGAGGGCGCCCAGGAGGAGGGCCTTCATGCGCCGCCCTCCTCCGCCGCGCGATCCGCCGGCAGCCGGGAGGCCCAGCGGGACGCGGGCAGCAATGCGAAGAGGGCGCCCAGCAGGGTGGCGCCCGCGAGGGTGGCGAGGAAGGGGCCATCCACGGCGTATTGGAGGGTCCATCCGAAGACCTGGGGATTGAGCACCCGTACGAGGATCTGCGCCAGCGCGAGGCCGATCCCAAGGCCTCCCGCCAGCCCGGCGGCGGCGAGTCCCAGGCCCTCTCCCAGGAGGATGCGGGCGATCTCCCCCTCGGTGGCGCCCAGGGCCCGGAGGGTGAGCAGCTCGCCCCGGCGCTGGAAGGCGAGGCCCAGGAGGGCCTGGACGAGCCCCGCCACCGCCACGGCGAGGCCCACGATCTCCAGGGCATAGGTGAGGGCGAAGGTCTGATGGAAGACGGTGGATACTTGCGCGCGAAGGCCCGCGTTGGAGCGCACCTGCAGGCCGGGCCAGCGTTCGCGCCAGCGGCTTGCCACGAGCCCGGGGTCGGCCCCCGGCCGGAGGTACACGGCAAGGCTGGCGAAGCGGGTCTCCCCCCAGCGGGCCTCCATCACCCGGCGATCCACGAGGAGGCTGCCCCGCTCATTGCCGTAGTCCGCGTAGAGGCCCCGCAGGGTCACGGTCACGGGACCCTGCGGGCTGGGCAGTTGGAGGACATCGCCCACCCTGAGCCCGAAGCGGCGGCCGAAGGTTTCGCTGGCGATGGCGCCGGGAGCCGCAAGGCCTCCCGCCGCCACGTCCCTCATCACCTGGGCCGGATCCCCGCCCGCCGCCATCACCAGGGCGCCGACCCGTGCGTGGAGGGCCATGTCCGCCCCGCCGAGGAAGGTGGGTTGGCCCCGGAACTGGATGGGGCGGAGTTGAAAGGAGTCCACCACGGCGACGCCGGGATCGGTCGCCAAGGTGGCGGGCAGTTCCATGGGGAGGCGGTGCCGGCTGTTGGCGCCCATGGCGCCCAAGGGGGCCACGTAGAGATCCGCCCTCAGCGTCGTGCCGATCCAGGCGGTGACGGTGCGCTCGAAGCTGTGCACCATCACGCCCATGCCCGAGGCCATGCCCACCGCCACGGCGAGGGCGGCCACCGCCCAGGCGTGACGGCCCGTGGGGCGCTGGAGGGGGCGCAGCGCCAATTGGAAACTCCATCCGCCCGTACGGCCTGCGAGGCCCGCGAGGGGAACCAGGGCCAGGACGAGGGCGCTGCCCCCGGCGAGGACGGCGAAGGCGCCGGCGTAGGCGTGCCAGGCCTGGCCCGGGGAAAGCCGGGGCAGGAAGGCCACGGCGAGCCCCGCCCCCAGCACCGCCGCGCCGAGGAGGGCGACCCGGCCCCAGGCCATGGGCCGGGTCTGCGACCCCCGGCTGAGGAGCTGCACGGGGGGCAGCTGCCCCGCCCGGTGCGCCGGGATCCAGGCGGCGATCAGGCAGGTGGCCAGACCCGCGAGCAGGGCGAGGATCGCCTCGGGCTGGGCCAGGTGGGCCCGATCCGCGGCGGAGGGCCCGTAGAGCGCCTGCACGGTGCGGGAGACGGCGCGCACGGCGCCTTGGGCGAGGCCCCAGCCCATGAACAGGCCCAGGGCGCTGCCCAGGAGGCCGAGCACGCCGGCCTCCAGCAGCACGAGCCCTTGAATGGCCCAGGGCGGCAGCCCCAGGGCCCTCAGCGTCGCCCAGGTTTCCTGGCGCCGGGTGACGGCGGCGTCGAAGGCCTGAAAGAGCAGGTAGGCACCCACGGCGAGGCCGATGAGGCTGAGGATTCCCAGATTGAACCGGAAGGCGGCGCTCATGGTGCGCCCGCTCTGGGCCCGCTGCTCGGGGCATTCCAGGATCTCGCCGGGGCCCAGCGCCGCGCGGATCCGGGATTCGAAGGCGCTTTCCGCAGGGCCGCGCCGCAGGCCCACGTCCACGCGATCCAGCTCCCCGGGCCGCCCCAGCAGCGCTTGGGCGGCGGGCAGGTCCATCACGAGCAGGGTGCGGGGCCATTCCCGCCCAAGGGCGTCCGGCATGATGCCGGCGACCCGCAGCGTCAGGGGACGCTCATCCACCACCCCCGCGAGCGGCGAGCCCGGCGCCAGGCCCTCGGCGCGCGCCAGGGCCGGGGTGATGAACACCGCGAGGGGATCCTGCAGTGCGGAATAGAAATCCACCGTGGCCGGCGAGGCGCTCCGGGCCGCCGCGGATTCCGGCGCCGAGGCGCCGAGGCCCACGAGGTCCACGCCCAGCAATTGATAGGGTTCCAAACCCGCCTTGCGGCTGAAGCTGCCCTCGATGACCGGGCGGGTCCAGGCCTCGTCCTGGAGGGGCAGGAGGCGGGTGATCACGCCCTCTTGAAGGGGACCGGCTTCGCCCGTCACGACGAAATCCGATCCCTGCCCCACGCCCCTCGTGAACTGCTCGAAGCTGGCCACGGCGGCGCGGTTGGCGAGGCGGATGCCGAGGAAGGAGGCGACGCCGAGCCCCACGGCGAAGCAGGTGAGCAGGGCTCGGCCCGGTTCCCGGAGAAGGGCCCGCAGCGCCACTCGCCAGGCCAGCCAGATCAAGGCCGCGCGCCTTCCTGAATGCGGCCGTCCAGCAGGTGGAGGCGCCGGTGGCAGATGGAGGCCGCGGCCTCGCTGTGGGTCACGAGCACGAGGGCGGCCCCCTCCTGTTCCGTGAGGCGGGCGAGGAGGGCCAGCACGGCTTCGCCGTTCTCCCGATCCAGGTTGCCCGTGGGCTCGTCGGCCAGCAGCAGGGCCGGGCGCGGCGCCAGGGCCCGGGCCACGGCCACCCGCTGCATCTCGCCGCCGCTGAGCTCCGTGGGCCAGGCCTCCGCATGGGGGATGAGGCCCACCGCCTCCAGCAATTCGGTGGCCCGGGACTTGGCTTCGCGGGCGGGCCGGCCCGCCATCCGCAGCGGCAGCTCCACGTTCTCCCGAACCGTGAGGGCGGGCAGCAGATGGAAGAATTGGAAGATGGTGCCCAGGCGCGCGCGGCGGATCTGGGCCAGCCGCCGGGGGGAGGCGGCGCCAAGATCCTCCCCGTCCAGGGCGAGGGAGCCCTCCTCGCCGCGATCGAGGCCGCCCATGAGGTTCAATAGCGTGCTCTTGCCGCAGCCGCTGGGCCCGAGCAGGGCCACGCGCTCCCCGGCCGCCACCCGGAGGTCGAGCTCCCTCAACACCCACCGGGTGCCGTAGCGCTTCCCCAAGCCCTTCGCCTCGAGCAGCATCAAGAACCCCTCAATACCGCCCTTGGACCGGGTGGGCGTACCCCGCGAGCTCCAAGAATGCGTCCCCGGCGGGGGCGCCCTGGAGATCCTTCACCTGGCCAAACCCGTTCCAGAGGGCCGACCCGCCCACCCAATCCCCCCGCCACTCCTGATCCTCCATCAGGGGTTCGAAGGCGAGGGGCTGGCGGGGATCTTGAATCTGAACGGCCACGGGATAGCGGGCGCGGCTGAGGGGGCTCGCCCAGGTGCGCTTCGGCTTCGGCGCCGGGGGGTGGTGCACGCGGGTGGGCTGGCCTTGGGGATCCAGCTCCAGGAGGAAGGATCTCGAAGTCTTGCTTCCGGGGGCGGGGTGCAGTCCCAGGTAGGCCAGGGTGCGGCCATCCCGAAGGAAGACGAGGGCCTGATCCCAACCCGGCACCTCCGGGGGCAGATCCGGCCCCCACTCCTGCAGGAGCGCCGCCGTGCCGGAGACGGCGATGGGGACGCGCCCCGCCACCTCCACGCGGCCCAGAGCCTCCAGGCGGGTCCAGAGGGTCCGGCGAAGGGGATCCGAGGCATCGACGGGCGGGAGTGAGTGGGGTTCCCCATGGTAGGCGAGCGTCACCCGCACCCTCCCCTCGGGAAGGGCGAGATCCAGATGGAACCGGCCATCCCCGGGATCCGTGAGGGACCACCCATCGCAGCGGAGGCCCACCCGATCTTCGGCGGCCTCTCCACTGAGGCCCAGGCGGGCCCGGCGGGAGCCGCCGAGGGTGCGCTTGCCCCCATCGAGGGCCAGGGCCGCATGGGCCGTCAGGATGCGCGGCCGGTTCGAGGCTCCGGCGGGGCGCCCGCCGCCGAGGTCCCGGCTCAGGAAACTGACTTGGCAGGGCATGGGCCGCCCCGCCGCGTCCCGAAGGGCGATCTTGAGGGACCACCGCTCGCGGGCGGCCCCGGGGTGCGCGCCACGATCCCCCGGAAGGTCCAGGGCGGGGCCCGTGGAACCGCGGGGCGGGGCGGGGGTCGCGGGTTCGGCGTCCACCCGTTGATTGGCGGACTCGATCTGCTTCAGATTGCGATTGGTGATCTCAGGGACTTGAACCGGAATCTCGGGGTGCGATTGCGCCGCCAGGGCGAGGGAGCAGCAAAGGCCAAGGAAGATCCTCATGCGCCCTCCTCGGCTTCCCGGTCCACGTTCAAGCGGGAGCCCCACCGGGTGGCGGGGAGGATCGCGAGGCCCGCCACCACGAGGCTGAGCAGGGCGAAGGCCCCGAAGAGAAGCCAGGGCACCCGGTAGCTGAGGGACCATCCGAACTTCAAAGGCTGCAGATCGTTCACGAGGATGTGCGCCATCAGGCCGCCGAGGATGAGCCCGCCGGTCAGGCCGGCGGTGGCCATGCCGAGCCCCTCGCCCAGGAGGATCCGCGCGATCTCCCGCTCCGTGGCGCCGAGGGCGCGGAGGGTCCATAGCTCGGAACGGCGGGCCAGGCTGAGGCTCAGCACCGCCTGGATGAGGCCCACGAGGGCGACGAGGAGGGCGATGAACTCCAGGGCGTAGGTGATGCCGAAGGTCTTCCGGAAGAGATCCCTTCCCTGTTCCCGGTTTTCCGCCTGGGTCTGCACCTTCAGGCCGGGGTTGGCCCGGGCCAGGCGCAGGGCGGTGGCGGGGCCGGATTCCCCCGTCTTGAGGAAGAGGGCGAGGCCCGCGGGCCGGTCGTCCCCGAACCAGGCGCGGAACACGGGCCGGTCGATGAGGATGGAGCCATGCTCGGTGCCGTAGTCCTTGAAGATGCCCCGGATCCGGATGGTGCGGGGGCCCTGGGGCGTGGGGAGGGCCAGCTCGCCGTTCAGCTCCACGCCGAAGCGTGCGGAGAAGCTCTCGCTGATGAGGGCCCCGGGGCTGTGGGTGGATCCTGAGTGGATCTGGTTCAGCACGTCCTGGGCGGAGCCGCCCCGGCGCATGAGGAAGGCCCCCCGGGGCGCCAGCACCTCGAAATCATGGCTGCCCAGGTAGCTCGTGAGCCCCTGGAGGAGGAGCGGGATGCGTTGGAAAGGGTCGGCCCCGGCCACGGCCGGATCGGCCGCCAAGGCGCGGACGCGTTCCGGGGAGAGGCGGTGGGCGCTGGCGCCCGCGCCGCCCATGGGCGTGATGTAGAGGTCGGCCCGCTGGCTGGCCTCCATCCATGCGTCGAGGGTGTGCTCGAAACTGCGCACCATGATGCCCACGCCTGCGGCCATGCCCACGGCCACGGCCAAGGCGGCGGCCGTGAAGGCGTGCCGGCCCGTGGGCCGTTGCAGGGGGCGGAGCCGCAGCTTCCAGATCCAGTCATGGGCGGCGCGGCCCGAGCGGCCCAGGAAGGGAAGGATGGCCGTGGTGGCGAGGCTTCCCCCCAGGAGCACGAGGGCGGCGCCCACATAGGCGTGCCAGGAGGCGCCGGGCCTCAGCCGGAGGAAGGCCGGGAGGGCGAGCCCGATCGATAGCAGGGCCAGCCCGAGCCCCGAAATCCGCTTCCAAGGAATGGGGTGGGACTCGCTTCCCCGCTTCAGGAGGGGGATGGGGGGCGTGTAGGAGGCTTTCCGGGCCGGAATCCACGCGGCCACGAGGCAGGCGAGGAGGCCGAATCCGAAGGCGGCGAGGGCCTCCTCGGGCAGGAGGTCGGCTGAAGTGGCGTGGCTGAGTCCGTAGTGGAGGCGCAGGGTGCGGCTCACCACCTGCACGGCGCCTTGGGCCATCACCCAGCCGAGGCCGACACCGGCGGCGCTCCCCAGGGCGCCCACCACGAGGGCCTCCTTGAGGACGAGGCGCTGGACGAGGCCGGCCGGGGCGCCCAGGGCCCGGAGGGTGGCCCAGGTCTCGCGGCGGCGGTACACGGCGGCGTCGAAGGCCTGGAAGAGGAGGAAGGCGCCGACGAAGAGGGACACGACGCTCATCAGGGTGAGGTTGAAGCGGTAGGCCTCGCTGAGCCCGCTCCCCGCCAGGACGCGGCGTTCGGCGGGCTCCACGGCGAGCCCGGGGGGGAGAAGTCGCTGGGCCGTTTCGCCCAGGCTCGTGGCGGTTCCGCCGGCTCGGGGGAAGAGCTCGATGCGATCGAGCTGGCCCGGCCGGTGGAGCAGCTCCTGGGCCGCGGGGAGATCCATGAGGAGGATGTTCCGGGGCAGCTGGCGGGCATCCGGGCGCTCGGGCAGGAGGAACCCCACGTGCAGGCTCACGAGGCGGTCATCCACGGTGCCTTCGATCACGCTGCCCACGTCCAGGCCGTTCTCCCGGGCCATGCGTTCCGTGATCCACACGACGTCGGGCTGCCTCAGGGGTGCGAAGAGCGTCTCCAATCCCCTCCGAAGGCCCTCCGCGTCCAGGGCCATGGCTCGGCGGCCCATGTAGCGGGGGCCCTCGTCCAGGAGGTCCAGTCCCAGGAGCTGGTAGGGCTCCTGGTTGCTCCCGGTGAAGGCGCCCTCGATCACGGGGTGGAGTTCGGCCTGGGCGCGCAACGGCTCCAAGGCCGCGAGCCGGCTCTCGGGAAAGGCGCCGGACTCGGCCCGGATCGCCCAGGCCGCGCCCTGGCCCGCGCCTTGGGCGTAGGCCTCGAAGCTGGCCACGGCCGCCCGATTGGCGAGGCGGATGGCGAGGAAGACGCCCACGCCGAGGGCGACGCCCAGCAGGGCCAGCAGGGTGCGGCCCCATTCCCAGCGGAGTGCCCGGCCCACGAGCTTCCGGCCGAGGGGACCCCTCATGCCTTCACTCCCACCATGGGCTTGAGGGCGTCATCCACCAGGTAGCCGTCATCCAGGCGGAGCACCCCGTGGCAGACCTTCGTGGCG
>CAYWDR010000072.1:0-3159 GCA_964457075.1 uncultured Solibacteraceae bacterium
AGCAAGGTGAAGATGGGCAGGAAGCTCACTGCCACCACCAATAGACTGAAGAAGACGCTGGGGCCCACCTCCATCAAGGCTTCAAGACGGACGTGATAGAAGTCGCCCGGTTTCCCGGCCTCGATCCATTTCTCGATCTTCCGGTAGGCGTTCTCCACCTCCACGATGGCGCCATCCACCAGCACGCCGATGGAGATGGCGATGCCGGCGAGGCTCATCAGATTGGCGTTTTGCCCGATGCCGTACATGGGGATGAAGGCCAGCGCCACGGAGACGGGGATCGTGACGATGGGGACGATGGCCGAGGGCACGTGCCAGAGGAAGATGAGGATGATGATGGAGACGACGATCATCTCCTCGATGAGCTTGTGCTTCACGGTCTTGATGGCGCTTTCGATCAGCTCCGAGCGGTCGTAGACGGGAACGACCTCGACGCCGCTGGGAAGGCTCGATTTGAGATCCTCGAGCCGACCCTTGACGCGTTCGATGACGTTGAGGGCGTTCTCGCCCTGGCGCATGATCACGATGCCGCCCACCACGTCGCCATGGCCATCCAGATCCGCGAGGCCCCGGCGCATCTCGGGGCCCAGGCTCACGGTGGCCACGTCCCCCAGGCGCACGGGCGTGCCGTTCTCAGACTTGAGGACGGCGCTTTCGAGATCCTTGGTGGTCTTGGCGTAGCCGCGGCCCCGCACCATGTATTCCCGCCCGCTGTACTCCACGAGCCGCCCGCCCACTTCGGAATTGGCGGATTTCACGGCCTGGATCACGGCATCGATGGGGATGCGGTAGGTGGCGAGCTTGTTGGGGTTCACGCTGACCTGGAACTGCCGGGCCTGTCCACCCACCGTGGCCACTTCCGCCACGCCGGGCACGCTCTGGAGGGAGTAGCGCAGGAACCAATCCTGGTGGGAGCGCAGCTCGTCCGTGCTGTGCTGGCCGCTGTGATCCACGAGGGCGTACTGGTACACCCATCCCACGCTGGTGGCGTCGGGGCCCAATTCCGTCTTCACGCCAGCGGGCAGGTTCGAGGTGATCTTGCTGAGGTACTCCAGCACCCGGGAGCGGGCCCAGTAGATGTCCGTGCCGTCCTCGAAGATCACGTAGACGTAGGAGAATCCGAAGTCCGAGAGGCCGCGCACGGCCTTCACCTTCGGCGCGCCGAGGAGGCTCGTGACGATGGGGTAGGTGACCTGATCCTCCACGAGATCGGGACTACGGTCCCACTTGGAGTAGACGATCACCTGCGTATCGGAGAGATCCGGCAAGGCGTCCATGGGGATGGTCCGCATGGTCCAGAAGGACAGGGCGATGAGGAGGGCCGAGGAGGCCATCACGAGCCAGCGGTTCTCGGCGGAGAACTTGATGATCTTCTGGAGGAAGGTCGGATTTTGGGGATCGTAGGCGCTGCTTCCGCTCATATCAGCCGCCTCAGTGCTGGTGGCCGCTGGGCGCGGCGGCGGGGGCCTTTTGGCTCAGGTGAGCCAGGGCGGATTTCAATCGGGATTCCGAATCCACGAGGAAGTTGGCGCGGACGATCACCTCCTCGCCGGGCTTCAAGCCCGTGAGCACCTCGACCCGCTCGCCCACCGTGAGGCCGGTGGTGACCTCCCGGGGTTCGAAGCGGCCCTCGCCCAAGGCGATGAAGACGACCTTTTGCGTGCCCGCGTCCAGCACCGCATCCAAGGGCACGAGGATTCCCCGGTGGCTGGGGCCCTTCAGCAGGGCCTCGCCGTAGAGCTCGGGCCGGAGCTCGCCTTTGGGGTTGGGGAACTCCAGGCGGACCTTGGCCGTGCGGGTCTTGGGATCGAGGATGGGATCGAGAAAGATCACCCTTCCGCTGAAGCTCTTGCCGGGAAAAGTGGGCAGGGCGAGGGTGGCGCTCTGTCCGATCTTCACGTTGCGCAGCTCCTGCTCGTAGATGTCTGCCAGGGCCCACACGCGGCTGAGATCCGTGATCTCGAAGGGGATGTCCGAGGGTGTGATGCGGGCGCCTTCGACCACGTTCTTGACGGTGACGACGCCGGAAATGGGGGAACGGAGGGTGAGGGCCCGCTGGATTTCGCCCGTGCGCTCCAGATGCTCCAGCACCTCGGGGGGGACGTCCCATAGCGTGAGTCGCCGCTTCGCCGCCTCCAACAAGTCGCTGCCGCTGCTGCTCAAGGAGCCCGAGGCGAGGGCCTTTTGGGTCTTGAGGGCGAGGAGGTACTCCTTCTGGGCGCTCACGAACTCGGGGCTATAGAGGCTGAAGAGGGGCTGCCCCTTGGCCACGGCCTTGCCCGTGAAATCCACGAAGAGCTTCTCCACGAAGCCCTCCACCTTCACGTTCACCTTGCGGACCCGCGTCTCGTCCACCGCCAGCCGCGCCGTCGTGCGGAGCTCCCCGCCCACGGGGCCCGCCACGACCTTGGCCGTCTTCAACCCGATGAGCTGCTGGCGCTCGTGATCGATGGTGACGGAGGCGTGGCCTTCCACCGCCGCGCCCGACCCGCCGGTGCCGTCGTCCTCCATGGGGACGAGCTTCATGCCGCAGATGGGGCAGTCGCCCTCGTGATCCTGCATGATCTGGGGATGCATGGGGCATTGGTACATCTGCTTCTTCGGCGCAGGCACCGCCGCCTTTCCAGGCTCATGGGAGGCGGGGCGAAACAGGAGGGTTCCCCCCACGCCCGCGGCGAGGCCGAGGGCCAGCAGGGAGAGGGTCCTGAGCAGGGGGGCGGGGGTCTGGGGCTGGTCGTTCATCTCATCACGCATGGGGGCTTCCGATCACATGGACTTCATGGGGCCGTTGGACTCGCCCTGCGCGGGAGAGCCTCCGGAATTGGAGGAGGGGGTCCGGGCGCCGCCCGAGCCTGGCGGGGCGCCGCCCATGCCCATGGCCGAGGCGCCGAGCCCCTGGGCGGAGATGGGTGGCGTGCCGCCGAGATTCATCTCCTCCTGGGCGATTTCGAGGGCCTTGGCCTGGGCCACCGTCTGCAGCAGGCCGCCCCGATCCGCCACCCAGCCGTTGAGGGTTTCGAGGACGCTCAGGAAGGGCGCGCGCCCGACCTCGTATTGGCCGAGGGTGGCCTGGAAGCTGGCCTGGCTCTGCACGAGGAGGCCATCCCGGTAGATCCGGAGGGTGCCGCGCCGCGCCGGCTCGCTGACGTGGAGAAGGGT
>CAYWDR010000072.1:3169-5978 GCA_964457075.1 uncultured Solibacteraceae bacterium
TCCGGAGGGTGCCCAGCGTGCCCGCCAGCTGGGCGGACCGCTCGCGGATGCGCTGGCTCAAGAGGTTCTGCACGCTGGCGGCTTCGGAGCCCTGGGATTTGCGGCGCCACTCCTGCTCGGCGACGGCCCGCTGCTGCTTCTGCTTCGACCACACGGGGAGGGAGACGGAAAGGCCCACCTGCCACATGGGATCCAGGGAGCCCCGGGGCATGACGCCGGCGCTCACGGCGAAATCGGGGCGGCGATCCAGCCTCGCGAGTTCGAGGCTGCGATCCGCCTGTCGGATGCCCAAGCGGGCGGATTGCAGCTCGGGGCTGCGGGCTTCGGCCTGGGCGATGAGCTCCTGAGCTGGCGTGGCCTGGAACTGGAGATCCTCCAGGGAGGCCGTCGTCGGGATGAGGGTCTCCTCCGTGACGCCCCGCAGGCGGTTCAGGGTGGCCAGGAAGACGGCCTCTTCGGATTGGAGGGCGAGGCGGGCCTGGTTGAGGCGGTTCCGCTCCAGCTGGGCGCGCAGCAAGTCCGCTTGGGAGCCTTGGCCCACTTCGTAGCGGGCCTGGGTGATGGCCTGGGCCTGCTCCAGGAAGGTGGCCTGATCCTCTTGCAGGCGCAGCTGGCCACGCACGAGGAGGAGGCCGTAGTAGGCGCGTTTCACATCCGCCTGGAGGCTCAGCCGCGTGCGCTCCGTCGCGGCGTTGGCCATGTCCGCGCCGAGCCCGGCCACCTTGCCGCGCAAGCCGCGCTTGCCGGGCCAGGGGAGGGGCTGGGTGAGCATCACCTGATAGAAGGACGTCTCCATCTCTCCGATCTGGAGCTTCTTGAAGCCGTCATTTTGGATGCCCAGGGAGAGGGTGGGATCTGGCAGGGCCCTGGCCTGGGGGATGCGCTCCCGCTCGGCTTCCACCAAGGCCCTGGTTTTCGCGAGATCGGGATTGCGCGCCAGGGCTTCCTGAAGGAGGCCCTCCAGCACGGGATCAGGGACGGGGATTTGAGTCGGGGCCTGGGCCTGGATCGCCATCGCGGGCGCCAAGGCCAGGCACAGGTAACTGCGCATGGGTTCCTCCGGAAGGGTTAAGGTCTAGGCAGACCTTTCCTCAGTTCCGGCGGAAGCTCAGTAACGCTAGACGGGTACTGGTATCGGGGGGGGGAGCGGCGACCGCGCGGCTGCGGGAGGGGTCGCCAAGCCCGGTGGAGGTTGGCCGCTGCGCGGAGAATGGCGCGCGAGGGCAGGGATGGGGCTCGGCGGCCTGGCGTGCGGCACGGGCGCGCTCGGGCGCGGGAGCCGTGATCGCGACTTGGGTGGGAGCGGGGCTGCGATGTGGGGGGCAGGGCGAGACCGGCAGGGCCGGGCAGGGGCAGCTGGTTTCGTCCCCGCAGCAGCATGCCGTGGTGGGCTCGTTGGCGGCGGCGCCCGGGGCCACCCCGCCGATCAGCAGGGCCAGTCCAAGAAGGAGCCGGGTCAGGAGTCGCACAAGATAACTCTACGTTTGCTGGATGCGGGGGGCCAGGGAATGTTCCCGGGCTTAAATCACGTCAGGCCGCCGCCCGTTTCATGCCCTTCACCGCGATCGTCCACATGATGGCGATGAAGACCGTGAGCTTCAGCGCATGGATCCAGATCACGTCGAGGCCCACGCCCCGCATGACGATGGCGCGCATGATGCGGATGAAGTGGGTGACGGGGATGAGCTCGCTGATGATGCGGAAGGGCACGGGCATGCCGTGGATGGGGAAGATGTAATCCGACAGGAAGACCATGGGCAGGAACATCATGAAGCTCATCTGGCTGGCCTGGGCCTGGCTCTGGGCCACGGTGCTGATGCGAACGCCCACGCCCAGCATGGCCACGATGAACAAGAAGGCCGAGGCGTAGAGGAGGGGGATGCTGCCGGCGATGGGCACGTCGAAGACGACCCGGGCCAACACGAGCAGCACGGTCATTTGGGTGTAGGCCATGCCGATGATGGGAATGACTTTGCCCAGGAAGAGTTCCAAGGGGCGCACGGGCGTGACCATCACCTGATCTAGGGTGCCCCGCTCCTTCTCCTTCACGATGCTCGCGGCGGCGAACATCACGCAGGTCATGGAGACGATGATGGCCACGAGGCCCGGGATGATGAAGTTGGGCGTGCGCAGGTTGGGGTTGTACCAGGGGCGGATTCGGAGATCGATGGGGTTTTTGGGCCTGGTGGCCTGGCCGTAGCCCATGCGGTCGAACATGATCTGAGTGCTGCGGGTTTGGCCGACGCCGAACGCGACGCTCATGGCCGTGCCCGCCACGGTGGCGTTGCTGGCGTCCACGATGACGAGGGCCTGGCCCGTCTGCCCGCCGCGGATCTGGCGGGCGTAGTCAGGGGGGAACCAGATGGCCACTTCGGCCTTGCCCTTGTCGATGAGGTCCCGGATCTGGGCTTCGCTCGAGACCTCGCCCTGGACATCGAAGTACTGGGTGGCCGTCATGGCCTGCACGAAGTCGCGGCTCTCCTGGCTGCGGCTCTCATCGAACACCACGGTATGGAGGTGCTTCACGTCGTTGTTGAGGAAGCCATAGATGGTGATCTGAAAGAGCGGGATGAACAGGATCATCACCAGCGTCAAACGGTCCCGGCGGAGCTGTAGCATTTCCTTCCAGACCAGGGCGCGGATTCTTTGCCACATGGGGGCTCCTTTGCCGGATTCCGCGTTCGCGGAATCCGGTAAGTTGAAAAGGTCAAGAGGTTCGGGACGCCTGGACGAGGCTGATGAAGAGGTCTTCCAGGCTGGGGAGTTCTGATGGGCGGCGTTCGAAGGCTAGGCCGAGGGCCCGGAGGTG
>CAYWDR010000072.1:5988-15339 GCA_964457075.1 uncultured Solibacteraceae bacterium
CGCCTGGGCCGGCAGGCTCAGGCGCACGCCGCGGCCCATGAGTTCGGCGGAGCGCACGTCCGGGTGCGAGAGGGCCTCCCGCTGCAACTCCCGGAAGCGCTCGGTGCGGACTTCCACCACCTGGAGGCCCATGCCCTCCTTGAGGCCCCGGGGGCGCCCATAGGCCATGAGCTGGCCCGCCATGATGAAGGCCAGACGGTCGCACTGGTCGGCTTCGCCCAGGTTGTGGGTGGTGACGAGGATGGTCATGCCGTCCAGCACGAGGTCATCCATGGCCTCCCAGAAGAGCCGGCGGCGCAGGGGATCCACGCCGCTGGTGGGCTCGTCCAGGAAGAGCATGCGGGGGCGGTGCAAGGTGGAGGCGGCCAGGGATACCCGCTGCTTTTCGCCCGTGCTGAGCTGGGCGGCCAGAAGCTTTTCCAGCGGCTTGATCTGGAGCTCCCGCTCCCGTTGAGTGATGGCCTCCCGGAGGCGCTCGCCCTCCAGGCCGTAGAGCTGTCCGAAGTAGGCGAGGTTCTCCCCCACGGTGAGATCGTCCAGGAGGCTGAACTTCTGGCTCATGTAGCCGATCTGCTGGCGCACCTTCCCGGCGTCCGTGAAGAGGTCGTGGCCCAGGGCCCGGGCCTTGCCCTCGCTGGGCATGAGCACGCCGCAGAGCATCTTGATGGTGGTGCTCTTCCCGGCGCCGTTGGGGCCGAGGAATCCGAAGATCTCTTCGGGCCGCACCTCGAAGCCGAGATCCTTCACGGCCGTGAAATCGCCGAATCGCTTGGTGAGGTTTTCGACTTCCAGGATCGGCTCAGCCATTCGAGGCCTCCACCAAGCGCGCTTGTTCGGTGAGGGCGTGGAGGAAGGTGTCCTCCAGGGTGGCCTCGCTGAGCTCCACCCGCTCCACGCCTTCGATGGCCGCGATGCGCGCCAGGAGGGCTTCCGCGTCCTGTTCGGGGAAGCGCATGCGGATCTGCTCGCCCTCGCCAAAGAGGTCGATTGGATCCAGGGCCTCCAGGGATCGCATGACCTTTCGACGTCTCGGCGTGAGCACGCGCAGCACCAATCCGGGCATGGACTCCCGGAAGGATACGGGCGTGCCGGAGGCGAGGAGGTGCCCCTCGTGCATGAAATGGATCCGGAAGGCGTACTCGGCCTCGTCCATGTAGGGGCTGCTGAAGAGGATGGCCACTCCGGTGTCATGGATCTGATGGAGCAGGGCCCAGAATTCACGGCGGCTCACGGGGTCCACGCCGGTGGTGGGCTCGTCCAGCAGGAGCAGCCGGGGGCTGGGGAGGAGGGCCACGCAGAGCGAGAGTTTCTGCTTCATGCCGCCCGAGAGGGCGCCGCTCATGCGATCGGCGAATCGATCCAAGTCCACGCGCGCGAGCAGGTCGTGGATGCGGGCCTCGGCGCCCTTCATGCCGTAGAGCCCAGCCTGGAGGCGCATGTTCTCCATCACCGTGAGGTCGGGCGCCAGGCTGAAGGACTGGGGCACGTAGGCCACCTGCGCATCGGGGACGTTTCGCTGGATCGTGCCGGCCGTGGGCCGCTGGAGCCCCACGAGCATGCGGAAGGTGGTGCTCTTGCCGGCGCCGTCGGGCCCGATGAGCCCCACGAGGTCGCCGGCATTCAGCTTGAGGTCCATGCCCTTCACGGCCTCCTTGGGGCCGAAGCTGCAGGCGAGGCCGCGGGCCTCTAGAAGGGGGGCGGTCATGGCTTGACCATCTCGCCCAGGCGCACGTCCACGGAAACGCCGGGCAGGAGGCCCTGATCCCAGCCCTGGGCGATGTTCACGCGGGCGGGATAGACGAGGTTCACGCGCTCCTCGCGGGTCTCCACCATCTTCGGGGTGTATTCGGGATCGGAACTGACCTCGTCCAGCGTGGCCTGGATGGGGGTGCGCTGGCCGGGCAACTCCACGGTGACGGGCATGCCCACCTTGGCCTGGGATTGAAGCGTCTGGGGCAGGTACACGCGCACCCATAGACGATCCTGGCGGGCGAGGGTCACCACGGCCTGGCCGGGCGCGAGCACGGCGCCCACTTCGCGCAGGCGGTGCACCACCACGCCATCGAAGGGCGCTCGGATCTCCAGGAAGGAGGCCTGGGCCCGCGTGATCTGGAGGGTGGCCTTGGCCCGGGCCGCCTCGGCCGTGGCGCCCATGCGCTGCTCCGCCCGCGCCCCGGCCCTCAGCTCGGCCAGGGCCCGCTCCTGCAGGTGGCGGTTGGCTTCGGAGCGGTCCCGGTCCGCCTGGGCCCGGTCCAGATCCGCTTGGGACAAGATGCGCTCGCCATGCAGGCGCTTCACCCGGGCCAGGGTGTCTTCGGTCAGGCGCAGGGAAGCCTGGGCGTCGCGCAGGCGGGCTTCGCCCATGGCGACGTCCTCCTTGCGGGTGCCGTGGGCCAGTTCGAGGCGCTTTGCCTCGGCGGAATCGACGCCCGCCTGATCCCGAAGGACGGCGGCATCCACTTCCTCGGCGCTGATGCGGGCCAGCAGCTCGCCCGCCTTCACGCGCTGACCCTCCGCCACTTTTAGCTCCAGGAGGCGCCCCCCCACGCGCGGACCGAGGTCGCTGAGGTAAGCCTCCACCCGGCCGTTGAGGGAGGGGCGGCCGTCGCGGTGGCAGGCGAGCAGCAGGAACAGGGCGGGCGAGGCGAGGAAAAGCTTGCGCATATCAGAGCTCCGGAAGGGCGGGGAGGGGCGTCAGGGGATCCGCGGCCACGCCGCGCCAATAGAGGTGGAACCAGGCCTCCACAGCCGAAGGGACCTGGATCTCAACGGGCTCTGACAGGAGGGCGCCGAAGCGGGGAGCGAAATCCAAAGTCTCGATGAAGGTCTTGATCAGGAAGAAGGTCGCGAGCGGCACCTGCAGGCCCGCCCTCAGTTCGCCTCGGAGGAGGCCCTGCTGGAGGATGAGGGCCACCTGCCCGGCGTTGCGCAGGATGCGAAGCCCGATCTGCGCCTGAAGGCCTTCGGCGCCTCGGATGAGCTCCCCTCGGATGATCGACCGGATGCCCGCGTGGTGGCCCACGTGGCGATGGTAGAGGCGCAGGGCTTCCCACAGGCGGAGGACCGTGGGCTCCCCCTCCCGGGAGGCCAGTTCCACGAGATCCGCATGAAGGGGCGGGAAGATGCGGTCCAGCAGGGCCAAGAACATGGCCTCCTTGGAATCGAAGTGGTAGTAGATCAAGGAGGCATCGCATCCGGCTTCCGCCGCGATGGCCCGCAAGCTAGCGGCCCGGAGCCCCTGGGCTGCAAAGACCCGTTCCGCCGCTTCCAGGATCTGATCGGGTGCCACCCGCTGGGCCTTGGGCCCGCGAGCGCGAGGGGCTGATTTGGGGAGGCTCATAATTTCAACACCAGTTGAAATTGTCTGCCGAGCCTTTACGGGTGGCAACAATAATTTAAACGGCTGTTGAATTTTCTCCAGAAAGTCGAAGGGCCCCCAGCCGGGGGCCCTTCGACTTTCTGGAGAGGAGCTACTCGACGGAGATCGGCGCCTCGGTGGTGTAATCCAGGTTCAAGACCTCGCCCTCTTCCCAGCCGATGCGGTTTTCTTCCACTTCCTGGATGCCCACCTGGGCCCAGAAGGAGGCGAGCTTGGGGGCATCTTGGGCCTGGCCCTGGCGATTCACGGGCACCACGACTTCCACCTTGGGGAAGGCGCCGCGCTGAAGCTGCTCGCAACGCTTGCCGGAAATAACGGCGAAGCGGTACTTGTTCCCGATCTCATCAGGGACGCGAACGATGGTGCGGGCCTGGCTCATGGAACCTCCGGAACTTGGAAGAATACCGCAAATCTTGCGAAAACATAAGGGGATTCCTTGGCGGGTCAAGGTTTGTCGTGATTCAGGATAGCCTGGCTCCTCTGGAGGAGCGCATGGAACGCAGCCGCCTTTGGCATTCGGCTTTCAAGACCTGCGCTGAAGCTCCTGGGCCTCCAGGGTGCGATTTGAGACCTGGCTCATGGATCCCGTGGCCGGGATGTGAAACCCTAATCGCATGAAGCTGCTGCTCGGTATCACTGGTTCCATCGCCGCCTACAAATCCGCGGATCTGGCGCGACTCCTCACCCGAGAGGGGCACGAGGTGCGCTGCGTGCTCACGGAGGCTGGCGCCAGGTTCATTCCCGCCCTTACCCTGGCGAGCCTCACGGGCCAGCCCGTGCATGGCGCCAACCCCGAGCTGAACGAATGGCGGCCTTCGCCCGTGGTGGAGCACATCGATCTCGCCCGGTGGGCGGACCTGCTGGCCGTGGTGCCCGCCACCGCCGATATCATGGGCAAGACGGCCCACGGCCTCGCAGACGATCTGCTCAGCACCGTCCTCCTGGCCACCCGCGCCACCATCCTTTGGGCCCCGGCCATGAACACGGGCATGTGGGACAACGGCGCTGTCCAGGCCAATGTGGCCCGGCTCCGGGAGCTGGGGCACCGCTTCGTGGAGCCCAGTGAAGGGCTGCTGGCCTGCGGGGAATCGGGCCAGGGGAAGCTGGCGGAGCTCGACGAAATCGCCGAGGCCATCCGCACCCTGGGAAACCCGAAATGGCCCGCCCTTGCAGGTAAGCGCGTGCTCGTCACGGCCGGCCCCACCCGCGAGGATCTGGATCCCGTCCGCACGCTCACCAACCGCAGCACGGGCAGCATGGGCGTGCACCTGGCCCGGGCCCTGCGGGATGCGGGCGCCCACCCCCACCTCGTCCTCGGCGGAGATCTGGAGGCGCCCTGGGGCGTGCCCACCGTCCGTGTGCGGAGCGCCGACGACATGCTGGCCGCCTGCCGGGAGTCATGGCCTTCCATGGACGGCTGCTTCGCCGCCGCCGCCGTGGCCGATCAGCGCCCCGAGCGGCGCTTCGACCAGAAGGTGAAGAAGATGGACGGCGCCGAACAACTCGTGCTCCTGCGCACCCCCGACATTCTCGCCACCCTTTCCGCCGAGAAGCGGGCGGGTCAGTGGCTGGTGGGGTTTGCCGCCGAGAGCGAGCAGCATGCCGTCAACGCGGAGACGAAGCTCAAGCGGAAGGGCCTCGACGCCGTGCTTGTCAACGACATCGCCGATGGCAAGGGGTTCGGCCTTCAGCCCAACACCCTTCTGCCCGTCACAGCGGAAGGCCCTCAGCATCCCCTCGGGCCCCTGCCCAAGGAAAGCCTCGCCCGCGCCGTCGTTGCCTGGTGGGCCGAGCGCCTATAGCCATTCACTTCTCACCAAACGGGCCCGCATCGCGGGCCCGTTTGGTGAGCGTCATCGGTCCCCCACCGGCCTGAACTGCCCCGTGTCCGGGTCGTATGCGGCCACCATCCCGTCCTCGATGTGGTAGACCCAGGCGTGCAGGTGGAGCCGCCCCGCGGCGATGCCTTCCTGGACCGCAGGGTGCGTCCGGAGGTTCTCCAGCTGGATGAGGACGTTTTCCTTCACCGTGGCCATGTGTCGATCCTGGCCATTCAGGTGGCCGTAGTTGGAGTCGATGAGCTTTCGGGTGGGCTCGGCGTGCCTGAGCCAGGATTCCAGGGCCGGGAGGTTATCCTTCGGCTCCAACAGGGCCCGCATGGCGCCGCAGTGGGAGTGGCCGCACACGATGATGTCGTGGATGGGCAATTCGCGTACGGCGAACTCGATGGCGGCCGCTTCGGATGAGCCGGCCTCGTATCGGGGCACGATGTTGCCGACATTTCGGACGAGAAATAGCTCTCCAGGGTTCGTCTGGGTCACCAAATTTGGATTGATCCGGGAATCCGCGCAGGTAAAGAAGAGCACCTCGGGCTTCTGGCCATGCACCAGGGACCCGAAGAACTCGGAAGCGGGGCGGAAAACGTCCTTCTGGAATTGGTGGATCCCATCCACCAGGCGCTGAATCGGCATGGGTTGATTGTCTCCCAATGTTGGGCACTCCGTTCACATCCCTACAAAAACAAAGGCGCGGGAACCGCGCCTTTGTTTTTGTAGGGGGTTGAAAGGCTAGAAGCCGCCGGACTCCACTTCGGGGCGGTAGGTGAGGCTGGCCTTGAGGTAATCGCGGTTGAGGATGGCGATGTTTTCGAGGCTGATGCCCTTGGGGCAGGAGGCTTCGCATTCGCCGTGGTTGGTGCAGGTGCCGAAGCCCTCGGCGTCCATCTGGGCGACCATGTCCAGGGCGCGGGAGGTGCGCTCGGGCTGGCCCTGGGGCAGGAGGCCCAAGTGGCTCACCTTGGCGCCCACGAAGAGCATGGCGCTGGCGTTGGGGCAGGCGGCCACGCAGGCGCCGCAGCCGATGCAGGCGGCGGCATCCATGGCGCGATCGGCGTTGTCCTTGGGGATCGGCAGGCAGTTGGCGTCCTGGGCGGAGCCCGTGGGGGCGGAGATGAAGCCGCCGGCCGCGATGATGCGGTCGAAGGAGCTGCGGTCGACCAGCAGATCCTTCAGGACCGGAAAGGCCGTCGCGCGCCAGGGCTCGAGCACGATGGTGTCGCCGTCGTTGAAGCTGCGCATGTGCAGCTGGCAGGCGGTGGTGCGCTCGCGAAGGCCGTGGGGCCGCCCGTTGATCACCATGCCGCAGGCGCCGCAGATGCCCTCGCGGCAATCGTGGTCGAAGGTGATCGGGTCCTCGCCCTTCTTGATGAGGCCCTCGTTCACGACATCGAGCATCTCAAGGAAGGACATCTCGGTGCTGATGCCCTTGGCTTCGTAATTCTTGAAGCCGCCGGGATCCTTGGCGTTCTTTTGGCGCCAGACCTGGAGCGTGAGGTTCAGGTGCTTTTCCATGGTCCGCTCCTACTTGTAGCTGCGAGTCGCGAGGTGGACGTTCTCGAAGGACAGCTGCTCGGTGTGGCGCACCGGCTTCTGGCCCTCACCCTTGTACTCCCAGGCCGCCACGTGCGCGAAGTTCTCGTCGTCGCGCTTGGCTTCGCCATCCTCCTGCCATTCCTCGCGGAAGTGGCCGCCGCAGCTCTCGCGGCGTTGGAGGGCGTCCATGCACATCAGCTCGCCCAGTTCGATGAAGTCGGCCACGCGGCCGGCCAGCTCCAGGGACTGGTTCAGCTCGGCGCCGCTGCCGCCCACCTTCACGTCCTTCCAGAAGCGCTCCTTGATCTCGGGGATCAGCTGCAGCGCCTTCTCGAGGCCCTTCTCGTTGCGGGCCATGCCGCAGTGCTCCCACATGACCTTGCCCAGCTCGCGGTGGAAGTCCGTGGGCGTGGACTTGCCGTTCACGGCGAGGAGCTTGTTGACGCGCTCCTTGACGGAAGCGGCGGCGGCCTTGGCTTCGGGCTGTTCCGCGTCCATCTTGTCGGGCTTGTGGCCCGCCAGGTAGTTGCCGATGGTGTAGGGAATCACGAAGTAGCCGTCGGCCAGACCCTGCATGAGGGCCGAGGCGCCCAGGCGGTTGGCGCCATGGTCGCTGAAGTTGGCCTCACCCAGCACGAAGAGGCCGGGGATGGTGCTCATGAGGTTGTAGTCCACCCACAGGCCGCCCATGGTGTAGTGCACGGCGGGGTAGATGCGCATGGGCGTCTTGTACGGATTGTCATCCGTGATGCGCTCGTACATCTCGAAGAGGTTGCCGTACTTGGCGGCCACGGTGCTGGCGCCCAGGCGGTTGATGGCGTCCTGGAAGTCGAGGTACACGCCCCGCCCTCCGGGGCCCACGCCCAGACCGGCGTCGCAGACCTGCTTGGCGGCGCGGCTCGAGATATCGCGGGGAGCCAGGTTGCCGAAGGAGGGGTACTTCCGTTCGAGGTAGTAGTCGCGGTCCTCTTCCTTGATCTCGCTGGGCTTCTTGCCGCAGTCCTCGGCCTTCTTGGGCACCCACACGCGGCCGTCGTTGCGCAGGCTCTCGGACATGAGCGTGAGCTTGGACTGGTGATCGCCCGTGACGGGGATGCAGGTGGGGTGGATCTGCGTGTAGCAGGGGTTGCCGAAGGCGGCGCCCTTCTTGTAGGCGCGCCAGATGGCGGTGCCGTTGCAGCCCTTGGCGTAGGTGGCCAGGTAGAAGGCGTTGCCGTAGCCGCCGGTGCCGAGGCACACCGCATCGGCCATGTGGCTCTCGATCTCGCCCGTCACCATGTCGCGGGTGACGATGCCCCGGGCCTTGCCGTCCACGATGATCAGTTCCTGCATCTCGTGGCGGGTGTGCATCTTCACCTTGCCGAGGCCGATCTGGCGCTCGAGTGCCTGGTAGGCGCCGATGAGCAGCTGCTGGCCCGTCTGGCCTTTGGCGTAGAAGGTGCGGGAGACCTGGGCGCCGCCGAAGGAGCGGTTGTCCAGGAGGCCGCCGTACTCGCGGGCGAAGGGCACGCCCTGGGCGACGCACTGGTCGATGATGTTCACGCTCACTTGGGCCAGGCGGTAGACGTTGGCCTCGCGGGCGCGGAAGTCGCCACCCTTGATGGTGTCGTAGAAGAGGCGGCGCACGCTGTCGCCGTCGTTGCGGTAGTTCTTGGCGGCGTTGATGCCGCCCTGGGCCGCGATGGAGTGCGCGCGGCGGGGGCTGTCCTGGTAGCAGAAGCACTCCACTTCATAGCCGAGCTCGGCCATGGAGGCGGCGGCGGCGGCGCCGGCCAGGCCGGAGCCCACGACGATCACCTTGTACTTGCGCTTGTTGGCGGGGTTCACCAGCTTCATATCGAAGCGGTGCTTGTCCCACTTCTGTTCGAGGGGTCCGTCCGGAATGTTGCTTTTGAGTTCCATGGTCGTCTCCCTCAGGACAGCTTCACGTAGCCGAACAGCACGGCCAGCGGGAAGGAGATGTTGACGAGCACCACCAGCGCGGTGAGGGCGGTGGCGAGCTTCAGGCGCAGATCGTTGTAGCGGGGATGGTTGAAGCCCAGGGTCTGCATCAAGCTCCAGATTCCGTGGCGGAGGTGCGTGGCCAGGCACAGCATGGCGAGGATGTAGAAACCGCTCACCCAGGGCACCTGGAAGCCCATCACGACGTTCTGGAAGACCTTGCCTTCCTCGAAGGGGGTGAACTTTCCAAGGGTGAAGTGGAGGACGTGGAAGACGATGAAGAGGGCCAGGATCACGCCGCTCACGCGCATCGTGCGGGAGGCCAGCGTGGAGGCCTTGTAGGCGGGGGCATGGTAGGCCACGGGCCGGGCCGCCTGGTTCATGCGGGTGAGGCGGACGGCGGCCCACACATGCAGCGCGCTCGCCACGATCAGGCCGCCCCGGGCGATCCAGATGCCACCGCCGTGCAGCATGGTGCGCAGGAAGACTGCGTAGTCATCCAGGGGCCGCACGCCGTCATGGGCAGGCAAGTACAGTTGCAGGTTGCCGGCCATGTGACCCACCACGAAGCCCACCAGCATGATGCCGGTGATGGCCATGATGACTTTCATGCCGATGGAGGAATTGAGGAAACTCGCTTCCCTCTTCATCGCGCCTCCG
>CAYWDR010000073.1:0-1639 GCA_964457075.1 uncultured Solibacteraceae bacterium
CCCTCTTCGAAGGCGCCGGGATCACGGATCAGCAGTTCAACGTGCTCCGCATCCTGAAGGGGGGGCCTCCCGAGGGCTACTTGATCCGGGACCTCCGCACCCGGATGATCTACCGCTTCGCCGACGTCCCGCGCTTGGTGAACCGCCTGGCCGCCCAGGGCCTCGTGGCCCGCTGCGAAAACCCCGCGGACCGCCGGGGCAGCCGCATCCGCATCACCTCCGAGGGCCTCGCCCTGGAGGCCCGGATCCACAACAGCCACGATGAGCTGTGTGCGGAGGTCGCCGAGGGCCTCTCCGAGGAGGACCGCTCCCACCTGCTGGAATTGCTCGAACGGCTGCGGAATGGCCTGAGGGAACGCCTTCGCACCGTCGAAAAGGACTGAACGTCCCAACGCGACGAAGGGCGGGCCCCTCGGCCCGCCCTTCGTGCGGGTTCCCCCGCCGCTACTGCAGGAGCTTCAGGATGCTCTGCTGAGCCTGGTTGGCCTGTTGCAGGGCGCTGGTGCCGCTCTGGTTGAGGATCTGGAACTTGTTGAGCTTGATGACCTCGTCCGCGATGTCCGCGTCCCGGATCTGGGAGAAGGCCGCGGTGAAGTTCTCCACCTGGATGCCCAGGGCGTTGGCCACCGAGGAGAGCTGTTGCTGCCCGGCGCCGATGGTCGCCCGGACGTTCGACACCGAGGTCAACGCGGCGGTGAGGATCGCAGCCACGCCGGCGGCACCCGCCTGGGTGGTCAGGCTGCTCACGCCCGCCGTGAGGCCCAGGGCCGCGGTGGAGCTCGTGCTGATGGTGGCGATGGAGACGGCCACCGGGCTGAAACCGGCCACGGCCACGGTGAGGGTCCCGCCCGTGAATACGGACTGGCCATTGAAGGTGGTGCTCTGGCCGATGTCGGCGATGGTCGTGATGATGTTCTGGAACTCGGCGTCGATGTTGGAGCGGTTGGTGGCGCTGATGGTGCCCGTCTGCGATTGCTGAGCGAGCTCCGCGGCGCGGGTCAGCAGGCTCGTCACCTCTTCCAGCACGCCATCCGCCACCTGGAAGTAGCTGATGCCGTCATTGGCGTTCCGGCGACCTTGCACGGCGATGCGGATGTCCGCGCCGAGGAGGTTGCTGATGCCCAACCCGGCCGCGTCGTCCGAAGCCTGGTTGATGCGCTTGCCGGTGGTGAGGCGCTGGATGGTGCGCTCGAGCCCGCTACCGGTGATGCCGAGCTGGCGGCTGGCCCCCAGCGCGGCCACGTTGTTCAAAATGGAAGTCATGGCTCCTCCTTGGCGGAATCCCGCGGGGCGCGGGCCACCGCGCCGGTGATGGACTTGGACCGGCTTCGGCCGGGGCCCCCATCCGTGGGGGCGGGGACCTTTCGCATTGGACGTGCCAGAGGACCTGATGCGGATCTATCTTTCTTTGTTTTCTTGATTTAAAAATCCATCGCTACCGGGAAAATCCCACCAAAGGCACTTTTAACCTACCCTCTCCCACCAAGGTCCCGGGCGCCATGGGCCCCCTTCCGACCCTCACGGCAGAATCGTCCGATCAACCTCGAGATCAGGACGGCCAGCCAGGCGAAGGCCTCCGCGATCTCCTGGCTCCGCCAAGCCATGGGCGCAACGAGAGCGGGCCTCCAAAAGGAGGCCC
>CAYWDR010000073.1:1739-15179 GCA_964457075.1 uncultured Solibacteraceae bacterium
GCGATAGGAGGGAGGCTCATCGCCCCCTGTTCAGCGCCTACCGATCGAGTTCGCCAGCAATGACGTTCATGGCCCCGAGCTCGGCGACGGCATCAGCGATGTCCCGACTCCGTTGAGCCGCAGGCGAAACGGGAGCGGGCCTCCTGTGGAGGCCCGCGATAGGAGGGAGGCTCATCGCCCCCTGTTCAGCGCCTACCGATCGAGTTCGCCGGCAATGACGTTCATAGCGCCGAGCTCGGCGACGGCATCAGCGATGAGCCGACCTCGCACCTTCTCATCGAAGGAGCTGAAGATGGGGAGGCAGGGGGGACGCACCCGGATGCGGTAGGGGTTCTTGCCGCCATCCGACACGATGTAGAAGCCCAGCTCGCCGTTGGCGGCCTCGGTGCTGCTGTAGACCTCGCCCACGGGCATGTCGATGCCGTGCATGATGAGCTTGAAGTGGTGGATGAGGCTTTCCATCCGCGTGTAGACCTTCTCCTTGGGGGGGAGGGCGATCTTGTAGTCGTCCACGATCACGGGGCCGGGGCCCACCTCGGCGAGCTTTTGCTTGGCCTGGGCGAGGATGCGCAGGGACTGGCGCATCTCCTCGACGCGGACGAGGTAGCGGTCGAACACGTCGCCCGTCGTCCCCACGGGGATGTCGAAATCGTAGGTCTCGTAGTCCAGGTAGGGCTGGGCCACGCGCAGATCCTGGGCCAGGCCGCTGGCGCGGAGGCAGGGGCCCGTGTAGCCCCAGTTGACGGCGTCCTCGATGCTCATGGCGCCCACGCCCTTGGTGCGATCGTGCCAGATGGGGTTGCGGGTGAGCAGCGTCTCCAGCTCGTCAATGGCGGCGGGGCACTCCTCCATGAAGCGGTCGAAGAGGGGGAAGAACTCCTCGGGCAGGTCGCGCATGAGGCCGCCCACGCGGGTGAAGCTCGTGTGCATGCGCTGGCCCGCGGCCATCTCGAAGAGGTCGTAGGTGGTCTCGCGCTGTTTGAAGAGATAGAGGAAGGCCGTGAAGGCGCCGATATCCACCGCGTTGATGCCGAGGCAGACGATATGGTTGGCGATGCGGGCCAGCTCGCTCACGAGCACGCGGATGACGCGGGAGCGGGGCGGATCCTGGATGCCCAGGAGCTTTTCCACGGCCACGGCGTAGCCCACGTTGTTCATGATGCTGGAGCAGTAGTCCAAGCGGTCCGTGAGGGGCACGAACTGGTTGTAGCTGAGGTTTTCCCCCAACTTCTCCACGCCGCGGTGGAGGTAGCCCATCTCGGGCGTGGCCTTCATGATGTACTCGCCCTCCAGCTCCAGCACGATGCGGAGCGTCCCGTGGGTCACGGGGTGGGAGGGGCCCATGTTGACGATCATGCGATCGCCGTCGAGCATCTGTCGGGAAATGGCGATGGAATCCATGGTGCTCACCTAACCCCGGTTGTAGGGCGCAGTGCACCCGTCCATGCAGAAGGCATCCCCGCCATCCAGCGGGAAGTCCTTGCGAAGGGCGTGGCCGGGGAAGTCGGGCCACGTGAGGAGGCGCTGCAGATTGGGGTGGCCGTCGAAGCGCACGCCGAACATATCGAAGACTTCCCGCTCGAACCAGTCGGCAGTCTTGAACCGGGAGACGAGGCTGGGCACGGCCCCGCCCTCGGCCACGGGCACCTTCACGCGCAGGCGTTCCTGGCTCGTGAGGTTCAGCCAGTGGTAGACGACGTCGAAGCGGGCACTTTCCCGCTCCGGCCAATCCACGGCCGTCACGTCCACGAGGAACTGGAAGCCCTCCTTGAAGAGAAGGTCCGCCACGGCCAGGAGGTTCTCCCCTCCGACGACGATGGTGTGATCGCCCCGGAAGTCGTGCTTATCCCGCACGGCGCCGGGGAGCTGCTCTTCGATGTGCTCGGTGACCATGGGCGCCCTCAGAAAATGGTGGGAGCGCCGGCACCGGCGGCGTCCATGAGCATTTCGCGGATGGCCTGCTGGCCCGTGAGGCCCTTCGCGGCCTCCAGCTCCTTCTGGCGCTCCAGGCTTTCGTAGAAGCGCCGGATGTGATCCTTGCGCATGCCGAGGCCCTCCTTCTCGATCTTCTCCTGCAGCTTCATCACGCCGTAGAGCATGCTCTCGGGGCGGGGCGGGCAGCCGGGCACGTAGACGTCCACGGGGATGATGCGGTCGATGCCCTGCAGGGTGGCGTAGGTGCGGTACATGCCGCCCGAGCTGGCGCACACGCCCACGCTGATCACCCACTTGGGCTCGGCCATCTGGGCGTAGATGGTGCGCAGCACGGGGGCCATTTTGTTGGTGACGGTGCCGAGCACGAGCATCATGTCGCTCTGGCGGGGGCTGAAGCGCATGGCCTCGGCGCCGAAGCGGCTCATATCGTACTTGGAGGCCATCACGCTCATGAATTCGATGGCGCAGCAGGCGGTACCAAAGGGCAGGGGCCAAAGGCTGTTCTTGCGGCCCCAATTCACCACGGCATCCAGGCGGGTGGTGACGACGGCCTCGTGGAGGTTCATCTCGGACATCTTCGGATCCCCCGGCCTATCGTTCCCAATCCAGGGCGCCCTTGCCCCAGGCATAGATGAAGCCCACCAGCAGGGTGGCCATGAAGCTGAGCATCGCCCAAAAGGTCCAGGCGTGCGCCTTGTAGGTCACGGCCCAGGGCAGGAGGAAGGCCGCTTCCACGTCGAACAGGATGAAGAGCATGGCCACGAGGTAGAACTTCACGCTGTATCGGTGGCGGGCCCCTTCCTGGATGGGCGGCACGCCGCACTCGAAGGGTTCGAGCTTGGCCGCCTGGGGATTGTTCGGCTTCAACTTGGGCAGGATCCATCCGGACAACGCCAGGATCGCCACCGCGACCCCGCAGGCCAGGGCGATCAGGATGAGCACGGGAATGAAGGGAGCTGCAGGATTCATGGTCGGACCCCAACCCCCCATTCTAGTGCAGCGGGCCCGAATTGGTTGGCCCATGTTCGGCAGGCGTGACGGGAATCCGCCACTGGGCCGCCCCGGGGCTACAATGAGGGTTTCCTTCAAGGCCAACCATGTCCGAACTGCAGCTCCAAGTTAAAGAAATGATCATCCAGCGCCTGAAGCTGGAGGGCATGGCTCCCTCGGATATCGACGCCCAGGCCCCCCTCTTCGGCGAGGGCCTGGGATTGGATAGCATCGATGCCCTTGAATTGGTGCTCGGCATCGAGCAGGCCTTCGGCGTGAAGATCGAGGACGAGGCCGCCGGCATGCAGGCCTTCAAGTCCGTGGAGGCCCTGACCGCCTATATCGGGCAGCACCGCCCATAGCCGCGATGGACGGCATCCAAGATCAGCTCCCCCATCGGCACCCCTTCCTCCTCGTGGATCGGGTGCTGGAGCGGGAACCCGGCCTCCGGGTGGTGGCCGAGAAGCTCGTGAGCTACGGGGATCCCCTCCTCCAGGGCCACTTCCCCGGCCGCCCCCTCGTGCCCGGCGTGCTCATGCTGGAGATGCTCGCGCAGGCCGGGGGATTCCTGGAGGCTGAAAGCCTGGAAGGCAAGGCCGTCTTCCTCGCCGGCGTGCAGGATGCCCGATTCAAGGCCCCCGCCTTTCCCGGCGACCGCCTGCGCCTGGAGGTGGCCTCCGAGGGCTCCTTCGCCGGGATGATGAAGGTGGCGGGCAGCGTCTCCTGCGAGGGGCGGGTGCTTTGCCAGGCCAAGCTCATGGTGAAGCGGGTGGGCCCTTGAGGCGCGTCGTCGTCACGGGACTGGGCTTCGTCTCCAGCCTCGCGCCCACCCGCGAGGCCACGTGGAAGGGCATGCGCGAGGGCCGGGACGGCCTGGGGCCCCTCACGAAACTGAGCCTGCCCAAGGAACCCGCCCAGATCGGCGGGGAGGTGGACTTGCCCGGCGACTCCCCCAACAGCTTTTGCGAAACCCAGGCCCTGCGGGCCCTCGAGGAGGCGCTGGACGGCTGGGCGCCCGCCCTGGCCCCGCGGCGCATGGGCGTCTTCCAAGGGGCCGGCACTTCCAGCCTTCCCGGCGCGGAGCGCTACTTGAGCGCCCTCGTGGCGGGGCAGCGCCCCAAGGCCGCCCGCATCGCCTACAACACGCCCAACACCGTCACGGACGCCCTAGCCGCCCGCATCGGCGCCACGGGGGCGCGAAGCACGGTGATGAACGCCTGTTCCAGCAGCCTGCTGGCCATCGGCCAGGCCCTGGAGCGCATCCAGGCCGATGATCTGGACCTCGCCCTCGCGGGCGGCGCCGAAAACCTCTGCCGCATGACCTGGAGCGGCTTCTCCAGCCTCAAGGCCGTGGACCCCGCCAAGTGCCGCCCCTTCTCCCGGAACCGCGCGGGCCTGAACCTCGGCGAGGGGGGCGTGCAGCTGATCCTGGAGCCCCTCGAAGCAGCCCGGGCCCGCGGGGCGGTCATTCTCGCCGAACTGCTCGGCTACGGCGCCTCCATGGACGCCCACCACCCCACGGCCCCCCACCCCGAGGGCGAGGGGGCTTGGCGCGCCATGGACATGGCCCTGCGCACGGGAAGGGTGGATCCCGCCCGCGTGGACCTCGTCTGCGCCCACGCCACGGCCACGCCGGCCAACGACGGCTCCGAGTGCCGAGCCATCCGCCGGGTGCTGGGCGAGGCCGCGGATCGCGTGTCCGTCACCAGCACCAAGAGCCAGTTCGGCCACACGCTGGGCGCCTCCGGAGCCATCGGCGCCGCCGTCGCCGTCCTCGCCCTGCGGGATCAGGTGGTGAGCCCCACGCTGAGGCTGGAGGACCAGGATCCCGAATGCGATCTCGACTGCACCCCCCTCGTTTCCAGGGAGCGGGAGATCCGGGTGGCCTTGGTCAATGCCTTCGCCTTCGGCGGCAACAACGTGAGCCTGGCCCTCGGCCGCTGGGAGGGGCGGTGAACCCGAAGCCCGAAGCCCGAAGCCCGAAGCCCGAGGGCATCGCCCTCACGGGCCTCGGCCTCGTCCTCCCCTGCGGCGACGGCCCCGAGGCGGCCCGCGAGAGCCTCGCCTCCGGACCTCCCTGTTTTCAGGAAGCGCCGGCGGAAGTGGGCGTGGGCCGGGCGGCCCTCTGCCCGAACTTCAAGCCCGCGGCCCACATCCCCCCCATGCAGCTGAGGCGCCTGGATCGCGCCAGCCGCTACGCCTGGGTGGCCGCCGCCCAGGCCTTCGCGGATGCGGGCCTGGATCCCAAGGCCTTCGGCGGCGAGCGCATCGGCCTCGCCGCGGGCACGCTCACGGCCGGCAGCGAGGCCAGCGAGGCCTTTTACCGCCCCTACCTGGATCGGGGCCCCGAGGCCGCCAGCCCCCTGCTCTTCCCCAACTCGGTGGCCAATGCCCCCAGCGGATACGTGGCCACCACCTTCGGCCTCAAGGGGCCCAGCGCCACCCTGCTGGAACGGGAAGTCGCCACCTTCGAGGCCCTGGAGCAGGCCCAACGCTGGCTCCGCACGGGCCGATGCGACGCCGTGCTCGTGCTGGGATTGGATTCGATCTTCCCCTTGCTGACGCACATCCTCCATGGCGCGCGCATGACCGCGCGCCATGGAGATCCCAAGCCGATGCAAGGGGGCGGCATGCTGCCGGGCGAGGGGGCTCAGGCCTTCCTCCTGGAGCGGGAGGAGGATGCGAAGGCCCGGGGCGCCCGCATCCGCGCCACCCTCGGCGCCCTCGCCTTCCTGGCCCCGGTGGACGAAAACGCCGATCGCGCGGCCTGCCTCGCCACCGCCGCGAGCGAGGTGCTGGACGGCCCCCTCGACCGCTGGATCAGCGGGGCCAGCGGCGAGCGGCGGCTCGACGCCGCGGAAACGGAGCTATGGGCCCAGCCGGGCCTGCCGAAACCCGTCACCCCCAAGGCCCTCTGGGGCGAATTCTGCGGCTGCGGCGGCCAGCTCATCGGCGCGGCCCTGCTCGAGCCCGCCTCCCGCGTGCTCGTCACCGGCCCGGCCAGCTTCGGCCCCCAGTACGCCCTCCGCCTCGATGCGGTTGTACCCTGATCCCGATGTCCAACCGCGACAAGCTCACCCTCGACCCCCGCAGCGTCACCTGGGTCGCCATGATGGCGGCGGGGCTGCTGGCCCTCGCCTTCGTCCTCGGCGTGCAGGTGGGCAAGCAGGGCGCCGCCCTCAAGGGCCCCAAGGCCAAGAGCCTCGACGAAGAATTGAGGGAACTGCCCGAGAGCCTCACGGATCAACTCAAGGCCCTGGAGGCGGCGGATGCGGACACGCGCCCCGAGCCGCCCAAGACCGACGCCAAGGCGGAGCCGAGACCAGAGACCAAACCAGAGGCGCCCGCGGAAACCCGCGCCGAGAGGTGGACCCTCCAGCTCGTCGCCACCAAGGACGCCGCCGAAGCCAAGCGCGTCGCCGACAAGGCCAAGGCCGCCGGTTATCCCACCACCACCATGAAGGACGGCGGCCAGCTCAAGGTGCGCCTCGCCAAGCCCGCCGAGCGCGCGGCCATGGATCGGGCCGCCGAGAAGCTGAAGAAGGCGGGACTGAACGCGTTTGCCGTGAGGGCGGAGTAGCTCTTTGGGCTTTGGGCTTCGGGCTTCGGGCTTCGGGTGAAACGGAGGCGGGGCGTAGCCCCGCGATGGAAAGTTTAGGTTGCGGGCGCGATGCGCCCGCCGCAGATTCCCGCCCGAAGCCCGAAGCCCTTCAAGCCTTCGGATACACCCGCACCCCCACCCACTTCTTCAAAATCACCTTCCCCGGCGCGAACCCCTTCGGCTTGCTGATATCGGCGATGCGGGCGACGTGGACCTCCACCTTGCCGCCGTCCTTGGCCTTGGAGTGGAAGGCGGCGAGCTCCGCGGCGCGCGCCACGACATCCCGGGGCAGTTCGCTGAGCTTGTCGGGGTTGCGGATGACGACGTGGCTGCCGGGGTGGGAGGCCACGTGGAGCCAGACGTCCAGGTTGTCCGCCACCTTGAAGGTGAGCTGGTCGTTTTCCGCGTCGCCCTTTCCGATGAGCACTTCGAAGCCCTCGATCATCACGCTGCGGAAGGCCTTGCCCTTGCCGTCCGCCCGCTTGCAACCGCCCGCCGATTCCTTCACCTTGCGCTTCTCCTGGCCCCGAGGCCTCATTTTGACCGGAGCGGGCCCGGCCTCGCCCGCCTCGAAGGCCGCGACTTTCCGCGCGTGCTCAGCCCGGCCCCGGGCCAGCTCGCCCTCCAACTCCGCCACCCGCTGGAGGCCCCGCTCGGCCTTCTTCGCCTGCTGGAACCACCTCTGGACGGCGCGCTCCGCCGTCTCCCCCACCGGGAGATCGAGGCGGGCGCCGTCCAGCAGCTCAACGAAGGCCGTGGCGCCCTTGAGCCGCCATAGCTCGGCGGAGAGGCGGGTGGCTTGGGCGCGGATGGCCTGGCCCCCTTCGTGGCGGGCCCGATCCTGGGCGAGCACGGCGGCCAGCTTTTCCAGGCGCTTCCCCTCCTGATCCAGCACGCGCCTGCGGGCGGCCTCCAGGGGGCCGAGGATGAGTTCCTGGGCCCGGCCTTGGGACCACCGGCCATGCCGCTCGGCCAGGCCGCCCTCCCCCTCCAGCACCTCGGGGATGCGGCCGTCCAAGGCCGCCGGGAGCCGGTCTCCCCAGGCCTCCCGCCAACGCCGCAGGGGCGGCGGATCCTCGAGAGGCTCCGGGGCCGCGGCCGGGAAGGGCACACCCAGGCCCAGGCGCCCCGCCTGCACGTCCACGCCATCGAGGCGGAGACCCGCCCGGCCTGGAATGGCCTGGAAGGCGAGGCGCACCGTCTCCATCCGCCCCGTGATGGCCCGGCGCTGGAAGACGAGGCCCAGCCACCGTTCCCGGGGATCCCCCAAGACCTCCCGCAACCGCGCGCCCTTGAGCCACGCGCCCCAGGCCCGGCCGCTATCCTTCCCCGCCTCGCCCTCCAGCCGCTTCCAGGCGGGGTGGGAGGTCGGCAGGAGCCACAGTTCCGGGCGCGGCTGAAGCAGGAACACCCATCCTTCCTTGCGCCAGGCCAGGCCCAAGGCCCGTCCGCTGGCCCAGGCCCCTTCGAGGCCCAGTTCGCCATGCGTGCGCGCCCGCTCCCGGGCCAGGCTCAACAACAGGGGTGCATCCATGGGACTAAGTATCAGCCCTAGGCCGGGCCCCGAGAAAATCAAGACCAGGCAAGGTCCGCCGATAGGCCTCCCATGAATGAACGCGTGGCCAAGGGGCTTCAAGTCCTGCTCGTGGATGACAACCCCATCCAGCTGGCATTGCTCCGGTATCTCTTTCAGCACGCGGGCCACGAGATCACGGAGGCGAAGAACGGAGCCGAGGCGCTGATCCTTATTTCCTCCGTCATGCCCGATATCGTCGTGAGCGACTGCCAGATGCCGATGCTCGACGGCTACCAGCTCTGCCGCCTCCTCAAGGACGACCGGGCCACCCGCCACCTGCCCGTCATCCTGCTCACGGCCCAAGGGGGCTGCCTGAGCCGCTTCTGGGCCCGCACCTGCGGGGCCGACCGCTTCCTCGTGAAGGGCCGGGAGATGAACAGCGTCGTGGCCGCCGCCGAGCACCTCGCCGACACCCCGCGCCGCCCGCGGGCCGAAGGGCTCGTTCCCAAGGTGGCCGAGGATAATTTCTCCATCGAATCCATCCAACGACATCTGGGCCGGGCCTTGGAACAGCGGCTCCTCGAAAGCGCCATGCGGAACGCCGTGGGCACGCTTTACACGGCGGAGCACGATTCCCGGGGTCTGGCCGAGGGCTTCCTCGGCATCGTGCAGGAGCTGATTCTGCCCGGCGCCGTGGCCATGGCCTACCTCGAAGGGGATCACGTCAAGGCCGTGGGCGTCCACGGCCCCTGCGCCCCCCCCTCCCGCCGGGTCTCGCTGGAAACCCGCCTGCAGGAAAGCCTGCGACTGGACGCCACTCCCCCCATCACCTGGGTGGAGGCGGATGGCGCGGAGGAGCGGGGGCTCCAGTTGCGGCGCCCCTTCCTCGCCTCCCAGGCCATCGGCCTGCGGGGCCACGCCCCCCTCGGCGCCGTCGCCCTTCTCCTGGAGGAGGAGACCTGGGATGAACAGCAGCGCCTCTTCGATATCGCCTTCGATGAGCTGGCCCGCGTCATGGGTCTCGAACGCAGCCACGCCCTCCTCTACCAACAGGCCATCCGCGACCCCCTCACGGGCCTCTACAACCGGCGCCACATGCTGGATCTGCTGGAGCACGAGGTCGAGCAGTCCCGCCGCTACGGGCTGCCGCTCTCCGTGCTGGCCCTGGATCTGGACCTCTTCAAGCACATCAACGACGCCTACGGGCATCCGGCCGGCGATCAGGTGCTGGGCGTCGCCGCCCAGCGCATGAGTTTCGCCCTCCGCAAGGTGGATCGCCTCGGCCGCATGGGCGGAGAGGAATTCCTCGTGCTCTGCCCCCGCACCGATCTGGAGGGGGCCCGCCTCCTGGCCGAGCGCATCCGCCTGAGCATGGAATCGGAACAGGTGCCGGGCCTGCCCGATCAGAAGGTCGTCACCGTCAGCGTGGGGGTGGCCGTGCTGGACCCGGACGTCGACGAAGTGGAGGCCCTCCTGGCCAAGGCCGATGCCCGGCTCTACGAGGCCAAGGGGCGGGGGCGGAACCAGGTGGTGGGGTAGCCCCAGATTCCGCGGCAGGCCGCGGAATCTGGGGAAGGGACACCCCCGGCCGGATGGTATGATTCCGAACTCTTCCGATTCAACTGGGGACCCCGCCATGGGACTGCCGCTCAAGGATCCCGATCGCCACACCTACGGGGACTACCTCCGGTGGCCGGAGGGGGTGCGCTACGAGCTCGTGGACGGAGTGGCCTACCTCATGGCCCCGGCGCCGGACCTCGCCCATCAAGAGGTGGCGGGGGAGATCTTCCGGCAGGCCTCCAACGCCTTGCAGGATAAGCCCTGCCGCGCCTTCGTGGCCCCGGTGGACGTGCGATTGCCCAAAGCCGGAGAAGCGGACGAAGCCATCGAAACCGTGGTGCAGCCCGATGTGCTGGCCGTCTGCGACGAAACCAAGCTGGACCGCCGCGGCGTGCGCGGCGCCCCGGACTGGGTGGTGGAAGTCCTCTCCCCTGCCACCGCCGCCCACGACATGGTGGAGAAGCGCCGCATCTATGAACGCCATGGCGTGAAGGAATACTGGTTGGTGCACCCCTACGACAGAGTGCTGACCATCTACCGCCTGGAGGGCGGGACTTACGGAAAGCCGGACGTGCAGGAACTCACGGGAGAGACAGCCGTGGGCGCGCTGCCGGGGGTGCGGATCGCATGGGACGCCCTCATGGCGCGCCTGCCTGCTTGAAGCTAGCTACACTTCCTTCATGTCCGCCTCTCAGCCTTCCTACGAAAGCTATCTCCAGATCCAGGGCCTGCTGAGCCTCCAGAGGCCCCTCAGCGAGCCTGAAGCCCACGACGAGATGCAGTTCATCATCGTCCATCAGGTCTACGAACTCTGGTTCAAGCTCCTCCTCCACGAGGCGCGCACGACGGTCGGCCACCTGCAGAAGGGCCAGGCGGGCCCCGCCTATTGGCTCCTCCGCCGCTGCATCGAGATCGCCCGCGTGCTCATCCAGCAGATCCACGTGATGGAGACCATGAGCCCCGCGAGCTTCCTGGAGTTCCGGGATTGCCTCAAGCCCGCCTCGGGGCTGCAGAGCGCCCAGTTCCGGGCCCTGGAGTTCTACTCGGGGTTGAAGGACGAACGCTACCTCCAGCTCTACCCCGGCGATCCCGCCAACACGGGCCTGCTCAAGGAGGCCCTCCACGACGCGAGCCTCTGGGATGGCTTCGTGGATCTCCTGCACAGCCGGGGCTTCCAGGTGGGCGATAAGGAACAGCAACTCCAGGCCCTCGTGGAGGTGTACACCCACGAGCGGATGCTCGACCTCCACCAGCTGGCCGAGGCCCTCATCGAGTACGACGAGGCCTTCCGCATCTGGCGCACCCGCCACTACCTCATGGCCGAACGCATGATCGGATTCAAGCCCGGCACGGGCGTCGCCCACACGGACCAGATGAAGATGAGCGGCCAGGACGCCTTCAAGGATCCCGGCGTGAACTACCTCAAGGGGCGCGCGGAGCACCGATTCTTCCCCCTCCTTTGGGAGGTGCGCTCCCGTCTCGGCGGAGGGGCCTATGGCGGCTGATCGCGACCTCCTGGGCCGCCGCGCCCTCGTCACGGGGGCCAGCGCCGGCATCGGCCGCGCCGCCGCCCTCGCCCTCGCCGCCCGCGGTTGCGAAGTGACGGCCCTCGCCCGCGGCGGCGCCAAGCTGGAAGGCCTCCTTCCCGAGCTTTTGGACGTCGGCGCCCCCAACGCCCACCTCCTCGTGGCCGATTTGGAAGACCGCGCCTCCCTCGCCACCCTCGTGAAGGCCCTGCTGGATCGCGTGGGCCCCCACGCCATCCTCGTGAACAACGCCGGCGGCCCCCCCAGTGGGCCCCTCCTCGACGCGCACGAGGCGGATTTCACCCTCGCCCTGGGCCGCCTCCTCATGGCCCCCCACCTCCTCGTGCAGCTCCTCCTGCCCGGCATGAAGGCCGAGGGCTACGGCCGCATCGTGAACGTCATCTCCACGAGCGTGCGCGAGCCCCTGCCCAACCTCGGCGTCTCCAACACCATCCGCGCCGCCACCGCCGCCTGGGCCAAGACGCTGGCGAAGGAGTTGCCCCCGGGCATCACCATCAACAACGTCCTCCCCGGCGCCACGGCCACGGAGCGCCTGGAGGCCGTGGAGAAGGGCCTCGCGGCGCGCACGGGAAAGTCCCTCGACGATGTGAAGGCGGACATGGTCCGCGTCATCCCGGAGGGCCGCGTGGCGGATCCCACAGAGACGGCGGCCCTTATCGCCTTCCTCGCGAGCGAGGACGCGGTCTACATCCGCGGGCAGAGCATCGCGGTGGATGGTGGAAGAATGAACGCGATATAGGCTCTTGGCTTTGGGCTATTGGCTCTAGCTGTCCACGACCCAGGGAAGCAACATGACCCGTGACCATCGAAAGCTGCGCGTCTTTCATGAAGCTCATGAGCTTGTGAAGGGCGTTTACGCAGCCACGACGTCGTTCCCGCAGGAAGAACGATTCGGACTGCAAAGCCAGCTGCGTCGCAGCGCGGTGAGCATTCCAACCAACATCGTTGAAGGCTCGGCGCGGCGTAGTTCTGGCGAGTACATTCACTTCCTGAACGTCGCCCTCGGTTCTGCCGCAGAAGTGGATTATTTGGTCCATCTCTCCCGCGAGCTTGAATACATTCCGGAAGACGCGTCCCATCGGCTCTCTGAAATCACCCAGAACCTTATCCCTGGTTTGACGAGTTTGATTCAGTCACTCGCCACCGACGCACCCAGCAAGAGCCCAAAGCCGAAAGCCCAGAGCCCACGATGAAGTTCGACCTCTTCTTCTCCATCAGCCAAACCCCCGTCGACGGCCTCACCCCCGACGAGGCGACCATGTTCCGCAACTTCTTCCGCCAGGTGGAGGCGGGGGACCGCCTGGGCTATGGTGCGGCTTGGGTGGCGGAATCCCACTACAGCTCCGAGGTGCAGAAGGCGCATCGCAAGCCCGTCGTCCCCCACTGGGAGGGCGAGGTGGGCCTCAACGGGGACATCCTCCAGTTGGCGACACAGGTCTTCCATCGCACGACCCGCATCGAGGTGGGCGCCGCCGTCATGAACATCGTCTGCAACGGCGGGCCCCTCGCCCACGCCGAGCGGGTGGCGACCTGGGCCAGCTATCACGGCCTCAACCCCCACGAGACGCGCCGCCTCCACCTGGGCTTCAGCGCGGGCCGCTTCGACTTCATGAACCGGGTCACGGGCGTGGATGCCCGCAACGCGTGGGAGGAGGCCGCCTGGCCCCAGGTGAAGGGCAAGCTCTTCTGGGAGGCCACGGAAATCTTCCTCCGCGCGCTTCGCGGCGACACCTTTGCCAGCGGCGACGTTCCCGAGTACGCCCTGACTCGGGAGGACTTCCGCAGCGCCGAAGAGTGGCAGCGCATTCAGAGCCTCGCCGCGGTGGCCGGCGACCTCCTCCCCCTGCCCCGCCGCTGGACCTTCGAAGCCACGAAGATCGTCCCCGCCCAATGGCGCCGGGAGCTCGTGCAACCCGTCATCGGCAGCCACGATCCCCGGCTCCAGGAGTTCGCCAACTCCTTCAGCCCCGTCCAGGTCTTCAACCTCAGCATCACGAAGCCCGAGATCATCGAAGACACCCACCGCCGCATGGCCTCCGCTTATCACGCGAAGGGCGGCCCCTGGCAGCGGGACTACATGCCCCGCACCGTCTTCGTCTTCCTCAATGCCGACGCGGACAAATCCCCCGAAGCCCAACGCGACGCCGCCCAAGCCCACGCCCGCAAGGCCCTCGGCGCCTACTGGAAGGCCCTCGACGGCACCCTCGATCCCAAGAAGGTCGAAGGCGCCGCCGATAACGCCCTCATCGGCAACCCCCAGGACGTGGCCCAGCAGATCCTCGCCCGCTTCC
>CAYWDR010000074.1:0-15169 GCA_964457075.1 uncultured Solibacteraceae bacterium
CCTACAAGAAGGTGTTCTACAACTGGAACACCGGCAAGAGCGAGAAGTGCATCCTTTGCTACCCCCGCGTGGAGACGGGCCAGGCGCCCGCATGTTTCCACTCCTGCGTGGGCCGCATCCGCTACATGGGCGTGCTCCTCTACGATGCCGACAAGATCAAGGAGGCCGGCCTCCGCCCGGATTCCGAGCTCGTCGACGCCCACCGGGAGATCATCGCGGATCCCTTCAACCCCGAAGTGATCGCCTCCGCCAAGGCCAACGGCATCGGCGACGACGTCATCAAATCCGCCCAGAAGAGCCCCGTCTACAAGTTCGTGAAGAACTGGGGCCTCGCCCTGGCGCCCCACGTGGAATACCGCACCTTCCCCATGCTCTTCTACGTCCCCGCCCTGGCCCCCGTCACCTCCACCCAAGAGGACGGCACCCTGGCGAACAACGTCGAGGACCTCTTCGCCCCTCTGGAGAAGGCCCGCATGCCCATCGAGTACCTGGCCGCCCTCTTCGGCGCCGGGCAGGAGGGCCCCGTGCGCTACGCCCTCAAGAAGCAGCTGGCCGTGCGCTCCTGGCGCCGGGCCCTCACCGTGGGCGATATCGAGATCGAGGTGGCCAAGGCCGCCCTCGCCGACGCGGGATGCACCCCGGAGCAGGCCGAGGAGATCTACGCCCTCACGAGCCTCCCCACCTTCGATCAGCGCTTCGTCATCCCCGCCAGCCATCGCGAGATGGCCATCGAGGCCCTGAAGAATCCGTTGGAGAACAAGGGACTCGCGGGCATCGGGTTCCGCGAAGCTCCCGAGCGAGGTCTCTGATGCTGAAAATGCTGCGCATTTTCAGAGGAGGAAAAGATGAAAGTTAGCTTCAACGTATTGCCCGGATTCGCGGAACTGTTGGAGTACCCGGATGGGTCCCTCCCCAGCCGAGCCGCCGCCCAGGCGGATCGGCTGAAGTGGCAGCCCACCATCTGGCTCGATTTGTTGGAGGCCTTCGCCCTTGAGGCGCAGCTCATCCCTGCGGGCGAGATGGAGGAGATGTACACGCGCACCTTCGATTTGAATCCCAGCTGCACCATGGAGATCGGGTGGCACCTCTTCGGGGAGACGTACAAGCGGGGATCCTTCCTCGCCAACGTGCGGGAGGTGCTCCGCAAGCATGAGATCGCCGAAGGGAGCGCTCTGCCGGACTACCTTCCGACCCTGCTGCGGCTGCTGCCGAAGCTGCGGCACGACGACGCCCAGGATCTCGTGCGGGATTGCATCCTGCCCGCCCTGGAGAAGCTCCGCGGCGCCGTGGGAGAGGGGGCGGGACCCTATGCGAACCTCCTGGAATCCCTGCAGCTGCTGTTGAAGGAACTGGCCCCCGGCGAGGCCGCCGCGATCGAACCCACGGCTTGCGGGACGTCCGACCACGCCTGCAGCTGCTCCCACTCCGACGTCAATGGCAAGGAGGCTCCCCATGCTCACTAGCACTTTCCTCTTCGTGGGGTATCCCTACCTAATGATGGTCCTCGCGGTCCTCGTGAGCATCATCCGGTACCGCTACACCCCCTTCACCTTCAGCAGCCTCTCCAGCCAGTTCCTGGAGAACGACCAGCTCTACTGGGGCAGCAACTTCTGGCACTGGGGCATCATCATCGTCCTCCTGGGCCACTTCCTCGCCTTCCTCATGCCGGGCGTGATCCTCTCCTGGAACGCGAACCCCGTGCGGCTCTTCCTGCTCGAGGCCACGGGCCTGGCCATGGCCATGCTCGCCCTCCTGGGCCTGGTGGGCCTCCTCGTGCGCCGCCTCACGCACCCCCGGATCAAGGTGGTCACCTCCTCCATGGACGTGATCATCCTCCTCCTCCTGCTCCTGCAGGTGGGCTCCGGGATCGATACGGCCCTGCGCTACCGCTGGGGCAGCTCCTGGTTCGCCACCAACGCGGCGCCCTATCTGCAGAGCCTCTTCCTCTTCAACCCCAAGCCCCAGTACGTGATGAGCCTGCCCCTCGGGCCCAAGATCCACATCCTGTCGGGCTTCACCATCATCGGCCTCATCCCCTTCACCCGCCTGGTCCACTTCCTGGTGGTGCCCTTCCACTACCTGTGGCGCACGCCCCAGCTGGTGATCTGGAACCGCCGTCCCGAAAAGCGGTTCCGCTAGGAGTTTCCGATGCAAATGCGAACCGTCCTATTGACGGGCTTCGTGAGCGGGGCCCTGTCGCTCCTCGTGCTGGCCGTCACCCTGAACGGCCGGCTCCTCGGGGACAACAGCGGCTACAAGCCCGCCCAGCCCATCGAGTACTCCCACCGCGTCCATGCGGGGGATAACAAGATGGACTGCCAGTTCTGCCACACCGGCGCCGAAAAGGGCCGGCACGCGGCCATCCCGCCCGTGTCCACCTGCCTGAAGTGCCACGAGCAGATCAAGAACAAGCCCAACTCGAAGGAAGCCAGCCCCGAGATCGCGAAGCTCCAGAAGGCGGTGAACGATGGCCGCCCCATCGAGTGGACGCGCGTCCACCGGCTGCCCGCCTTCGTGTTCTTCAACCACAGCCGGCACGTGAACTCGGGCGTGGCCTGCCAGAGCTGCCACGGGGAAGTCCAGGCCATGGACACCGTGGAGCAGGCCAAGGCCCACACCATGGGCGAGTGCCTAGCCTGCCACCGCGAGCAGAACCAGAAGGCCATCGCTTCGGGCAAGCGCCCCGCGGCTCCGACTGATTGCTCGGCCTGCCACTACTGAGGTGAACCCATGAGAAATCAAAAGATGGTTCATCCGCAGATTCCGCCGATTCACGCAGATGTTCAAACCAAACCCGCGATGCCAGGAGTGAACCCATGAAATTCTGGCGGAGCCTCCAATCCAAATCCCTCCCATCCCAACGCCAGGATGAGTTCCCCGAGGAACTTCCCGTCGGCGAGCCCAAGGTCGGCGAAAGTGTGCGCCATCTGACCCGCCGCGATTTCTTCCGCTGGTCGGGCCTCGGCTTCGCCGTGAGCCTCGCCACGGGCTGCGATACGAAGAAGTCCGAAAAGGCGCTGGCTCTGCTCCAGGGCCAAGAGGGCCAGGTGCCCGGCACGGACCTCTGGTACTCCACCACCTGCTCCGGTTGCAGCGCCGGCTGCGGCGCCGTGGCCAAGGTGCGGGACGGCCGCCCCATCAAGCTGGAGGGGAATCCCGACGACGCCCTCAGCCATGGAGCCCTCTGCGCCGTGGGCCAGGCCCAGGTGCGCGGCCTCTACGACGGCGGGCGACTGCGCGCGCCCATCATGGCCGACCACGAGGCCCACTGGGCCGATCTGGACCGCGACCTCGTCGCCCGCTTCGCCGCCCTCAAGGGGGGCCGCATCCGCGTCCTCAGCGGCAGCCTGGGCCCCAGCCAGCGCCGGGCCGTGCAGGCCTTCCTCGGCGGCTTCAAGGACGCCCAGCACGTCGCCTACGACGCCCTCAGCCAGTCGTCCATCGCGGAAGCCTACGAGCGCACCCACGGGCAGCGCCTCGTGCCCGCCTACCAGATCGCCAAGGCCGATCTCATCGTGGCCGTGGAAGCCGACTTCCTCGGCAGTTGGCTGAACCCCGCCGGCTTTGGTCGCGAATACGCCACACGCCGCCACCCCGACGCCCACATGAACCGCCACATTCAGGTGGAAAGCGTCATGACGCTGGCCGGCTCCAACGCCGACGAGCGGGTCCGCGTGGCGCCATCGGAGGCGATCGCCTTCTTGGAGCACCTGTGTTCCGCGGTTGAGGGCGGCAACCCCATTCGCGTCTTGGACGCGAATGGGAAGAAGAAAGTTCATGAAATCGCCCAGGCTCTGGAGCACGCCAAGGGCAAGAGCCTTGTGCTCTGCGGCGTGAACGATGTCCACGCGCAGATCTTCGCGGCGCGGCTGAACAAGGCGCTGGGCAACGAGGGGACTACCGTGGATCTCGGACAGCCCTCCCTGCAGAAGCAGGGGGATGACGCCGCCACGCGCGCCCTCATCGCCGAGATGGCCGCAGGCCAGGTGGATGCCCTCGTCGTGCTGGGCGCCAACCCCGCCTACGAGCTTTCCGCCTTCGGCTTCGCCGAGGCCTACGCCAAGGTGCCCCTGCGGGTGGCCCTCTCCACCATGCCCGACGAGACGGCCTTCCGTTCCACCCACGTGGCCCCCGACCACCACGGCCTCGAAGCCTGGCGCGACGCGGAACCCGTGCGCGGCCACTACCGCCTCAGCCAGCCCCTCCTCAACCCCCTCTTCGACACCCGTGACGCGGTGGAGAGCCTCCTCCTCTGGGCCGGCACCCCCACCACCGCCCAAGCCTGGGTCAAATCCACATTCGCTCTTTTCACCTCTGGTAAAACCGCAGGTTTTGCCAGCTGGGACGAACTCATCCAGAAGGGCGGCGCCGACCTGGATCTACCGAATGTCGCACCCGCCTACAAGGAAGATCGAAGCCGCACTCAATCCGAATGGGCCGCCCTCAAGGCGGAGTCTTCCTCCCTGGAGCTGCGGCTCTACGCGAAGGGCGGCATCCAGGAGGGGCGCGATGCCTTCAATCCCTGGTTGCAGGAGCTGCCGGATCCCATCACGAAGATCACGTGGGATAACTACGCGCAGCTGAGCCCGGCCACGGCGGGGCGGTTGAAGCTGGCCCAGGGGGACGTCGTCCGACTGAAGGCGAAGGGGCTCGCGGATCTCGTGCTGCCCGTCGTCATCCAGCCGGGACTGCACGATAAGGCCGTGGGCGTGGCCCTCGGCTACGGGCGCACCCACGCCGGCAAGCACGGCACGGGCGTGGGCGGCGACGCCTATCCCTGGCTGACCGCCGATCGTCACGGGCTGGAACTGAGCCCCACGCCCCAAAAGGCCGAGCTGGCCTGCACGCAAGACCACCACCTCATGGAGGGGCGCGAGCTCGTGCGCGAGTTCGCCCTCGCAGGCTACCTCAAGGATCCCGCCTCCGCCCGCCCCATCGAGGGCGGCGTGGGCAGCCCCATCCAGCCGAGCATGTACACGCCCCACCCTAAGAGCCCCCACAGTTGGGCCATGGTGGTGGACCTTTCGAAGTGCAGCGGCTGTTCCTCCTGCGTCATCGCCTGCCAAGCGGAAAACAACATCCCCGTCGTGGGCAAGGACGAGGTGCGCCGCAAGCGCGAGATGCACTGGATGCGCATCGACCGCTACTACACGGGCAACGAGCAGGATCCCCAGGTGGTGCACCAGCCCCTCATGTGCCAGCAGTGCGACAACGCCCCCTGCGAGAACGTCTGCCCCGTGGTGGCCACCGTCCACAGTGAGGAGGGCCTCAACCAGCAGGTCTACAACCGCTGCGTGGGCACCCGCTACTGCGCCAACAACTGCCCCTACAAGACGCGCCGCTTCAACTGGTTCGACTACGACCACGAGGACGTCGTCGAGCGCCTCGTGCTCAACCCCGACGTGACCGTCCGTTCCCGCGGCGTGATGGAGAAGTGCAGCTTCTGCGTCCAGCGCATCCAGATGGCCAAGGCCACCGCGAAGAACGAGGGCCGCGAGCTGAAGGATGGCGAGATGAGGACGGCCTGCCAACAGAGCTGCCCCGGCATGGCCATCCTATTCGGCGACGTGCTCGATCCCAATAGCGAGATCAGCAAGGCCCTCACGGATCCCAAACGCTACATGGTGCTCGGCGAGCTGGGCGTGGCGCCCGCCGTGAACTACCTCGCAAAGATCCGGAATATCGAAACCCACGGGAGCCCGGAGCCCGGAGCCCGGAGCCCCCAGGGAGGCCACCATGCATGACGCCCATCCTGCTTATCCCCTGATCGAGGGGAACAAGACCTACAAGCAGGTGACCGACGAGGTCTTCCGGCCCACGGAAACCAAGCCGCCCATGGTCTGGTTCGCCGCGATCTTCGTGACGATCTCCATGCTCTCCCTCGGCGCCTGGGCGGTCCACCAGACCCTCACGCGCGGCATCGGCACCTGGGGCCTGAACAAGACGGTGGGCTGGGCCTTCGATATCACGAACTTCGTGTTCTGGGTGGGCATCGGCCACGCGGGCACCCTCATCAGCGCCATCCTCTTCCTCTTCCGGCAGCATTGGCGCACGTCCATCAACCGGGCCGCCGAGGCGATGACGATCTTCGCCGTCATGTGCGCGGGCCTCTTCCCCATCATCCACATGGGCCGCCCTTGGGTGGGCCACTGGGCCCTGCCGCTGCCCAACACCCGCGGCCCCCTGTGGGTGAATTTCCGCAGCCCACTGCTGTGGGACGTGTTCGCCATCAGCACCTACTTCCTCGTCTCCGCCGTGTTCTGGTACATCGGCCTCCTCCCCGACCTCGCCACCCAGCGGGATCGCGCCGAAGAGGGCAGCAAGAAGAAGCGCATCCTCACGATCTTCTCCCTGGGCTGGAACGGATCCAACAAGCGCTGGACGCGCTACGAGACGGTCTACGGGCTGCTGGCCGGCCTCGCCACGCCCCTCGTCGTCTCCGTGCACACGATCGTGTCCATGGACTTCGCCACCTCCGTGATCCCCGGATGGCACGCGACCCTCTTCCCGCCCTACTTCGTCGTGGGCGCCGTGTTCAGCGGCTTCGCCATGGTGCTCTCCCTCATGATCATCGCTCGCAAGGTCATGGGCTACGAGGAGTTCATCACCAAGACGCACCTGGAGGCCATGGCCAAGATCCTGCTCACCACGGGCATGATCGTGAGCTTCGCCTACGCCACGGAGTTCTTCATCGCCTGGTACAGCGGCAACGGCTACGAGCGCTACGTCTTCCTCAACCGGGCCACGGGGCCCTTCAAGTGGGCCTTTTGGACGATGGTGAGCTGCAACGCCATCACGCCCCACTTCCTATGGTCGAAGAAGGTGCGCACGACGCCCTGGATCCTCTTCATCCTCAGCATCTTCGTGAACATCGGCATGTGGTTCGAGCGCTTCGTCATCATCGTGACGAGCCTGCACCGCGACTACCTGCCGAGCAGCTGGACGAACTACGTTCCCACCTTCAACGAGGTGGCCACCTTCATCGGCAGCTTCGGGCTCTTCCTCACGCTGTTCCTCATCTTCTGCCGGGTGCTGCCCATGATCGCGGCGAGCGAAGTGAAGGGAGTGCTCAAACATGGCGACCACTGACAAGTCCCTCTTCAAGGCCGCCTTCGCGGATCCGGATCACCTGCTCGGCGCCGTGGGCCAGCTGCGGGTGAAGATGGGCCTCAACGTCCTCGACACCTACACTCCTTTTCCCGTGCATGGCATGGATGACGCCCTCGGCCTCAAGCCCAGCCGCCTCACCTGGGTCTGCGGCGGTTTCGCCACCCTCGGCTTCCTCGTGGCCGTGGCCCTCCAGGTCTGGACGAGCGTGGTGGACTACCCCCTCGTCATCGGCGGCAAGCCGCTGAATTCCGTGCCCGCCTTCATCCCCGTGACCTTCGAGCTCACGGTGCTCTTCGCGGCGCTGGGCACGGTGCTCACCTTCCTCGCCATCAGCGGGCTTCGCCCCCGGATCTACCCCAAGGATCTGCTGCCGGGCGTCAACGACGACAAGTTCTGGCTCGTGGGCGAGTTCGGCCGCGAAGGCACGATGGAGCAGGTGAAGGCAGGCCTCGCCCCCTTCCATCCCGTCCTGTTGGAACGCCACTTCCACGATCTGCCCAACCCCAAGTTCCTCGATCGCCCCGTGGGCTCCGTGGCGGTGCTCGCGGCCGCCTTTCTGCCCCCCGCCGTGATGCTGGGCGGCGGCATGCTCCTTAATCGCGATTTCACCCAGCGAGTCGCAGCTTTCGACGCCGGCATGTGGTATCCCATGGCGGCCCAGGCCTTCGATCCCAGCCCCGTGCTGGCGAAGGGCCAGGTGCTGCAGGCGCCGCCCGCGGGCACCATGCCCCGGGGCCTCCGTCCCCTCGGCTTCGAGGCGGGCAAGGAAGAAGCGGCCCGTGCGGGTGCCGAGCTGAAGAACCCCCTCGAAGCGACGCCCGCCCACGCGGCCCGCGGCAAGGTCGTGTGGGATCGCGTCTGCGCCACCTGCCACGGCTTCCAGGGCAAGGGCGACGGCCCCGTCATCGGCAAGTTCCCCAATCCGCCCAACCTCCTCATCGCCAAGTACCAGGCCTACGGCGAGGGCCAGCTCTTCCACGTGGCCACCTTCGGCGGACCCGAAAAGATCATGAAGGGCTTCGGAGACCAGATGAGCCGGGAGGATCGCTGGCTCGCCGTGGCCCACCTGCGGAGCCTGCAGAAGGAAGCTGAAGCCGCGAAGCTCGCCGCCGCCGCCAAACCCGCCGCCCCCACGGCCCCAGCCGCCGGAGCCAAGCCATGAGCCATGCGACCGAATCCCATGAAGTCATGCCCGATCTGAGCCCCATCCCGGGCCTCCGGAAGCTGGGCCGCACCCTGCAGAAAGCCGCCCTGGGCCTCGTGGCCTTGGGAATCCTCTGCCTCGCCTTGGGCGGCGCCAACTCCGGCGCGCGCCTTTGGGGCAACGTCCTCATCGCGGGCTACAACCTCACGGGCGTGGGCCTCGGCGCCCTCTTCTTCCTCGCCCTGCAAGTGCTCACCTCCGCCCGCTGGAGCGACCCCATCCTCGCGCCCCTGCACGCCATGCCCCGGGTGCTGCCCTACGCGGCCCTGCTCATGCTCCTGCTGTGGTTCGGCGCCTCCCAGATCTACCCCTGGGCCATGCCGGAGTACGCCCACAACCACCACGTCCACGGCCGGGCCGCCTGGCTCAACCCGCCCTTCTTCTTCATCCGGGTGGCGATCTTCTTCGCCCTCTGGATCGGCATCGGCCAGGCCCTCCTGACCCGCCACAAGCTGGCGGCCCCCTTCATGGCCGTCTTCGGGGCGACCTTCGCCCTGGCCAGCTTCGACTGGATCATGAGCGTGCAGCCCCTGTGGTACAGCACCCTCTTCGCCATCTATGGCTTCGCGGGCATGTTCGTGCAGGGCATCGCCCTTCTCACGCTCAGCGCCATCGCCCTGCGGAATTTCGGCCTCGTGCGGGGCGTGGCCCATGCCCGCAACCACGACCTGGGCAAGCTCCTCTTCGCCTTCAGCTGCTTCTGGGCCTATATCTGGCTCAGCCAGTTCCTCCTGATCTGGTACGCGAACATCCCCGAGGAAGTGGGTCCCGTGAAGGCCGTGCTCTTCGGCGAATGGGCGCCCCTCTTCTACTTGAACGTGGTGCTGAACTTCGTCGTGCCCTTCTTCCTCCTCATCCAAAAGAAGGCGAAGCAGGACGAGACGGTGCTCATCTGGGCCGCCGTCATCCTCCTGGCGGGCCATTGGCTGGATCTCTACGTGATGGTCTTTCCCGCCCTCACCAAGGGCGCCGCGCCCTCCTTTGGCTTCGCCGAGATCGGCGGCATCCTGCTCACGCTGGGCTTCGGCCATCTGGCCGTGTGGTCCCGCCTCACCCGTACGAGGCCCACCGCCTGGAACGACGCCTTCGATACCGGGGCCTCCATCATCGATGACCAGCACAAGGGGCTCCACGATCAGGTGAACCGGCTCTTCGACCTGATCGAAGGTTTCCGGCCCGGCCGGGAGCGGGAAATCGAAGGGGCCTTCAAGACCTTCACCCTCGGCCTCCGGTCCCATATCCAGACGGAAGAAATCACCCTGGCCGAGGCGGGGACTCCCCTGACGAAGGAGCACATGAAGGCCCACCGGGACTACCTCCTCAGCCTGGAGCGCCTCGTCGGCCGGGGTGACTACGGCCCCCGCGGCCATGAGGATCTCCTCAACGCGCTCGGGGAATTCCGCCTCCACTTCGACACCCTCGAAGAGCAGGAAGTCCTGGAGCACCTTCGCCACACCAACGCCCCCACTGATCCCAGCTAAGTCGCTGTAACGAAACAACCCTTTCGTCAAAACGGCGAGAGCGACATAAGGATCCGTAACGGACCAACCAGAAAAGCACTGGTTGTTCCGTAACGGCTCCTAAAGGAGACCGCCATGGGCAACCTTGGAATGACCGAACTGCTCCTCATCGGCGCCGTGCTGCTTTTGTTCTTCGGCCCCTCCCGCCTGCCCCAGCTCGGCAAGAGCCTGGGCCAAGGCATCGGCGAATTCAAGAAGGCCGCAAGGAGTCTTTCCGAACCCACTTGAGTTTTTCGCCAGCTCGCAAAATGGGGGATCCTGCGGATCCCCCATTTTGCGAGAGTTGGAGAGAATGAATGAAAGGAGAGGCCATGAACAAGATGCCAGAGCCGCCCAGCCAGTACACCGCCTTCATCGCGCGCTTCCCGAAGTTGGGGGAAGCTTGGGAGGCCATCCACGACGCAGGGGCGCAGGGGTCCCTCGACGCGCGCACCATGCGCCTCCTGAAGCTCGCCATCGCCGTGGGGGCCCAGCGCCCCGGCGCCGTTCACAGCAGCGTGCGGAAGGCCCGGGCCATGGGCATCCCCGACTCCGAACTGGAGCAGGTCATCGCCCTCGCCGCCGGCACCCTGGGCCTGCCGGCCACGGTGGCTGCCTGGACCTGGCTCCACGATAAGTAGTTTCCAATCCCCTGCAAACGTGAAGCGGGCCCCGTTCGGGGCCCGCTTCACGTTTGCAGGGGAGCGCTCAATCCTGCTTGGAACCGCGCCTCGCCGCATCCGATTCCACGTGCTGGTGCAGATCGGCGATGCGGGCGAGGGCGGCCTTGGCGGAAGGGCCGAGGGTGGAGCCCAGCTGGTGGAGGATCTGGCGCAGTTCGGCGCACGTCTCCCAGAACCGGGGATCGGTGGCGGGGGTGGAGTTGCGCGTTGCACTCATGGAGGGCCTCCAGGGGGCTTCGTTGGGCACCCCATTAGGCTGCGCTCTCGAAGCGACCGTGGCATTGATTCAAGTCACATGGGTCCGAAAATCTTGGGGGACCCGTCATCCAGAATAGCAAAGCGGGGTAGAGCCAGCACCCAGGCATCTTTTCGGGCCCCAGAGGCGTGCCATGAGTGCCGCCTAAGTCCATATTTGTAAACCCTTACCGCTCCGCCCACAAATCACGGCCCGGTGACCCCCATCACGGCGGAAAGCGCGGTCCACGCGCATCCTTTTCGGGAACCCTTCTTCAAGGAGGCCCCCATGGCCCGCAAGTCCCTCCTCCTCCTGGCGATCCTCGGGATCGTCGCGCCCCTCTCGGCCACGGCTCCCTTCGTGAAGAAGGCCCAGGCCGCCGGTTTCACCGAAGTGAAGAACTGCAAGGCCTGCCACGCGGGCGACAAGATGCCCAAGAAGGGCGACAAGCTCGAGTTCACGGATATGGGCAAGTTCCTCATGGCCGAAAAGGCGAAGCACAAGGCCGCCGAAGTGGACGTGGCTTGGCTGAAGGACTACAAGGCGAAGAAGTAACATCTCCCGAGAAACGAGAAGGCCCGGCATTCGCCGGGCCTTCTCGTTTCTCGGGAGGGTTAAAACTTCAGGAGGCTCTGTAACCAGAATTTCTTGGTGTCCTTGCTGAGGGGGCCGGGGGCGGAGGCGGCGTCGCCGGTGTAGGTGCTGGCCTTGGCCATGAGGCTCCACCATTTGGTGGCCTGGAAGCCGACCATCGCGTTCCACTCCTTGCCGTAGGCGGTGCCATCCGTCTCGGCCTTGTAGGTGTGGTGGCTGGCTTCGAAGGTCCAAGCGCCCACCTTGCCCTTGTAGGTGGCGAAGGTGTCCTCCAGTCCCTTGGCGGGGGTGGCGAGAAAGCGATCCACCCATCCGTTCCAGGCGTGCAGGGTGGCGTAGGGGGTCTTGAAGCCGGGCTCCAGGGTTTCCTGGGCCACCTGGAGGCTGTGCGCCTTGGTGAAGCGGAAGCCGAGGCCGAAGAAGCGGTAGTCGGCCTCCAGGGTGCCCGTGGGGGTGGCGTCCTTGGTGCGGTCCTGCTTGGCGGCGGAGAGGTCGTAGAAGAGCTTCCAGACGTCGCCGTCGAGGCGGGCGCCCGTGTGCTTGAAGGAGCTGGCGGTGGAACTGCCCGTGGCGGCGGCGAGGGCGGTGCCCGCCTTCACCTGCTCATCGAAGGCGTAGTAGAAGGCGCGGATATGGCCCTGGGGGATCACCTTCACATCGACGTTCACGAGCTCGCCGTTGATGGGCTTCGTGAAGCCCGTGATGAGGTGGGCCTGGGTCAGGTGGCCGAGGTTGAGGCCCACGTACTTCGTGTCGAGCGAGTAGGTGAGGCCCGTGAAGACCTGATCGTTCTGGCGCCAGCCCACGCTGCCGATGAAGCGCTGATTATCGAGGTTGAGGATCTGGCGGCCGGCCTTGAGGCCCTTCCACTCCACGAAGAGCTGGTTCAGGCCGGAGAGGGGCTGATCCACCACGGTGGCGTGGGTGTTCTTGCCGTAGCCTGTTTGGGGCACGAAGTAGCGGGTGGAGCCCAGCACGGCCACGTTTTCGAACTGCGCCGTGAGGGAGAGGCCCTCCCACTGGGCCGTCTTGTAGGTGAGGACGAGGCGGTTGGTGGGGGCGTCGGCGGTCTTCAGGGAGACGCTATCGTCCACGTGTTCGTAGCGGGTGCGGATCTCCAGGCTGGCCTTGCCCTTGGCGAGGGCGTCGAGGGGGGTGGTCTCCTGAGCGAGCGCCGGGGCGAGGAGGGTGAGGGCGAGGAGGGTGTTGCGTTTGGACATGCGGGCTCCAGGGTCCCGGCGGGGCGGGACTCAAGTGGGGGGCCTTCCGGCCCGGGTTAGGGATGGGGGTGGGCGCGGGTTGGATCAGGCGGAGGGCCAAGTGGCCTTGGCTTTGTCCCACCAAGTGCCCTTCCAGGTGCCGAAGTCGTAGCGCTCGCCAGCGAGGCGCGTGTAGTACCAGTAGTTGATGGCGGTGGCGATGACGTAGAAGATCAGCGCGCCCCAGAAGAAGGTCTTCGCGGAACCCGTGGCGGCGATGGAGGCGCCGATGAGGGAGGAGAAGATGAGGGGGCCATAGGCCGCCCAGGCGCCCGTCCAGCCCAGGATCTGCGCGCCCTGGCGGGGGTTGAAGGCGAAGATGATGGGGTACTGGCGGAAGGTGGCGAAGTTCCCGATGCCCGTCATCAAGAAGAGCCAGAGCATGATCCAGAAGAAGCCCGTGAACTGGTCGAGGGAGGTGGGCGTGAGGTAGCCGCCGAAGATCAGCGCGAGGCATCCGCCGATGAGGCCGAGGCCGGAGATTTGCGTCCAGATGCTCCCGCCGAAGCGGTCGGCCAGAGGGCCGCCGAGGAAGCGGATGGCGGAGCCCACGAGGGGGCCGATGAAGGCGTACTTCAGCGGATCCGGCGCGCCGGGAAAGGATCCGTAGATGGTCTTGATCATCAGCGGGAAGGCGGCGGCGAGGCCCGAAAAGCTGCCGAAGGTCATGACGTAGGTGATCACGCAAAACCAGGCGTGCTTGTTATCCGTCATGCTCTTGGCCATCTCGCCCACGGAGGGCTTCTTGCCGGGCAGGCTGCGGAGGAAGAGGGCGCACAGCACGCCAGCGAGGAGCAGGTAGGGCAGGTACCAGAAGGCGGCGTTCTGCAGCCAGATGGCCTTGCTCACGGCGCCCTTCACGAAGGTCTGGGAGGTGCCGAAGGCGCTGAGGAGGGGGAAGCCGATGATCCAGGGGGTGATGAACTGGACGACGCTCACGCCGAAGTTCCCGATGCCCGCCTGGAGGCCCATGGCCGTGCCCTGGAGGCGCTTGGGGAAGAACATCGAGGTGGAGGGCATGTAGGAGGAGAAGTCGCCGCCGCCCATGCCGCAGAGGAAGGCGATGATGAGGAAGTGCTGGTAGGGCGTGGCCGGGTTCATCACGGCGAAGCCCAGCCACAGCATCGGGATCAGCTTCAAGAACGTGGACACCGTCACCGTGATGCGCGTGCCGTAGATGGGCACGAGGAAGGTGTGGATGAAGCGGAGAGTGCCCCCGGAGAGGCCGGGCATGGCCGTGAGCCAGAAGAGCTGCGAGGTCGTGAACTTGAATCCGATGGCGGGGAGTCGCACGGCCACGGCGCTGAACACGAACCACGTGGCGAAGGAGGCGATGAGGGAGAAGGTGGTGACGGCGAGCGTCAGCCAAGCCCGGGAACGCCCCTCCGTTTCCCAGAATTGAGGATTCTCAGGTTCCCACTTGGTCAACCAGCTCATGCGATCTCCAATCTCTTCAAAACAGGAAGGCGGGGCCCTTGGCCCCGCCTTCCTGGGTGCGTTTAGTCGATGTCGGCGGCCACGGCGTGGCGGCGCTCGGTGCCGAAGGTCTCCAGGGCCTTGCCGTGGGCGCCCACCCAGGAGGTGGTCCAGCGGCGGTCCACGAGGGCGAGGGCGCCCAGGGCGAGGGCGCAGAGGGCTACACCCGAGAGGAAGCCGGGGGCGAAGGAACCTCCGAAGGTCTGGCCGAACACCGTGAAGGTGTGCTGCTTGCCCAGGCCCATAAAGAAGGGGAGGAAGCCCCCCGCGAGGGCGCCGATCTCGCCGATGAGGCTGGAGGCCACGGCCGTATCGCCGCGGAAGCGCAGGGGCACGAGCTGAAACACGGCGCCATTGCCCGCGCCCATGGCGGCGAAGGTGACGACGAGGATGGCCACGGTCACGAGGGGGTTGGCGGGCAGGGTGGCCGCCAACCCCACGGTGGCGAGGGTGATGCCGCAGAGCCAGTAGAGGAGGCGGATGCCGCCCAGGTGATCGGAGAGCCAGCCCCCCGCCACGCGGAGGACCGAGGCCACGATGACGATGGCGGCGCTGTACTTGCCGACCTCCGACTTGGGGATGCCGTACTGGTCGCCGAAGAAGACGGGCAGGAAGCTGCTGAGCCCGATGAAGCCGCCGAAGGTGACGGAATAGATGAGATTGAAGATCCAGGCGTCGCGGTTCCAAAGGATCTTGAGGTAGTCGCCCACCTTCTTCTTGGGGTCCCGGTCCTCGGGCTCCTTGGCGAAGATCATCAGCAACAGGAAGGCGAGGCCCATGGGGATCATGGCGAAGCCGTAGACCATCTTCCATCCGTAGATCTTGGCCATGGGGGGCGCGGCGAGGAGGGCGAGCACGGTGCCGCTATTGCCCGCGCCCGCGATGCCCATGGCCAGGCCCTTGAACTTGGCGGGGAAGGAGCCGGAGCCCATGCTGAGGGCCACGCCAAAGGAGGCGCCCGCCACGCCCAGGGCCACGCCCATGCCCAGCACGTGGTTGTAGCTGGAGACGAACTGCCAGCCGAAGAGGAGGCAGCACAGGATGACGCCCATCTCCAGGAGGGCCGCGTTCTTGCGCCCGATGTACTGGGAGAGGATGCCCAAGGGGAA
>CAYWDR010000075.1:0-14807 GCA_964457075.1 uncultured Solibacteraceae bacterium
CGTGGCAGATTTACAGTCTGCTGCCATTAACCACTCGGCCATCTCGGCATGCTGTCCAAAGAACTGTGGAAGACCCCTGACGAGGCGCTCCGTGCAAGACTTCCCGAAAAGACAGTCCTGAAAGACAGGGCTTTCCTGACAGGGAACCTCGAAGGTATCACGCGAACCGCATGCCCTCAAGGGGAAAGTTAGGCGGAGTGCGATGGCGAATGCCGCTCAACCCCGGCGGGCGAGCACCCGGAAGAGGGTCACCGCGGCGGCGGCGGACACGTTCAGGCTCTCCACGCCTCCAGGCATGGGAATGCGGAGAAGCCCGTCGCAGCGTTCGGCGACCTTCTGGTGGAGGCCCTCCCCTTCGCTGCCCATCACGAGCACCGTGGCGCGGTCGAAGGGTTCGTCGAGGTAGCTGCGGCTGCCCTCGCCGCCCGTGAGGCCGAAAAGCCAGCCACCCGCGTCCTTGAGCTCATCCAGGGCCCGGCCCAGATTGACGACGCGAGCCACGCGCACGCGGGCGGCGGTGCCCGCGCTGGCGCGGATCACGGTGTCGTTCACGGCGGCGCTGCGGCGCTCGGGGAGGATCACGCCATCCACGCCCGCAGCGGCGGCGCTGCGGAGGATGGCGCCGAGGTTGTGGGGATCCGTGACGCCATCCAGGGCGAGCACGATCGCCTTGCTTCCCTTGATCCGCATGGCTTCCAGTATGTCTTCCAGTGGGCTGTACTTGAAGTCGGCGCCCTCACCCACGATGCCCTGATGGCGCTTGCCCTCCGTGCGGCGATCCAAGGCCTCCATGGGCTCCTGCCGCACGGTGGCGCCCGCGGCGCGGGCGGCCTCCCGCAAGGGGGCGCAGCGCCCCCAGGCGGCGGGCGCGACCCACAGCTGGTGCAGGGAGCCGCGCCCGATGGCCTCTTCGCAGGCGTGGGGGCCCAGGAAGAGCATCATGAGGGTCTGTATGGAAGTAAACTTGACGATTGTTGGCGGCTATCTGCGCCATCCAGCAAGGAAGGCGCCGCAGTGCGTAGTGGTGCTACGTGCAAGGCGGCTGACGTAGTTGGGGGCGCAGATAGCCGCCAACCCGAAGGGCGAGGGGCGGCGGCTATCGCCATGCAGCGTCGGCCTCCCTTCGCGTGCAACCAGCACGCTACCGGTCGGTCTCCTTGCCTGGCTCGGCCGGCGCCCCTCGCAATCGTCAAGTTTACTTCCATACAGACCCTAGGCTGCGGCGGAAGCCGATGGACAGCAAGTGCCCCGCACCCTCCACCCGCACCTTGGTGGCGGTGGCGCGGTAGCCCGAGGAATCCCAGGTGCCTTCCAAGCCCACGCGATCCATATCCCGGTCCAGGCGGTACTGGTAGCCAGCGCTCAACTCGCCGCCCCACACCTTGTAGCCCGCGCCCAAGGAGAAGAGGCTCTGTCGCGAACCGCCCAGGAGGGGCTCGACGCTTTCATCGGAGCGGTAGCCCGTGGAGAGCCCGATGCCGATTCGAAGGATCCAGTCCCGGGAGAGCGTGAACTCGCCCATGGCCTTGAGCAGCGCGGAAGAGCGGCCCGGCTCCAGCCGCGAGGGCGCTCCCACGGAGCCGGAGAGGGTCTCCAGGGAAGCGAAGGCCGGCGTGCTGAGGCCTGCGCCCATCCACTGGAGATCCACTTCCCATGTGAGCAGCTGGCTCTGGCGCTGGCGGATGCCCAGCGTGACGCGGGCCGGCAGATTGAGATCGCCCCCGCCCGTGCTCACGCCGGAAGCGCCCAGCAGCTGGATCGCCCGGGCATCGGTGCCAAGGGGGGGCGTTCCATATCCGTCATCATCCGTCACCCCGAGGGTGCCGGGGCGGAACCGGCCCGTCAGGTCCACGTGGGCGCGAAGGGGGGATTCGAAGGTGGCTGCCAACGTCCAGCGCGAGGAGAGGGCCCAGCGGGCCCCGAGGGTCCAGCTGGGGGTGAGAGCGCTGCCCTCCTCGCGAAGGGAGACCTCGGCCAGCCCCGCGTAGGGGTTGGCCACGCCAGCGGGCTGGGTGGGATCCACGGGAATGCCCGCGCGAACGGTATTGCCGAGCTCCAGGCCCAGGCGCGTCACGCCGAGCCCGAGGCCGAAGCTCCACTGGGGGCGGCCCTCGGGGCTCCAGGAGGCCTGGCCTTCCAGCCTGTGGGCGGTGAGGGAGATGGCATCGCCCACGAAGCGGGAGGGAGCGCCCATCCGCAATTCTTCATGGCGGCCGAAGGGCTCATCCAGCTTGAGGCCCCAGGACACGCGGGGATTCACGCGCTGAGCGAATCCGAAGGCCACGAGGGGCCGGTTTCGAGCGGAGGTGAAGTACTTCACTTGGTTATTTTGGGCCGTCTCGCTGCCGGCCTGGGATTCCAGCCCGAGGGCCGCGTGCGCGGAGCGCTCCTCCTGCAGGGTCACCAGCAGGGCGGGATTCTGGCCGGCGGCCTCGAGGCTGCGGCCGAAGGCCACGCCCGCGCCCCCTCGGCCGATGGTGACGGGATCCGATCCCTGGATCTGGACCCCCTGCGCCGAAAGGGCCGAGGCCCCACCCACGAGGGCCATGGCCACGACCGCTTGAAACACCTTCGTCATAACACTCCCGGAACGCACGTCGCTTGAATGGCCCCAGCCCCCGATAGGTTCGGAGCCATCCGGCCAGTGTCGCATAGGGCCGCCGCCTTTCGGCCAACGGCTGTCGGGCGGGACTCAGGGATCCCCGAGGAACCGCGCCAGGAGCCGATCCACGATCTCCCAAATCTCGACCAGGGCGGCGACGAGCATGACGACGCCCAGCCCCAGGGCGAAGCCCTTGCCCACCGGCCCCATGAGCCCCTTGGCCAGCCAGGGCCACTTCCAAAGCCCCGGCGGAACCCGCAAGCGCCCGTAAAGGGCGAGGGTGGACAGGAGCATCCCGCCCCAGAGCAGGTAGAAGAAGCGCAGGCTCCGGAGGGTGATGTCCCATCCGAAGGTTCGGGGGCGGGGAGGCATCCCTCTAGGCTATCTCTTCTAGTAGCGCTTCTCCACCACGGCCCAGTTGATGAGCGGCTTCACGGCGTCCACGTACTTGCCGCGGCCCGTGGCGCCGTAGTCCTTCACATAGGCGTGCTCCCACACGTCCATGACGAGGAGGGGCTGCACGCCCACGGGGATGGCGTTCTCGTGATCCTGGAACCAGGCGTTCATGAGGCGGCCCGTGACGGGGTCCTTCACGAGGGCGGCCCAGCCGATCCCAGGCATGGCGCAGGTGGCCTTGAAGGCGGCCCACCAGGCGTCGTGGCTGCCCCAGGTGGCGGCGATGGCCTTGTGAAGGGGGTGGGTGGCCGAGGCGGCGGGGGCCTTGCCGGCGAGGGCCTCGAAATACCACTCATGCACGCGCATGCCGCTGAACTCGAAGCCCAGGCGGCGGCGCAGCTCCTGCACCATGGCGCCCGCCTTGCCCTCCTTTTCCGCGGCTAGGAGATCCTTCAGCAGCGCGTTGGTGCGAGTCACGTAGCCCTTGTAAAGGGTCAGGTGCTCGGCCAGCAGTTCCTTGCTGAGCCCGGGGAGTCCCGTCCCGAAGTCGAAGGGGCGGGCCGTGTAATCGGCGAGCGGGTCGGCGGGAGATGGGAGGGGGGCGGGGCTCGCGGCCCCGAGCGCCTTCGCGGAGAGGCCGGCGCCGATCGCGCCCGCGGCTAGGGTTCCAATCATCGTGCGCCGGTCCATGGTGCCTCCTGGAAAAAGGAGGGCCAGCATACCGCCGATCACCCGCGGAATACCTGCCAAGTCAAACGGACAAGCAGGGCCGAAACCACGCCCAGGAAGACGACCCGCACCCAGGCGCTGCCCTTCTTCAACGCCACGTGGGCCCCCAACCAGCCTCCGGCCCCGTTCCCCACGGCCATGGTGAGGCCCACGAGGGGCGTCCAGCTTCCCCGCAGGAGGAAGACGGAGAGCGCGGCCATATTGGAGGCCCAGTTCACGGCCTTGGCCAGGGCCGAGGCCCGCAGGAAGTCGAAGCCGAGGATGGCCACGAACAGAAAGATCAGCAGGCTCCCCGTGCCGGGCCCGAAGAAGCCGTCGTAGAAGCCAAGGATCAGGGAGATGAGGATGGCGAGTCCCCGCTGGTGATGGAGGCCGTATTTGGGCGCATGCACTTGGCCTAGATCGGGTTTGAAGAGCGTCCACAGGAGCATGGCGCCCATGAGGCCCAGCATGAGGGGCCGCATCCAGCCGGTGCCGACGTGGTAGGCCACCAAGGCCCCGCCCACGGAGCCCGCCGCGGCCGCCAGCACGGGGCCGAGACAGTCCTGCCAGGTCATGGCCCCGGAACGCAGGAACTTCCAGGCGGCGAAGGTGGTGCCCGTCCCCGCCTGCACCTTGTTGTTGCCCAGCACCACGGGCAGCGGGGCCCCCGGCATGCCCAGCAGGAGGGCCGGCATGGTGATGAGCCCGCCTCCGCCCACGACCGCATCGATGAAGCCGGCGGCGAAGGCGGCGAGGGCGAGGAGGAGGAGCGTGAGAGCCGGAGGGGTCAAACTTTAAGGATCTCCACTTCCTTGTGCTTCAGCGCCTCGTCCACTTCCTTGATGTGGGCATCGGTGGCCTTTTGGATATCCTCGGTGGCCTTCTTGGCGGCGTCCTCGCTGATGCCTTGGGTCTTATCCTTCTCAAGTTTCTTCACATCGTCATTGGCGTCGCGGCGCACGTTGCGGATGGCCGTCTTGATATCCTCGGCCATCTTGTGGGTGGCCTTCACGAGCTCCTTGCGGCGCTCCTCGTTCAGCGCCGGGATGGGCAGGCGGATCACGTTGCCATCGTTGCTGGGGTTGAGGCCCAGCTGGGCCACGAGGATGCCCGTCTCGATGGCCTTGATGGAGCTCTTATCGAAGGGCTGGATCTGGATCATGGAGCTGTCGGGGATGGAGACCGTGCCCATCTGGTTCAGGGGCACGTGGGCGCCGTAGTACTCCACTTGCACCGTGTCGAGGATGGAGGCGTTGGCGCGGCCCGTGCGGACGGTGGCCAGATCCTTCTTCAGCGTCTCCAGGCTGGCCTTCATCTTCTTCTTGGTCTCTTGGAGGATGCTATCCAGCGACATGGGGATCCTTTCAAAGGGGCTGGGACAGGATAACCGCCGTCGGGGGGGCTGGATCGACCTGCTACCGTGGGAGCACCTTCCCCGAGGTCCCCCATGCGCATGCCCTGCACCTTGGCCCTGCTGCCGGTCCTGGCCTCCGGCCTCCTCGCCTCCGAGCCCACCCGAACGGAAGTGAGCCTCAAGACGCCCGATGGGTGCGTCCTCGCCGGGACCTTCACCCTGCCCGTCCCCGCCCGGAAGGGCGCCAAGGCCCCCGTGGTGATCCTCGCCCACCAGTTCCGCAGCTCCCGCGCTGGCTGGGGCGACCTTCCCGAGCGCCTCCACGCCCGGGGCATCGCCACCCTGGCTCTGGATCTGCGCGGGCACGGCGAGAGCCTGGGGCCCACCCGCGTGACGGATGAATTCGCGGCCTCCGCCAAGGCCGTGGGCTTCGACAAGATCCCTGGCGACCTCGCCCTGGCCGCCGCCTGGGTGCGCCAGCAGCCCGGCGTGGACAAGCGCCGCCTCGCCCTCGCCGGCTCCAGCGTGGGAGCCTTCGCCGCCGTGATGGGCGCCCGGGAGGCAAAAGCCATCGCCGTGCTGGCCCTCAGCCCGGCCGGCGCCCCGGCCTGGGGCGACGGGGCCCTGGAGCAGCTGAAGACGGCCCAGATCCGGGGGCGGGCCGCCACCCTCGTATTTGCCTCGGAGCAGGACAAGGGCGCCATGGAATCCGCCCAGGCCCTCTCCGGCCTACCCGGCGTGGCCCTCTCCCTCCGCTCAGGGGATGAGCACGGCTTCGCCTACCTCAAGGCCCGCGCCGAGACCATGGCCGTGTTCCTGGGCGAGTACCTGCACTCCAGGCAGGTCTTCGCCGCCAGCGGGCCCGCCCCCCTGAAGGCGAATCCCAACGTCATCGACGACGCCACGTTGAAGGCCCGGGAAGCCGCGCCCAAGCCCTAGAGGGTGTAACCCTCCGTTCGCCGGTTCAGGATCTGAAGAATTTCAAAAGACTATTGAGGCCCTCGGCCACCTGGGAGAGCTCCCGGGCCATGCGGGCCGCGTCTTCGGCGGTCGTGGTGAGCCCCCCAGCCGCCTCGGCGTTCTGGGCCACGCGATGGGCGCCTTCCTCTACCTGCTCCGCCACCTCGGAGCTGGTGCGGGCCTGCTCCTCGGCGGAAAAACCGATCCCCTCCGCCATGGATTTCAGCGAGTCGATGCGGGCGCGGATCTGGGCCAGGTTCTCCACCACTTCCTTCACGGTGGCCTGACCCCGGCCCACGGCCGCGTTGCTGCCTTCGATAAGCCCCGCGATCTCCTTGGCGGCGCCGGAGGATCGCTCGGCGAGCTTTCGGATTTCTTCGGCCACCACGGCGAAGCCCTTGCCGTGCGCCCCCGCTTTCGCAGCCTCGATGGCCGCGTTGAGACTGAGCAGGTTCGTCTGCCGGGCGATGTCCTGGATCACGTTGACGGCCTTCACCATGCGGCCCGTCGTCTCCACCACCTCCCCCATGGCCGTGAGTGCGCTGCTACCGGCCCCTTCTCCGGATTGGGTGGCCTTCAGGGCTTCCACGGCGAGTTCCTGAGAGGCGCGGACGGTGGCCGCCACCTCCAGGATGGAAGCGGAGAGTTCCGTGACGGCGGATGCCATCCGCTCCGCCCCCTGCCGTTCGATATCCGCGTTCCGGGCCAAATCGTGGGCCGTGCTGGCCACGCGATCCGCCGCGTGGCTGAACGCCAAGGCTTCCGACGCCACCCGGCTCGCGTCGAAGCGCAGGCGGTTGACGAAGGCCTTCAGCCGCTGCTGCATGCCCTTCATGGCGCCGAGCACGCTGGCCAGATCTCCGGGGCGGGTGGGAATCTCGGCCCGCAGATCGCCATGGGCGATGCCCTTAGCCGTTTCTACGGCCATCACGGGTTCACCCCCCAATTGATGGAGGACGATCCGGGTCAGCATGTACCCGCCGAGGAGGCAGAGCAGGGTGCCCGCGATGCCACCCGCGGCCAGCAGGCTGAGGCTCCGGCGGGCCAATTCGAGGCCCTGGCCCCCGCCGGTCTCCAATTGGCGCATCAATTGGTGGACGGCGAACAGGGCGGGAAAGAGCACCGCCCCCAGGAGGGCGACGAGGGCGAGGAGGGACCCCAGCAGGCGGGCTTTCAGTCCCATGGCCGGAAAGGGTACCCAAGGCGGGTGGAGGATCTTGGCCGGGGAAATCCCCTCCCTGAGGCGCTGGTGGATGGCCTCGGCTTCGGCGATCTGGGCTTTGGTGGGCGCGCTGCGCACGGATAGGAAGCCCGTGGTCTGCCCTCCCTCCCGGAGCGGAGCGACGCTGGCATCCACCCAGTAGTAGCCGCCATCCTTGCACCGGTTCTTCACGAGGCCATGCCACATCTCGCCACGCTTCACCGTGGACCAGAGATCCTCGAAGGCGGAGGGGGGCATGTCGGGATGCCGGATGATGTTGTGGGGCTCGCCCACCAGCTCGCCTTCTGAAAAGCCGCTGATCCGGATGAACTCGTCGTTCACCGAGGTGATGAGGCCCCGCGTATCGGTGGTGGAGACGACGAAGGCCCCTTCGGAGATCTCCCTTCGGATCCCCGTGACCGGTTGGTTGTTTCTCACTCAGGCCCCCTGCGGCGTCACGTTCAAGGTTCCTGATATCGGCCGGTGGGCTCCCCCAGCCAAGTTCCCGGGGGGCGCCCGTGATCAAGGTCAAGACCCGGCTCACTCCGGGCGATCGGATAGCTCCGCCCAGACCTCCCCCTCCAGGCCCTCCTCCGATTCCCAAAGGGGGCCCTGGGCCGGCCTGAACCACCACCGCCGAAGCCGCCGCATCAATCCACGCCCCCATCCCCGCCTTCCCACGTCCCCTCCTCCGCGCCCGGGCGGCGCTCCAGTTCGCGAATGATCTGCACCCGATCCTCCAGCAGCGCGTCCTGCGGACGCTGGGCGAGGGGGTTGGCGAGCGTGGCGTTCAACATTTTTCTTCCTTTAAAACGCCCGGTGGCCCGAATGGGCCACCGGGGAAGTGACGTGGGCTTGATCCCCGGTGGGTGCTTCAGTGGAATTGCGCGGCTTCCGTGCTGCCCTGGAGGGCCAGGGTGGAGGCCTGGCCGCCGCTGAGCACTTCCGCCACCTGATCGAAGTAGCCGGTGCCCACCTCGCGCTGGTGCTTGGTGGCCGTGTAGCCCTGGGCCTCCAAGGCGAATTCCGATTCCTGCAGGCGGGCGTAGGCCGTCATGGCCTCCGTGCGGTAGGCGTTCGCCAGCTCGAACATGCCGTGGTTGAGGCTGTGGAAGCCCGCCAGGGTGATGAACTGGAAGCGGTAGCCCATGGCCGCAAGTTCCCGCTGGAAGGTGGCGATCTCGGCGTCCGAGAGCTTCTGCTTCCAGTTGAAGGAGGGCGAGCAGTTGTAGGCCAGCAGCTTGTTCGGGAATTCGGCGCGGATCCCTTCGGCGAACTTCTTCGCCTCCCTCAGATCGGGCGTGGAGGTTTCGCACCAGATGAGGTCCGCGTAGGGCGCGTAGGCCTTGCCGCGCGCGATGGCCATATCGATTCCGCCCGTGATGCGGAAGAAGCCCTCGGAGGTGCGGTCGCCCGTGAGGAAGGGGCGGTCGCGCTCGTCTACGTCCGACGTGATGAGGCGCGCGGCGTCCGCGTCCGTGCGGGCGATGAGCACCGTCGGCACTTCGAGGACGTCGGAGGCCAAGCGCGCCGACACCAGCGTGCGGATGAAGTGCCCCGTGGGGATGAGCACCTTGCCCCCCAGGTGGCCGCACTTCTTTTCGCTGGAGAGCTGATCCTCGTAGTGCACGCCGGCGGCGCCCGCCTCGATCATGCCCTTCATGAGCTCGAAGGCGTTGAGAGGCCCGCCGAAACCCGCCTCCGCGTCCGCCACGATGGGCAGGAACCAGTCGCGCTTGGCGCCCCCCTCGCCGTGCTCCACCTGATCCGCCCGCATCAGCGCGTTGTTGAGGCGCTTCACGAGCTGGGGCACGGAGTTGGCGGGGTAGAGGCTCTGATCGGGATAGGTCTGGCCGCCGGCGTTGGCATCCGCCGCCACCTGCCATCCGGAGCAGTAGATGGCCCGGAGGCCCGCCCTCGCCATCTGCACGGCCTGGCCGCCGCTGAGGGCGCCCAAGGCGCGCACGGGCTCGTCCTCGTGCAGCTGTTCCCATAGCTTGCGGGCCCCATGCTGCGCGAGGGTGTGCTCGATGCGAAGCGTGCCGCGGAGCTTCTGCACCTCGGAGGCGGTGTAGGGACGGTGGACGCCCTCCCAGCGGTGGGAACCGGGATCCTCGGCGAAGGTGGGAATGGGAAGCCAGGCGTTCATGCGATCTCCTGCAACTGGGGAAGGGTGAGCAACAGCGCATAGGCGCGAGGCGTGAGGAAGGCGTCGGGCAGGTCCGCGAGGATCAGCTCCTCCAGCAGCTCCGAGGCCTCCAGAAGGCGGCTCTCGGCCACCGCCACGGGGCCCAGTTCGGCGCGGAGGCTCAGGAGCACGTCATGCACGTGGCCGTGGAAACCCGGGCGATCCAGGCGCCCGAGGCCCTCCACTTCCACCCCGTGGCGCACCCACTGCCAAAGCTGCATCCGGCTGATCTCCGCCGTGGCGGCATCCTCCATGAGCCCGTCCAGCGCCACGCACCCCTCGCCCCGGAGCCAGGATTCGAGATAGCGCAGGGCCACGCGCAGGTTCCTCCTGAGTCCCTCGGCCGTCACCGGCCCCTTGGGCAATTCAAGCAGTTCCGCTTCTGCAACATTCCCTTCGGGAATGTTGCAACGTTGATTGATGCCCTCAAGGTGAGTCCGGAAAACTTCCATGGCGATGGGGACGAGATCGGGGTGGGCCACCCAGGTGCCATCGCAGCCCTGGCGCACTTCGCGGAGCTTGTCGGCGCGGACGGCCTGGAGGGCGCGCTCGGTGGCTTCGGCGTCGCGGCGCTGGGGCACGAGGGCCGCCATGCCGCCCAGGGCCAGGGCCCCGCGGCGGTGGCAGACCTGCACGAGGCGCTGGGCGTAGGCCTGGAGGAAGGGCAGATCCATGCTGAGGGCGCTGCGATCGGGCAGCACGGACGCAGGATCCATGCGATGCACCTTGAGCACGCTGAAGAGGTAGTCCCAGCGCCCCAGGTTCAGGCCCGCGGCGCGTCCGCGCAGCTCGAAGAGGATCTCCTCCATCTGGAAGGCCGCCGGAAGCGTTTCGATCAACACCGTCACCTTGACGGCACCCTCATCGAGGCCTAAGCCGGCCTCGATGACGTCCAATACCCGGTTCCAAAGGCGTGCTTCCCGGTAGTGCTCGAGTTTGGGGAGGTAGAGGCAGATGGGGAGGCCCCGGCTCACGAGTTCGCGGGCGTTGTGGAGGAGGAAGAGGGCCGCGTCGAAGAAGGCGGCGGCCACGGGCTCGCCCTCCACCTCCAAGTGGCGCTCCACGAGGTGCAGGCCCCGGGGGCGCACCATGAGCAGCGCGGTCTCGTCCTTCAAATGGAGGTCACCGTCCCGCAGCGTGCCGCGCACGGCCTCCTGGAGGTTGAGCTGGCCCGCGATCAGCTTCTCGGGCGTGGGCGCGAGGCTGTCCTCGAAGTCGGCCATGTAGACCTTGGCGCCGCTATTGAGGGCGTGGATCATCATGCGGCGCTCGGGGGGCCCGGTGATTTCCACCCGGCGATCCAGGAGGAGATCCGGCAGTTCGGCCACCTTCCACTCCCCGGTACGAACGCCTTCGGTGCCGGGGAGGAAGCGGGGGCGTTCCCCCTGATCGAAGCGGCGCTGCCGTTCCCGGCGCTCCCCCAGGAGGTTTTGGAGGTCGTCGCCGAAGCGTCGCTGGAGCCCCGTCAGGAGGTCCAGGGCCTGGGGGGTCAGCAGTTCGGGGGTTTCGGGGCCGAACCAGCGGGCGGGGGAAGCGGCGGCGAGGGTCATAACTCATCTCCTTGGGTGGACATGAGTCAATGATTGACTTACATTCGATATCAGCAAGTATTCAAAGCTTTGATTGGGGTTAATAAGTAAAATTTAGTCAATCCACACTCGTAAATTTGTCAAAGAGGTCAACCCGCCATGCCCTCCGCGCCCCCGAAATCCACGCAGCGCCTCGGCGCGAAACTGCGCCTCCTCCGCCGCCAGGAGGGCCTCTCCCAGGTGCAACTGGCGGACCGCCTCGGCATAAGCCCCAGCTACTTGAACCTCATCGAAGGCAATAAGCGACCCCTCACGGCGCCCTTGCTCCTGCGCCTCGCCAAGGCCTTCCAGCTGGACCTCCGCGCATTCGCGCCGGAGGAGGATCTGCGCCTCTCCGAGGACCTCATGGAGGCCTTCGGAGACGCCCTCTTCGATCGGGACCTCATCCCCGCCCAGGAGGTGCGCGATCTCGCCGCGAACCATCCCGCCCTCTCCAAGGCCGTGTTCCGCCTCTACCAGGCCTACCAGGCCGCCAAGGGCGGGCTCGACACCCTCAGCGAACAGTTCAGCGACGGCCAGGGCTTCGATCCCGATCGCACCCGCCTGCCCTCGGAATCCGTGGGCGACTTCCTGCAGTCCGCGCGCAACCACTTCCCCACCCTGGAGACGGCCGCCGAGGAACTCTGGAAAGAGGCGAAGCTGGATCCTGACCTCCTCTATCCCGGCCTCCTCAACGCCTTCGAGGCCAAGGGCCTGCGGGTGGAGATCCGCCGGGCCGAGGCCATGCCCGGCCAGCTCCGCCGCTTCGACCCCGACCGCAAGGTGCTGCACCTCTCGGAGTTGCTGCCCATCCGCAGCCGCGTCTTCCAGCTCGCCCACCAATGGGCCCTCCTCCAACACGGGCACCTCCTCGACGGCCTCACGGAGGATCCCGCCCTCGGCACCCCCGGCGCCAAGGCCCTGGGCCGCGTGGCCCTCGCCAACTACTTCGCCTCCGCCGTGGCCATGCCCTACTCGCGCTTCCTCAAAGCCGCGCAGACGGAGCGCTACGATATCCAGCTGCTCACGAGGCGCTTCCAGGTGGGCTTCGAGCAGGTCTGCCACCGCCTCACCACCCTGCGCCGACCCGGCGAGGAGGGCGTGCCCTTCCACTTCCTGCGCATCGATATCGCCGGGAACATCTCCAAAAGCTTTTCCGCGTCGGGCATCCGCATCGCCCGCTACAGCGGCTGCTGCCCCCGCTGGAACGTGCATGCCGCCTTCCTCACCCCCGGCCTCATCCGCACGCAAATCAGCGAAATGCCCGACGGCCGCCGCTACTTCTGCATCGCCCGCACCCTCCAGCGGGAAACGGGCTCCTACCGGGGCCAGCACACCATGCAGGCCCTGGGCCTCGGCTGCGACCTCGCCTACGCCAAGGAGCTCGTCTACTCCGATGGCGTGCGCCTCGATCAGCCGCCGGTGCCCGTGGGCGTCACCTGCCGCCTCTGCGATCGCACCGACTGCGAACAGCGCGCCTTCCCGCCCCTCCAGCACCCCTTCAAGGTGGATGAGAATTTGAGGCGGAGCAGCTTCTATGCGGGGCTGGGGTAGGCGAACTTCTCTCCACCCGAGAGCCATGGCACCGTGGGGCATTCCCTCACGGTGATCCATGCCTTTTCTCCGGTGCGCCCTTCCCGCCCTCCTTCCGGCCCTGCTCGCAGCTCAATCCCCGTCCGCCTTCGGCCCCCGGGAGGCCCTCCGCGCCGAGTGGGCCCGGCAGGCGCCCGCCTTCGCCGAGGCCGAACGCGCCCGGATGCCGCCGGAGGATCGGGCCCGGCTGGACCTCACCCTCCGCCGCATCGGCGCCCCGGGACTGCCGGAGCTTCTGCCGCCGGAGCTGGCCTCGCCCACGGAGGCCCTGTGGTTGGATCGGGCGAAGGCCGCCCGGAGCCCCGAGGCCCGAGTGACGGCCCTCGCCTTCCTCAACCGCCTGCGTTCCAAGCAGGCCCTCTTGGCCCTGGAGGGCCTCACTGCCAAGGACGCCGCCGCATGGCCCCGGGCCCTGCATCTGGAAGGCGGGATCGCCACCGCGCGACTCAATGGGGGCGAGGTTGCTCCCGCGCTGCAGGCCTTCCTCGCGGCTCGCGCCGGGCGGGGGAAGGTGGATCCCGTGCGGGCCCAGGCGGCCCGGCTGCGGCTGGTGCTGGCGGGAAAGGAAAAGGCCCTCCTCCCACCCCTGCCCTTCCATCCCGGCCACCTGCTGGCCCTCCTGGACGCCTGGAACCGAGGCCCATGGGAGGCCCGCAGGAGCGGACACGGAAGCCTGCGCCACCTCATTGCCGACACGGTCGAAGGCCAAGCCGCCCGGGCCCTGTTGGGCGTGGGGAAGCCCAAGGGGCCGATGCTTGGGGCCGCCCGCGCCGGGGCCCTGGCCCGCTGGTTGGACGGCTATCCCGAAGGCCAGATCCCCTTGGCGGACCTGCGCAGCCCCGAGGCCGCCCTGGTCTTCGCCGCGGGCGGCCCCTTCCAGGATGCCTACGGCCAGGCCCTCGCCCGCTGCGCGGACCCCGGCACCGGCGCCTTCGCCTGCACGCTCCTCGCCCCGCTGAAGGCACCCGTCGCCCGGGCGAGCCTCCTCCCCGCCCTCCTCAAGCACGCCCCGGAAGCGGGCGCCGCGCTGCAGGCGGAGCTGCTGGCGGGCGAGGACAGCCTGGCCCGCGCCACCGCCCTCGAAAGCCTGAAAGCGGCCCCCGAAGCCGAAGCCCTGGATCGCCTCACGGCGATGGCCTGGAAGGATCCCCAATTCGAGCCCCAACAGGCCCTCATCCAGGGCCTCGCCACCTGGGAACTCTCCGCCGAGCTACGCCTCGCCCGCCTCCGCCCCTGGCTCCAGCACCCGGATTGGGCCTGCCGCCGGGAGGCCTACCGCGCCCTCGTGAAGCTGGACCCCACCACGCCCTGGCCCCAGGTCCCGGCGCCCACGGCCGAGGAGGAGGCCCTCCTCCAGGAGGCGGAGCGCTTGGCCGAGGCCGGCCAGCCCGTGCGCCTTCGCCTGACCTTCGAGGGCCCGCGCGCCGTCGTCCTCCGCCTGGATCCCAAGGTGGCGCCCCTCAACGTGGCCAACCTCGTGCGCCTCGCCCGCAAGGGATTCTTCGACGGCCACCGCGTGCCCCGCGTCGTGCCCGATTTCGTCGTGCAGATGGGCTCCCCCTTCGACAGCATGAGCGGCGGCCCCGGCTACTCCCTGCGCTGCGAGGACAGCCTCGATTGGTACGGCCCCGGCAGCGTGGGCATGGCCCTCGCCGGAAAGGACACGGGCGGCTGCCAGTTCTTCATCACCACCAACGCCACGCCCCACCTCACGGGCAAGTACACGCGGGTGGGGGAAGTGGAGCACCCCGAGCGGGCCCTGCCCCTGCTGGACGGCCTCACGGTGGGTACGCGCATCGTGCGGGCGGAGGTGCTCGCGCCGCGGAACCCGAGGCGTGCGGTTGGCTCTAGGCTTTAGGCCCTGGGCCGAGAGCCAAAAGCTAAACATGGCGTCATACGTTCTGCCGGAGTTGCAAGCTGCTCGATTGATGGGCAACCACCTTCCCGCGAAGGCTGGTTCTCATTCGCCCTGGAGTGGTTTTATCAGCGTGCATCAGCGGTCATCAGTGTTGATCTTTTGCAAGAAAAGAAAACTTTAACTCTGATGAACGCTGATGTTCGCTGATGAAAACACCTGTTGGACATCCCGTTTTTCTGTCTAGCGCATCAGAGTCAACGGCGAGGAGGAATTTGCTGGCCATGCGCCCATGTCTAAGACGCCGTGTTTAGCCTCCGTACAAACCTTCAACTTCGTCTTTTCTCGCGAAGAAGTCGTGGGCTTGGTTCGACCAACT
>CAYWDR010000076.1:0-14475 GCA_964457075.1 uncultured Solibacteraceae bacterium
GGGTGGGTCGTACTCCCTTCGGCGGTTTCTGCGTGGCGCGCAGCGCCTTCTGCGTCCTCTGCGCCTGCTTTTCCTTCCCGCTGGGTGCACTTCAGGCGTTTTCAGCTCTTCTGCTTTTCTCCGCGTCCAGTTTTTTCAACCACCCCCGCTGAACGAAAGATCCCCATGTCCCGCATCCCCGTCACCGTCCTCGGCGCCACCGGCGTCGTCGGCCAACGCTTCGTCCAGCGCCTGGCCCATCACCCCCAATTCCAGATCCAGCACCTCGCCGCCAGCGAGCGCTCTTCTGGCAAGACCTATGCGGAAGCCTGCGCCTGGCGCATCAACGCCGAAGGCGGCCAGGGCCTAAGCGGCGAACCCTACGGCGGGCTCGCCGGCCAGCTCCTCGTGCCCGGCGAGCCCGAATCCGCCTTCAGCCCCGTCGTCTTCAGCGCCCTCGATAGCGGGCCCGCTTCCGAGCTGGAGCCACGCTTCGCGAAGGCCGGCGCCCTCGTCTTTTCCAACGCCTCCGCCTTCCGCATGGACGCCGACGTGCCCCTCCTCGTGCCCGAGGTGAACCCCGGGCACCTCGACCTCCTCGCCGTTCAGCGCCAGCGCCGCGGCTGGACCGGCGGCATCCTATGCAACCCCAACTGCACGGCCACCGTGCTCGTCATGGCCCTCGCCCCGCTGCAGGCGGCCTTCGGCATCGAGGCCGTGATGATGACGAGCCTCCAGGCCATCAGCGGCGCGGGCTACCCCGGCGTGGCGAGCCTCGACATCCTCGGCAACGTCGTCCCCTTCATCCGCCACGAGGAGGAGAAGGTGGAGGAAGAGACGCCCAAGCTCCTGGGCCTCCTGGAGGACGGCGCCGTGCGACCTGCTGCGCTGAAGATCTCCGCCCTCTGCCACCGCGTGCCCGTCGTCGAGGGCCACACGGAGGCCGTGAGCGTGAGGCTCCGCGGCAACCCCAGCGTCGCTCAGGTGCGCGAAGCCCTCGCCGCCTGGAAGCCCCTCCCGCAGCAGCTCGGACTGCCCACGGCCCCCGGGGCGCCCATCCGCCTCCACGCGGCCGAGGATCGCCCCCAGGTGCGCCGCGACGTCGAGGCGGACGGCGGCATGAGCGTGCACGTGGGCCGCATCCGGCCCTGCCCCATCCTCGGAATCAAGTTCGCCTTGCTGGGCCACAACACCCACCGCGGCGCGGCGGGCGGATCGGTGCTGAATGCGGAATTGGCCGTCGCCATGGGCGTGCTTCAGGGTGAGGTGCTCCGATGATTGTCATGAAGTTCGGCGGCTCTTCCGTGGCCGACGCCGCGTGCATGCGCCAGGTGGGGGGCCTCGTGCGGGACCACCTCGACCAGTCCCCCCTCGTGGTGCTTTCCGCCATGGGGAAGACGACGAACGCCCTCTTCGCCATGGCGGGATCCGCGGAGGCTGGGGATCTCCCGGCCGCCCTCGAAGGCTTGGCCGCGCTTCGAGCCAACCACCGGAGATCGGCGGAGGATCTCTTCCACGGTCAGATCCCGGAGGCCCTCGATCTGGCCCTCGTCGAACACTTCGGCGAGCTGGAGCTGCGGCTGCGGGGCGTGGCCCTGCTGCGGGAGCTGAGCCCCCGCAGCCTCGACGCCATCACGGCCTTCGGCGAGCGGCTCAGCACGCTGCTCTTCGCGGCCTGGTTCGGCGCCGAACGGGTGGATGCCCGCGAGGTGCTCATCACGGACGCCCGCTTCGGCGAGGCCCAACCTCAGCTGGAGACCATCCGGGAGCAGGCCGCGGCGCTGATCCTGCCACGGCTGGGCCGGGGCCGCGCCGTCATCATCCAGGGCTACATCGGCGCCACGGCCGACGGGCTCACCACGACCCTGGGCCGGGGAGGCAGCGACTACAGCGCCGCCCTCTTCGGCGCGGCCCTCGGGGCAGGCGAAGTGCAGATCTGGACGGACGTGGAGGGCGTGCTCACCTGCGACCCCCGCATCGTGCCCGAGGCCATGCCCATCGCCGAGCTGAGCTTCGCGGAAGCGGCGGAGCTGGCCGCCTTCGGCGCCAAGGTGCTCCACCCCGCCACCATCCAGCCAGCGGTGGAGGCGGATATCCCCGTCACCGTGCGGCATGCGGGGCGCCCTGAAGGGGCCTTCACGACGATCACGGGCCGGGTGGCCACGGGGCGTCCCGTGACGGCCCTGGCGACCCGCGGGGGCCTCACGGTGCTCACGGTGAGCAGCACACGAATGCTCCACCAGCCGGGCTTCCTCGCGAAGCTCTTCGAGGTCTTCGCCCGTCATCGCGTGAGCGTGGATCTCGTGGCCACGGCGGAGGTGAGCGTGTCCCTCACGGTGGAGGAGGACGTGCCCCTGGAGCCCCTGCTGGAGGATCTCCGCGCCTTCGCCACGGTCTCCGTGGCCCGGGATCGCGCCCTCGTGGCCGTCGTGGGCGAGCGGCTCAAGGCCACGCCGGGCCTCGCTGGCAAGCTCTTCGGCGCCCTCGGCGATTTGAACGTCGAAATGATCAGCATGGGAGCCAACGAGATCAACCTCAGTCTCGTCGTCCTGGCGGAGGACGCCGATCGCGTCCTCCGCCAGCTGCACCGGGTCCTCGTGACGGAGTTCCAGACGGTGGGAGGCCTCGCATGACCGTGCTTCGCATCGGCATCTTCGGCAAGGGGCGCCTCGCCCAGTCCATCCGGGAAGCAGCCTCCCCGGGCATCGAGGTCGCTTGGATGCTCGGGCGCGGCGACGCGCCCGGGGGGGAGGTGGACGTCGCCATCGACGCATCCAAGGGGGAGGCCGTGGCGGCGCACCTGGACTGGGCCCTCGGGTCGGGCACGGATCTCGTCATCGGCGCCACGGGCTGGGTCCTGGCGGACCTCCACGCCCGGGTGGGGCACCGCATCGGCGTGCTCACGGCGCCCAACTTCAGCCTGAGCGTGGCGCTGATGGCGCGCTTCGGAACGGTGCTCGGCCGCTATGCCCAGCTGGCGCCGGAGCTGGATCCCTGGCTGCTGGAATCCCACCACCGCCTCAAGGCGGACGCGCCCAGCGGCACGGCGCTGCGATTGGCGGAGGCGCTGCTGGCCGGCTGCCCCCGCAAGACCGCATGGGTCATGAATCCACAAGGGCCCATCGCGCCGGATCTCCTCGGCGTCGGCGTCCTTCGCGCGGGCTCCGATCCCGGCACCCACTCGCTGGGCCTGGATGGCCCCGCCGAGACTCTGCGCCTGGAGCACCACGCCCGCAGCCGCGGCGTCTTCGGCGCGGGGGCCCTGCGCGCCGCCCGCTGGCTGAAGGGCCGCAAGGGCTGTTTCACCTTCGATGATCTGGCCGCTGAACTGCTCGATCCCCTCTTCGTCTTTGGAGCCTCCCGATGATCACCTTGCATGGACTCTCCGTGGCCCTGGCCACGCCCCTCACGAGCGACGACGCGGTGGATCTCCCCGCCTTCCGCCGCCTCGCGCGCCACTGCGTGCAGGGCGGCGTCGACACCCTCGTCGTGCTCGGCTCCACGGGTGAAGCCGCCACGCTGCTGGAGGCGGAGCGGGACGCCCTCATCGCCGCCACGCTGGAGGAGGCCTCCGGCCGCACGGTGCTCGTGGGCACGGGCTCCAACGCCACCCGCCAGGCCGCCGCCTGGACGGCCCGGGCCCAGGATCTGGGGGCGCAGGGCGCGCTGGTGGTGACGCCCTACTACAACAAGCCCACGCCGGATGGCCTCGTGGCGCACTACGCAGCGATCTCGCAGGCGGCGCCCGATTTCCCGCTCGTGGCCTACAACGTGCCGGGCCGCACGGGGTTGAATCTCACGCCTGCGGCGCTGACGCGCCTATGGGAGAACCCGGCCGTCGCCGCCGTGAAGGAGAGCAGCGGCAACCTCGCGCAGATCGGTGAGATCGCCCGCACCCTGCCCGCCGGGAAGACGCTGCTGGCGGGGGATGATGGCCTCGCGCTGGCAAGCCTCGCCGTGGGCGCCACGGGCCTCGTGAGCGTGCTGGGCAACGCCCTGCCCAGGGCCACCAAGCGCCTCGTCGAGCTAGGCCGGTCGGGGCGCCCCGAGGCCGCCGCGCTCAACGCCCGGCTGCTGCCCCTCATGGACGCCCTCTTCCTGGAAAGCAATCCCATTCCCTTGAAGGCCCTCCTGCAGGAGCTGGGGCTTTGCGGCGACGCCGTCCGCCTGCCCCTGGTGCCCGCCTCCCCCGCGACCCGCCATTCCCTGCGCGCGGCCCTCGCCGCCGTGCTTGCCCTGGAGGCCGCGTGAGGACGCAACAGGAAGCGAAGTCCCACCGAATCAAAGATTCGGCCCCGAAGGGGTGCCGCACAGGAGGTGCGGCATGATCACCCTCGCCGATCTCCCCGCTTTCTATGACCGCGCCGACGATGCAGTGCGGGCCGACGCGGCCTTCGCGTCCGCCCACGCATCCCTGCTTCAGGGCCTCGAAACGGGCGCCCTGCGCGTGGCCTGGCCTCGTGGATCGGGCTGGGAGGTGCAGACGTGGATCAAGCGGGCCATCCTCCTGGGCTTCCGCGCCACGTCCATGCAGGAGATGCACGGGTGGGGCGCCCCGGCCATCGATAAGACGGCCTATCCGCCCCGGCGCTTCGCCCTCTCCGATGGCGTGCGCATGGTGCCCGGGGGTTCCGCCGTGAGGCGGGGCGCCCACCTCGCCCAGGGCGTCGTCGTGATGCCCCCCGCCTACGTGAACGTGGGCGCCTACGTGGACGAGGGCACGATGGTGGATAGCCACGCCCTCGTGGGCTCCTGCGCGCAGGTGGGCAAGCGCGTGCACCTCAGCGCGGGCGCGCAGCTGGGCGGCGTGCTGGAGCCCGCCGGGGCCCGGCCCGTCATCGTCGAGGACGAGGCCTTCATCGGCGCCCTGGCGGGCGTCTTCGAGGGCGTGCGCGTGGGCCGGCGGGCCGTGCTCGCGCCGGGCGTCGCCCTCACCTCCAGCACGACGATCTATGACCTCGTGAACGAACGCACCTGGAAGGGCGAGGTGCCCGAAGGCGCCGTCGTCGTCCCCGGCAGCCGCCCCGCCTCCGGCGCCTATGCCCAAAGCCTGGGCCTTCAGCTGGGCGCGGCGATCATCGTGAAGATCCGGGACGGGAAGACGGACGCGGCGACGGCGCTAGAAGAGGCACTGCGATGAGCGCCTCCCGCCTGGCCGCGCTGCCGCCCAGCCCCATCCGCAGGGTGAGCGAGGGCGCGCCCGCAGGGTCGATTCCCCTCGGGCTCGGCGAACCCACGTGGGATCTGCCGGAACCGGCGCGGCGTTCCCTCGCGTTGGAGTCGGGGCCCTGCGCTTACGGCCCCAACGCGGGCCTGCCGGAGCTGCGGGAGGCCCTCGCGCGCTGGCACGGGGCCACCGTGGCGGAGGTGCGCGTCACCTGCGGGGCCCAAGGCGCCCTGTTCGCGTTGATGCAGGGGCTGCTGGAGCCCGGGGATCAGGTGCTCGTGCCGGATCCGGGATTTCCCGCCTACGCGGCCCTCGCCCGCCTGGCGGGGGCCGAACCCGTGCCCTATGGACTGGAGCCCGGCACCTTCAGGCTATCCCCCGAGGCCTTCCAGGAGGCCCTTGGGGCCGCGCCCCGCGCGCGGCTCGCCGTGTTCAACCACCCCTCCAACCCCACGGGCGCGGGCGCCGCTCGCGGGGAGCTGGAGGGGGTGCTCGGGGCCTGCGCCGCCCGGGGCGTGCTCCCCGTGGGGGACGAGGTGTACCGCGAGCTCCACTTCGGGGACCGGGGCCCCAGCCTGCGGGACGTGGATCCCTCGGCCCTCGTCGTCTCCAGCGCCAGCAAGGGCTGGGGCGCGCCGGGCCTGCGCGTGGGCTGGATGGTGGGGCCGGAGGCCGTCGTGCAGGCGGCGGGGGGCCTGCATGCCTGGGCCGTGACGGCCGCCGCGGCGCCCTGCCAGCGGGCGGCCCTCGCCCTGCTGGAGGCCTCCGGCGAGGTGCTGCCCGCCGCGCGCCGGGAATTGAGGCTTCGATGGGCGGCGCTGGAATCGGCGTGGTACACCCACATGGGCACGGCGTTGGCGCGGCCCGACGGCGCGTTTTACGCCTGGCTCCCGCTGCCCGCGGGGGAGCCGGAGGCCCTCGCCTTCTGCCTGCGGATGCGGGATGAGGCGGGGGTGGTGCTCGTGCCGGGCGACGCCTTCGGGCCCGGCGGCGGGCGGCACGTGCGCCTCAGCTTCGGGGCCCGTCCAGATCAAGTCACTGAAGGCGTCCGCCGCCTGGCGTCCGCATGGAGGAACGCATGAATCCGGTCGCCGAGGCCACCCGCCTCTTCCCCTTCACCGACGCGGAGCTGGCGCGCCTCGCGCCGATCCACGGCACGCCCGCGTTCTTCTATCGCGCGTCGGAGGCGGTGGCCCAGGCCGGGCGCCTCCGCGCCGTGCTGCCCCCGCGGGTGCGCCTTGCCTATGCCGTGAAGGCCAACCCCCATCCCGTGCTGCTGGCGCGATTGGCGGCGGCGGGGCTGAGCTTCGATTGCGCCAGCGGGGGTGAACTCGCCCGGGTGGCGGCCCTGAACCTGCCGGCGGGCCGCACCTTTTACGCGGGGCCCGGCAAGCGCATGGATGAACTCTCTATCGCCATGAGAATGGGCGTGCGCGTGCAGGCGGAGGGGTTCGAGGATCTGGAGCGCATGGAGGCGCTGGCCGCGGGCCCCGTGGACGTGAACCTGCGCGTGCACCCCCTGGCGGCGGGCGAGGAATCCACGCGCATCCTCGGCGGCTCCGGGCCTTCGGCGTTTGGCGTGGATGAGGAGGACCTTCCGGAGCTGCTGCGCCGTGTCCGTTCCCTCAAGCAGGTCCGGATCCGCGGCCTCCACTGCTTCACCGCCTCCAATCAGCGGGACGCGGAGCGCCTGAAGACGACGCATGCCCACGTCCTCGTCCTGGCGGAACGCCTGCATCGGGAGCACGGCCTCCTCCTCGATCAGATCGATCTGGGCGGCGGACTGGGCGTCCCTTATTCGGAGGAGGAATCGCCCTTGGATCTTCGGCGCTTCGGGGCCAACCTCCGGGAGCTGCTGGAGGCCCACCCCTGGTTTCAGGGGGAGCTGATCCTGGAACCGGGCCGCTTCCTCGCTGCGTCCACGGGCACGTACCTGGCGCGGGTGATCCGCGTGAAGGAGAGCCGGGGCGCCCGCTTCGCCATTCTGGAAGGCGGCGTGAACCACCTGCTGCGCCCGGCCCTCACGGGCCAGCCCTTCCCCGTGCGGGCCGTGGGCAAGGGCGCCGGCTCGATCCGGCACACCCTCGCGGGCCCCCTCTGCACGAGTCTCGACCGCCTCGGCGACGTGGATCTGCCGGGCCTCCAGGCGGGGGATCTGCTGGCCTTCGGCATGGCGGGCGCCTACGGCTTCACGGAGGCCATGACGCACTTCCTCAGCCACCCCGTCCCGCCGGAGATATGGGTGGATTGACCGAGGCTCAGTGTTCCCGGCTGCTGATGATGGCGTGGGGCTGGCCGCGGAGGATGCGGCTCAGGCCCGCCTGCCCCACGTGGATCAGATGCTCGTGGTCCCCGGCCTCGAAGTAGAGATCCGGCTGGTTGACGAGGCCCTGATCCCAGATGGTCGTGAGGTTGTAGGCCTCGCCGAAGGGCGGCACGGCGCCGGGCTGGCAATCGGGGAAGAGGTTCTTGAGCTCCCCTTCCTCGACAAAAGCCAGATCCAGGCCGAGTTCATCCCGAAGCCACTTCATCTCCAGGTGGCTATCGGCGGGCAGCACGGCCATGACGGCCCGCTGGCTCCGGCGATCCCGGAGGACGACGGCCTTGGCGACGCGCCGGGGCGGCACCTTGGCGGAGAGGGCCGTCTCCTGGGAGCGTTGGGTGTGGGGATGATCCAGCAGATCGTAAGTCACCCGGGCCTGCCCGAGGTAGTTATCCACAGTGCGCGGAATGCCCATGACTGGCCTCCTTTGCCAACGGACGGGACGAGATTCATGCCCCAATATAGGCCCGAGGGTTTTGCGTGGGAGACGGCTCCTTTTCCGATTCATTCCGGGGCGAGCTGGATCGCCTCCTCCGCCTGAGGCGGGACGTCCGGCGCTTCCGGCCCGACCCCATCCCCGAGGGACTCGTGACGACCCTGCTGGAGGCCGCCCATCTGGCGCCCAGCGTGGGCCTCAGCCAGCCCTGGCGCTTCCTGCGCGTTCAAAGCCCCGGCGCCCGGGCCGCCGTGGAGCGCGCCTTCGAGCGGGCCAATGAGGCGGCCGCGGAGGCCTATCACGATGAGCGGGCCGGCCTCTATCGATCCTTGAAACTGGCGGGTCTCCGCGAAGCGCCCGAGCACCTGCTCGTGTGCGTGGAGCGGGATCCCGCCCAGGGCGGGGGGCTGGGCCGCGCGACGCAGCCCACCACGGTGCGGGATTCGGCCGTGTGCGCCATCCAGAACCTATGGCTCACGGCCCGGGCCCATGGCGTGGGCGTGGGCTGGGTGAGCATCCTCGACCCCGCGGAGCTGCGCGGGCCCCTGGCCGTTCCCGACGCGTGGGATTGGGTGGCCTACCTATGCATCGGCTGGCCCATGGAGGCCATGGACAGCCCCGAGCTGGAGCGCCTGGGCTGGGAGCATCGGCGGCCCTTGGGGGATGTGCTCCGATCGCGCTGAGCTTGGGCCTTCAGGGCTGAGCCCCCCGGGTCCAATTGAGCCCGCCGGGAAAACCATGATGGAGGATCCAGCCGTCGCGATCGGGGCCCGTGAGGAGGAACACGCCTTGGGCGGCCGGCTCCACGGGGCCTCCGCCCAACCCGGCGAAGCCGTCCCGGCCGCTGTCCTTGGCGGCGTACAAACAGCGGTCGGCGAAGGCCACGACGCGCTCCCAGGGCGTGGCGTGGGGATGGTCGGGATCCAGGGGGAAGGGGGCGAAGCCCACGGAGCAGGTGGCGGCGAGCCTGGTGACGCCCAGATCGAAGGGGGTGGCCCGGGTGGCTTCCAGGATGCGCTGGGCGAGGAGGAGGCCCTGGTCGCGGTGGATGCTGCGTGCCACCACGAAGAACTCCTCGCCTCCCCACCGGACGACCGTGTCCATCTCGCGCAGGGCCTCATGGAGGCGGCGGGAGAATTGGCGGAGCAGCTCGTCCCCCGCGGGATGGCCGAATTGATCGTTGACGCGTTTGAAGTGGTCGATGTCCACCATGAAGAACACGAGGTCGGGGAAGGCGGGCAGCTCGATCTTTCCCCGCCGGTGATCCTCGTAAGTGCGCGCCGTCTGGGCCACCACCTCGTGGAGGAAGAGGTCGATGAAGCGGCGGTTGTAGAGGCCCGTGAGGGGATCTGTGAGGCTTTGTCGCTCCAGGGCGGCGTTGGCGGCCTCCAGATCGGCGGTGCGATCCAGGACGAGGGCTTCGAGGTGATCCCGGCTGAGCTGGAGTTCGGCGTCCTTCGCGGCGAGGGATTCCAGCATCGCGTTGTAGTTGGCGACCAGGCGGCCCAATTCCGATCCGCCCCCCCCGGGAACCCGGTGGTCGAAGGCCCCGGTGTGGGCCACCTGCCTCGCGGATTCGGCCAGGGCCTCCAAGGGGCGGATGAGGCGCACGGCGAACCGCCGGGCCCAAAGGGTGGCGAGGGCGAAGGTGCCGAGGAGGATGGCGCCGGCGGCCAGCAGCATCCGGTGGGCCTCATGATCCAGGTAGGTGGCGTCGGTGATCAGGAGGATCGAGCCCACCTCGGCCTCGTGGAAGCGGATGTTTCGGTGGATCTGGAAGGTCGTGGCCTGGAATCCGGAGGGAAGGGGCCCGGCGACGCCCTCCGGAAGGAGGCCGGGCCTGGAGCTCCGCAGGACGAGGGGGGGGCCCGAGGGCAGGTAGAGCCCCACGGCCAGCACGTTGGGTTGAACCTGGATCGTGTCGAGGATTTCGCGGCCCAGGGCCTCGTCCTGGAAGAGGAGCGCGTTGGCGGCCGTGGCTTCCACGGCGTCCACGAGCGCCCTGGATCCATGGGTCAGATTCCGGCGCCCCCGGGCCCGGGCATCAAGCAGGAAGGCGAGGGTGGCGACGGTGAGGGCCAGGGCGGTGGTGGTGAGCACCACCCCGGCGAGGCTGGCCCGGATGGAGCCGGGTTTGAACGGCCAACGAACCTGCATGCCCGCCTATCGGCAGGGGGGCGGGGCTCCCTGATTCAGTGATCGTCGGGTTCGACGAAGAGGTGCTGGATCTGGGGGAACCGCGCGCGGAGGCGCCCCTCCAGGGCATTGATGGCGTCTACGAGGGCCTGGCCCGAGGGCTGATCCTTGAACCGCACCTTCAGCGCCACCATGAGCCGATCGCTGCCCACGACGACGGCGATGAGGCTCAAGACGCCCAGCACCTCGGGCTCCGCCGCCACCGCCTCCCGCAGGGCCGCGCGCAGGGCCAGGGGCGGGGCCTCGTTCATGAGGAGGCTCGTGACCTCCACGCCGACGAAGCCGGCCACGCCGATGAGGATGAGCCCGATGAGCACCGAGCCCACGCCGTCCCACACCGGGTCGCCCGTGATCATGGTGAGCAGCACCGCCGCGAGGGCGATGGCGAGGCCGAGCAGGGCCGCGAAATCCTCCGCCAGCACCACGATCAGTTCCGTGCTGGAGCTCTGGCGCATGAAGCGCAGGAGGGGAGTCCGCCCCCGCTCGGCGTCCGCCGCCTTGAGGGCGCCCCACATGGAGTAGCCTTCGAGCAGGATGGCAAAGACGAGGATGCCCACGGCCCACCCCAGCATATGGGGCGCTTCGGGGTGGCGGATCTTGTGGATCCCCTCCATCAGGGAATAAAGCCCGCCCACGCTGAAGAGGAGGAGGGCCACGAGGAAGGAGGCCACGAAGGGCGCCTGCCCCTTCCCGAGGGGATGCTTGGCGTCGGCGGCCTTGCGGCCCTGGCTCATGCCGATGAAGAGGAGCGCCTGATTGGCGCAGTCGGCGGTGGAGTGGATGGCCTCCGTGAGCATCGCGCTGCTTCGCGTGAGCAGGAAGACGCCGAACTTGGCGATGGCGACCCCCCCGTTGGCGATGAGGGCGAGCAGGACGGCGTTGGAGGAGCTGGCGGACATCCGTCCAGTCTATTCGCTCAATCCCAACGCCGGACCCACGCGGGATGGTTCGCGCCCTCGGCCTTGCGGTCTCCGCCCTCCCGCGCCACCTCCTGGACACCGAGGCGGAGCAGGGCCTCCTTGAGGGATTCGAAGCGGGCTTCGCGCATGGCTTCGGCCACGCGGTCGTCCTCGGGGATTTGAACGGTCCACCGGCCGCCCGTGCCCCAGGCCTGCACCCAGCCCGCCAGCTTGCCGAGCCCCGCGGGGCTCAGCTCCCGGCTCACGGGGAGGAACCAGAGGAGGCCCTCCTGGGGAGGGGCCTCGGCGGAGCTGCCCTTGGCAGGCGCCGGCGCGGCGAGGGGCGGCCGGTCCTGGAATTGGGGGAGGGCGGGCAGGGGGGCGAGCTCCTCGCGGATCACCATATCGCCCCGCAGCGGGTAGCCCACGGCGTTGGCTTCGAGGGCGGCCATGGCCCACTCCGCGCGGACCTCCACCACCTTGAGATGGCCCAGGAATCCCTCGCCCACGCGCCGGATCTGGAGGCGGTCCCCCACCTGGAGTCCGCGATTCTCCCCGCCATCCAAGCGGTAGAGCCGGGGAGCGCCCTCCTCGTAGGGCGGCATGCCGCGGCGCTCCACGGCCAGGATGCGCAGGGGGGCCTGCCCATAGGTCCTCGGCGTTGTCCGGGCGGACAGCGCCAAGGGCGCGTGGACGGGGGCCAGTAGCAGGGGGACGAGGAGGAGGGGGCGCATGGACCCCCTTCATCGGCCCACGGGAGTGGGGGCTGAAGGTTCAGCTAGCCCAGGCCCCAGGGATCCACGCCCAGCTCCTGCATGAGATCCCCCAGGAGGTAGAGGCTGCCGCTGACGAGCCGCGGCTCGCCGCTGGGGGCGCGCAGGTGGCGGGCGGCCTCTTGGATCGTGAGGCCCGGGGCATCCTGGCCAAAGGCCTCGGTGAGGTCGTCGAAGCGGGCGTAGCGGGGGGCGCCGCCCCGCACGTAGGTGAGGCTGCGGGGGCCCATGCGAAGCAGCTCCCGGGCGCCGGCGGCGAGATCCTTATCCTCCATGGCGCCGAACATGAGGTGGGGCCGCCAACCCGTGGCGATGGCGTGATCCGCCAGCACGCGGGCGCCATCGGCGTTGTGGGCGCCATCCATCCATACGTTGTCGAGGCCGGGGACCTTCCAAAGGCGCCCGGGCCAACGGGTGGCTTCGACGCCCTTCCATAACTTTTCCTCGTGCATCGGAAATCCAAAGGCGGCCAGCTGGCGCGCGGCCTCGAAGGCGATGGCGAGGTTTTCCACCTGATGGAGGCCCGCCAGCGGCACGCGCCGGTCCTGGACGAGGGAATGGTCGAAGGCCACCCGCTCCGCCCGCAGGCGCGGCGCCGGGCAGATGCGGGGATGCTTTTCCAGGAGGGGTCGGGCCCACGCGGGGTCGATGGAGGGGCCGAGCACGAGGCAGTGGCCATCCCGGGCGATGCAGAGCTTTTCCCGGCCGATGGATTCACGGGTCCAGCCCAGGTGCTGCTGATGGTCCATGCCCACGTTGGTGATCACGCTCATCATGGGCTCGGTGGCGTTGGTGGCGTCCCAACGGCCGCCCAGGCCCACCTCGAGGATGGCCAGTTCCACGCCCGTCATGCGGAAGGCGGAGAGGGCCGCCGTGATCATCAGCTCGAAGTAGGTGGCCTGGATCCCCGTGCGCGCCTCCGCTTCGAAGGCTTCTCCCAGGAGGAGATCCAGCGCCCCCACCCCGATGGGGGCGCCGTCGATCCAGATCCGTTCCTTCGGGTGGAGGAAGTGGGGGGAGGTCGTCCAACCCACCACGAGGCCCGAGGCGCGCAGCATGTGGGCCAGGAAGGCCCCCGTGGACCCCTTGCCATTGGTGCCGCCCACGAGCAGGACGGGGAAGCCGGACTGAGGCTCCCCCAGCGCCCCCAGGAGGGCGCGGATGTTTTCCAGCCCCTTCTTGATCCCCAGGTGGCCCCGCTCGGCGAGCCGGTCGACATGCGGCGTGGGAAGGAACTCGGACTGGCTCACGCGGATCCCGGATCAGACCCGCTCGGGCATCATCCAATCGAGGGAGGCCTTGAGGAAGTCCTTGAGCTTGTCGCGGCTCACGACCTTATCCACCATGCCGTGCGCTTGGAGGAACTCGGCCCGCTGGAAGCCCTCGGGCAGGCTCTGCTTGATGGTCTGCTCGATGACGCGGGGGCCGGCGAAGCCGATGAGGGCCTTGGGCTCGGCGACGTTGAGGTCGCCCAGCATGGCGAAGCTGGCGCTGACGCCGCCCGTGGTGGGATCCGTGAGGATGCTGAAGTAGGGGATGCCCGCCTTGTCGAGTTTGGCGAGCGCCGCGCTCACCTTCGCCATCTGCATGAGGCTGAGGGTGCCCTCCTGCATGCGGGCGCCGCCGGAGCAGCTGACGATGAGGTAGGCGGACTTGGTGGCCAGGGCGCGCTCGGCCCCCAGCTTGAGCTTCTCGCCCACCACGCTGCCCATGGAGGCGGCGAGGAAATCGAAGTTCATGACGGATAGGATCACGGGGTGGCCCCCGAGGGTGCCTTCCACGACGACGACGGCATCCTGGTCCTGGCCCGAGGCCTGGAGCTTCTTCAGCTGGTCCTTGTAGGCCTTCATGGCCACGAAGTGCAGGGGGTCGGTGCTCTGGAGCTCGGCGAAGAGGGTGGTGTAGCCCTCGTCCATGAGGGACGTGAGCCGCTCATCCACCCCGATGCGGAAGTGGTAGCCGCACTTGGGGCAGACGTTGTGGGTGTTCTGAAGCTCCTGGCGGTAGATGAGCTCCTTGCAGGCCTCGCACTTGATCCACAGCCCCTCGGGCACGCGGACCGTGCGTTCCTCCACGGCGATCTTCTGCTGACGCTTCTTGACGAACCAGGACATGGCGATTCCTCGGGGTGGGTATTGTCCCACAGGGTTGGAAGGCTGGAGGCTATCCGGCCTACTTGCGCGGCCCGCCCTTGAGGCCTTCGAAGATGCGATCCAGCTCGGCCTCGGAGCCGTAGTGCAGCTGCACGGTGCCGGCCTTTCCCTTGGCGTGGATCTCCACCTTCACGTGCCAGGCCTGGGTGAGCTCCTCGGCGGCGGCCTTGATGAAGAGTTCCTGGGGGTGCTTGCGCTTGGGGCCCTTGGCCTTGCGCTCGTGCTGGAGCTGCTGCACGCGGGCCTCCAGGGCCCGCACGCTGAGGCCCTTGTCGGTCACTTCGAGGGCCAGTTGTTCCTGCAGGCGGGCATTCTCGACGCCGAGGAGCACCTTCGCGTGGCCGGTGCTGATCTCGCTCGTGGCCACCATGCTCTGAAGCTCGGAGGGCAGGCGGAGGAGCCGCAGGGTGTTGGCGACCTGGGGGCGGCTCTTGCCCACGCGGTCGGCCACCTGCTCCTGCGTGAGGCGGAGGTGCTCGCCCAGCTGCCAATAGGCGCGGGCCTCCTCGATGGGGTTCAGCTCCTGGCGCTGGATGTTCTCCACGAGGG
>CAYWDR010000077.1:0-14292 GCA_964457075.1 uncultured Solibacteraceae bacterium
GAGGCGGTAGCCCACCTCCAGGCCCAGAGGATCCACCTTGAGGAGGCCCTCCACCCGCTCGGGTTCCGCGGCGGCGGCCTTGGTGGCCTTCTCGGCGGCCGCCCGCTCGGCCAGCTCCTGGGCCTTGGGCGCCTTGTGGGCGGCGTAGGCGAGGACGCCGAAGACGAACCCCATGAACCAGAAGGGCATCAGGGGCAGCCCCGGCACGATTCCGAAGACGATCAGCACCACGGCGGCGATGCCCAGGGGGCGGGGATCCGCGCCCAGCTGGCCCAGCACCTCTCCGCCCAGGGTGTTATCGACCCCGCTTCGGGTGGTCAGGATCGCGCCGCCCACGCTGACGAGGAGGGAGGGGATCACGGTGACGAGGCCGTCGCCCACGGTGAGGAGCGTATAGGTCTGGGCCGCCGTGGCCACGGGCATGTTGAACTGGACGACCCCGATGATGATGCCGGCGATGATGTTCACGGCCAGCACGATGAGGGCCGCCACCGCGTCCCGCTGGGTGAACTTCACGGCGCCATCCATGGCCCCATAGAAGTTGGCCTCCTCCTGGAGATCCTTCCGGCGCCTGCGGGCCTCCTGCTCGTCGATGTACCCGGCGTTCAGATCGGCGTCGATGGCCATCTGCTTGCCGGGCATGGCGTCGAGGGTGAAGCGGGCCGTGACTTCCGCGATGCGCCCGGCGCCATGGTTGATCACGAGGAACTGGATGGCCAGGAGGATGAGGAAGACGACGAGGCCGATGACGTAGCTGCCGCCCACCACGAACTGGCCGAAGGCCTGCACCATGTGGCCGGCGGCCCCCGTGCCCTCCTGGCCGAAGAGCAGGATCCGCCGGGTGGTGGCCACGTTGATGCCGAGCCGGAAAAGCGTCACCACGAGGAGGATGGAGGGGTAGGCGCTGAACTCCTTGGGGCGGGCCACGTACATGCCCACCAGCAGGATCATGAGGCTCAGGGTGATGTTCAACGTGATCAACAGATCGAGCATGAAGGCCGGCATGGGCACGACCATCACGACCATCACGACCAGGATGAAGACAGGCACCGCCAGGTCCGCCCGCTTCGCGAGGCGACCCACAAAAGGCAATAGGCGATCCAATAAGGTCAACATGCCGACACCAGCCGGTTTCGGGGCGAGGGTCGTGCCGTTGCCGGTTCGATCCAGGCCTCAGGCGCCCGGCAGGGTGAACCAAAACGTCGTCCCCCCTTCTCCGCTATCGAAGCCGATGGTGCCGCCCATGGCTTCCACGAGGGCCTTGGAGATGGCGAGACCGAGGCCCGTGCCCTTCACGTCCCGGGTGGTGCCGCTTTCCGCTTGGGCGAACTTCAGGAAGACCCGCTCCCGGAAAGCCTCGGGGATGGGGTCGCCGGAATTCTGGACCCATATCCTCACGCGGCCTTCCTCGGCCTGGGCCCCCAGGTGGACGAGGCCCCCCTTCCGGGAGAACTTGGTGGCGTTGGAAAGGAGGTTGGCCAGCACCTGGGCCACCCTCAGCCCATCCCCCCGCACGTGCCCGGGTACCCCCTCGGGCGCCAGGACCAGGGATACCCCCATGGCTTGCGCGTAGGGGCCGTTCACCGCCAGGGCCTCCGCCAGGAGGGCGGGCAGATCGAGGGACTGGAGGGACAGCTCCACGCCCCCGGTTTCGATGCGCTTCATATCCAGCAGATCGTTGACCAGATGGAGGAGGCGCTCGGAGTTCCGCCGGGCCATTTCGAGGAGGTTTTGGCGCTGGCCCTCCGGCAGATCCACGGTGGGGCTCGCCATGAGCCCCAGGGAACCCCGGATGGCCGTGAGGGGAGTCCGCAGCTCATGGCTCACCACGGAGATGAACTCATCCTTCACCCGCTCGGCCGATCGCCGCTCTTGGACCTCCCGCCGCAGATCCTCGTTGAGGGTCGTGAGGGCGGAGGTGCGATCGGCCACCTCCGCCTCCAGCCGGCCGCTGCGGGCGAGGTGCAGGCGATCCCGGGTGCGTAGCCCGGCGATCAGGATCCCGGCCAGGGTCAGGATCAGTCCCGCCTGGATCAGCGGCCGCTGCCAGAACGAGGGCCGCACGTGGAAGGAGAAGTCGAGGACGCCGGGCACGGGCCCCCGGCCATCCCGGGCCCACACCTTCAGCCGGTAGCTGCCGGGCCGCAGGCCCACGAATTCCCGCTCCGCCGTGGCGGCCCATCCGGTGGGGCGATCCTCCAATCCCTCCAGCTGGGTTTGATAGCGGATGTTCCGCTCTCCGTAATAGGAAAGCAGCGCGTAGGCGATGGAGATCCGCCGCTCGGAGGGGTTCAGCGTGAAGCTCGCGGCCCGTTCGGCCCCGGGGACCGCCTGACCATTCACGGTGACCTTCCGGAGGCGAAGGGGGGGACGGGAGGCATCCTCCGGGAGCCGGGCCGGATCCAGCACGCCGATGCCGCTGCGGGTGCCCACCCAGATCCGCCCCCCCCTATCGACGAGGATGGCGTGGGGGTTCGCGATGGCGGAGGGCAGGCCGTCATCCTCCGTGAACACCCGCAGGGAGAACAGCTCCGGGGCTTTCGCGCTGCGGGGAGCCACCCGGACGACGCCCAGGTTGGTGGCGAGCCAGACGGCCCCATCCCGCGTGGCGGCCATGGCCTGCACGGCATCCGAGGGCAGGCCGTGCCCCCCGTGGGTGGAGAGGGTCCTTCCTCCCCGCTCCGGATGATCCGGATCCAGGATGCAGGCACCTCCCCCATTCGTGCCCACCCACAGCTCCCGGGCGCCCCAGGGGCTCCTCACCAACAGAAGGTGGGTGATCAGGTTGCTGGGCAACACTCCCCCCTCCCGCCCATAACGGGTGAGGCGCCCCTTGTGCAGCCGCCAGAGGCCGCTGCCCCGCGTGCCCACCCACAGCACGCTGTGCCCTTCGAGGAGCCCGCCGTCCAGCAGGGCGTCCACCATCACGTCCTGGAAGCCCGGGTCCCCTCGCACTCCCTCCCAGCGATCCCCCCGCAGCACCATGAGCCCTTTGGCGCCGGCCCACACGCGGCGCCCTCGCGCATCCTCCGTGATGGCGAGGGCGCTCACGGCGGGGTTGAGCAGGCCGTCCCCCTCCCCATAGATCCGCCAGCGCCCCCCGTGGTACCAGGCAAGCCCCCCGAGGGCCCCCACCCACAGCTCGACCTCCCCGCCGGGAAGGGCCCGGCTCAGGAGGGCGTTGACCCGGACCCCCTGTAGGGCGGGAGGCACCGGCCAAGTTGCCCAGGCCCTCCCATCGAAGGCGCTGAGCCCCCGTCCCGAGGCGGCCAGGAGGACGGGGCGGCCCCCATTGCGCAGCTCCGCCAGGCACCAGGCCACGCTTCCCGCGAGGCCGGAATAGGCGTCGTGGGTGCGCCAGCCCCCCTCGCGCAACGCCAGGAGGCCGGCCCCGGAGCTGCCCACCCACAGCGTATAGGGCGCGTCGAGGGGCTTTTGGACGAAGAGCCGGTAAAGCGTCTCCGTGGGCAGGCCGGAACGGAAGGTGTAGGCGTGGAAGCGGCCGGAGTTCCCCTCCAGGTAGGCGAGCCCGCCGTGCGTGGTGGTCCATAGCGTCCGCTCCCCTTGCCGGGAGAAGGTCTCCGCCAGATCCGTGCAGAAGGTATCCGGCAGGCCCTCCCTCTGCCCGAAGAAGGTCCAACGGCCCCGGGCATGGCGGGCCACGCCCGCCCCGTAGGTGCTCACCCACACCTCTTCCGAACCATCGACGCCCCGGCGCTGGAGCACCTGATTGATGCTCACGTTCGGCAGGCCTCCCAGGGTCTCCACCCCTTCGGGGGAGATCCGGGCGAGGGTGCCCTCCTCGCCGCCCACCCAGAACGCATCCGTGCGGCCCGGCACGGGGGCCAGCTTCCAAAGCTTGGAGCTCTTGAGGGGCAGCTCCACCTTGCTCCAGCGCGCCCCGTCCCAGCGGGCCAGCCCACCTCCGTAGGTGGCGGCCCAGATGAAGGGTTTCCCGGAGCTATCGCGGCTCTCCAGAAGGGCATGCACCCGGTCCGCCGGCAACCCCTCGGCCACGGACCAGGTGGTCCAACTGCCTTGCAGCAGCCGAGCCACTCCGCCCTCCTGCCGGGCGAACCACATGCTCCCATCCGAGGCGGGAAGGATGGCGTGGACGTAGTTGCCGATGCTCCGGTCAGGCATGTCCACCGTGGCCCAGGCGCGGCCATCGTAGGTGGCCGCCCCATCCTGGGTGCCCACCCAGAGCAGGCCGTCCCGATCCAGGGTCACGGCCATGATGGTGCTATTGGGCAGGCCCTCCTTCACGCCGAAGGCCCGGAAGCGGGGCCGCCCCGCCTCCAGCACGTTCAGGGCCTCCGTGGGCTGCTGCGGCAGGGCCGCCTGCCCGGCGCACAAGCAGGTCAGCAGGACCCTCAAGACGAGATGGCGGAAGGGCATTCCAGGTTTATCGGCGGGGATCTTGGAAGGTACAGGATGGGAGGCCTCAGCGCGGCAGGCCCAGCCCCTCCCACCGCTCCGCGGGATGGAAGCGGCAGCGGAACCCCGACCAGCTCACTCGCTGGAACGTGATCTCGCCTGGCCAAGGCCGGCGATCCAGCCAGCTCCGCAGGGCCCGCTGAAGGCGAACCCGCTGCTCCAGCCCCAGGGCCAGATCCCCCCCCACCCAGGCGCCCCGGATCCGGGCCTTCACCTCCACCACCCGCAGCTCGGGGCCTCGGGCGAGGATCAGATCCAGCTCCCACCGGCCCACCTTCTCCCGCCAGGCCACCGCTTCGAAACCCCGCAGCCAGAGGATCCAAAAGGTGAGGCGCTCCGTCCACAGGCCGTAACGGCGGGCGGCCTCGCCGCGGCGGCGGGAGGAGGGGGAACCTGGGCGGCCCGGCCTACTCATCCCGCCGCGGCATCAACAGGCTCCGCTGCACCCGCTCCAGGTTCCCCTGAAGCCGCACGAGCTTCCATGCGAGGATCATGGCGTAGCCGAGCCAGACCCAGAGCAGCCGCGGATCCACGGGGGTGCGCTTGAGCACGTCGGTGCCGATGTCCAGCCGAAGGCCGTAAAGGAACCACACGACGCCGCCGTAGCCGATGATGAGGTGGCCCCACCGGATCCAGTGGGGCCGCAGGCACTCCTTCACCTTCCAACGGAAGAGGAGGAATCGCGTCATGAGGTCGCTCTTCTCCTCGGAGAAGTGGAGGGCGATGAGGCGATCCACGCTGGGGGCGTAGCGGTGCACCTTGAGTTCTTCGAGCTCCTCCGCCCCGTTGAGCTTGCGCAGCAGCGCGCTGCGGATCTTCCCCACGGCCTCCTCCCACGGGGCCTCTTCCCGAAGCAGGGAAAGGTGCAGGCGCACGAGCCCCACCCAAAGGATGGCCTGGGACAGGAGCACCGCCCACAGCGCCGTGCCCTGCCAGCCATAACCGCGCACCAATTCGAGGAATTTGCCGAGATCCATGGGTGATAGGATGCCGCATCCGCCCATGAAACCGTACCTGTTCATCCTCCCAGCCTGTGTGATGACCCTGCCCGCGCAGGACGCCTGGGACGCCCTCGTGCGCCCTCGCGCGCTGGAGGCCTACCCGTCGTGGCGGTTCATCCGGCGGGATCAGGCGGGCCGGGCGGCCCTGTTTTCCGAAGAGATCCTTCCCGCCCGGGCCGGCGCGGATATCCGCCGAAGCTCCGGGCCGGAGGAGGCCTTCCAGGCCCTCGCCGAAAAGCTGAGCCTGGCCCAAGCACCCACCTGGGCACTGGTGGATCCCGAAGGGCAGGTGCGCCTCCACGGGGACGACGAGCCCACCGGCAAGGCGCTGCGGGAGGCCCTGGAGGGCGGCGGCTGGATCCCGCGATGGGAGCGGCGCCAGGCCTTCCTCAGGGAGCACCCGGGCCACGGCGACGCCACCCTGGATGCCCTATGGGAGGTGGAACGCCGGTTCCTACTACTGCGCTTCACGCTGGAGGTGCAGCGCCAGAAGGGCCCCGAACTCCGGATCACCTGGCCGGCCAATGACCGCCCCGATCCCCAGATGGCCAAGCTGCTCGCGGGGCCCATGGGACTGACCGAAGGCATCCGCCCCTGCCGGCAGGCCCTCGGCTGGTTCGGGGCCCTCCCGGAGGATCCTGAGTGGACCCGCGCCTGGATGGAAGTGCACGCCCTCGGCATGGGCGGCATGGCCTCCCAGGAGGCCCTCGTGGAGGAATTCCGGGGGCTGCTCCGCGATCTAGAAGAGCAGCTGCGGCGTGAACCGGCGCGGGATTCCCTATGGTCCGCTTGGCTCGGCCTGGCCTCCGTGCTGCCGGACGTCGATGGCGAATCCCTGGTCGCCGGCCTGGAGGCCGCGCCGGGCACGACGTGGCCCATCCGGCAGGCCGCCCTCGCCGTCACGCGGCGCATGGATCCCCAGCAGCGTCTCGACCGCGCCGAATCAGAGCTGGCGGGGCCGGGGGATGGGCGGGCCCGCATGCACGCCTGGGCGGGGATCAAGCTGGGCGCCCTGCTCGCCCTCAAGCGCGACGACGAGGCGCGGCTATGGATCCTGGAGGCCCGGGGCCGGGATCGGGCCGCCTTTGGCGACGCACAGGCGAAGGATTGGGTGGAGAAGGACCACCCCGCCCAGGCCGCCCTCCAGTCCGCGCTGGAACAAGAACTCCCGGAGCCCCGCAGCGAGGCCGGCTCCAGCCTGCTCCTCGTCCTGCTGGGCAACCCCGCATGGAGCGCCGAATTCGAGCGGCTGGAGCGGCATCCGGAGCTGGATGCCTGGAGCCGCGGCTGGGCCATGCTCCCGGGGGAACTGGCCTTCCATCGCGCCACCGGAACGGCCGAACGGGAGCTGCGCGAGCGCCTCCACCTGCCGCCGGCCACGCGCTGGATCCTGCTCCAGGGGCAGGGCGACTGCCTCGCGCAGGGCGCCGGGATGCCGGATCCCAAACTCCTGGCCCAGTCCCTGAGAAAGGCGGAAACGCCGCTTCTGGAGCGGCTGGAGGCCTTCGTCCGCACGCATCCCGGCCACCGCCAAGGCCAGGAGAAACTCGTGGAGGCCCTCACGGAACGGATGCCGCACCCCCGCCTCGAACTGAAGCTCGCCCAGGCCTGCGCGAAGCTCGGCGAGGCCCCCATCCTGCGGAGCGCGGACTTCAAGCCCCAGCTTCCCCTGTGGGAGTCCCTCGGCCGCAAGGCCGTCCTCGCGGCCGACGCCCGCCTCGCCCGCTGGCCCGAGAGCCTGGAGGCTTGGATGGCCTGGATGGATTGGCAATCCGTCCTCCCCACCCCCGCCTCCCCCGCCGAGCGGCTGCGGGGCCTCGCCGTTTGGAAGTCCGGGCTGCGCGGCGGGCCGGGCCCCCTGCCCCTGGACGTGGTCGTGGGCGTGGCCCAGCGGATGGAACGCGCCGGGCGTTGGAAGGAGCTGGCCGAGTGGGGCCTGCTCCAATGGGACGGCGGGTGGGGCAAAGCCATGGGCTGGGGTCACGACGCTGACCCCGACGAGGATGCGGCCGAACTCGAGACCCGCCAAAAGGCCCGCAAGGATCTCGTGGCCCTCGCCCAAGGCACCCTGCGCGCCCTCTTCACGCTGGGACGCAAGGCCGAACTGCAGCGAGTCCAGGAGGAGTGGCGGGCCGCCGATCCCCTGCATTTGGCGGGGCTGGGGCGAGCGAAGCCGCAGTAGCAGTTCAACCCTTTACGCTTTGGAGGATCCTACCTTCATGCGCATCCCTCTCCTCCTCACCCTCCTCCTCCCCACCCTGCCCCTCCTCGCCCAGCCCGCGCCACGGCCCGCTCAAGGCCGCCCTCTGGGAACTCAGGGCCTCCCGGGCGGGCCGGGCCGGGGCGAGGGCATCCGCCTTAACTTCGATCTGGGCACCTCCGTCCACCGCCTTTGGGCCCGCAACCTGGACCTTTCCAGCGGCTGGTCCCGCGCCAACCCCGACCTCCGCCTCCTCTGGAACGAGGAGCTGCGCCTTGATACCCCCTCGGAGGCCCAAGTGCGGGCCCTGTGGGAAAAGCAGGGCTGGAGCCTCGACGATCCCCGGGTGGCGCTGGTGGGCGCCGAGGATCGCATCCTCGCCTCTTGGGTCGGCGAGCCCCGGCCCGAGGACGTGCTTTCGGCGTTGAAGGGCAGTGGCTGGGTATCCCGGCTGGATCGCCTCCAGGATTTCCTGCGCGAACACCCGGATCAGGGCCAGGCCCGGCTCGCCCAGATCCAGATCCTCGCGACCCGAGCCCGGCGGCTGGATCCCGAGAAGGACGCCCCCCTCAGCCTCGCCAACGCCACGGCCCTGGAAAGCGCCTTCGAGCGGCTCCGGGAGCTGCCGGAGTGGCCCCTCAAGGCGCCGGGCCAAGTGTGGGGCTTCCTCTTCCGCGACCTCCTCAATCGCGATCCGGCGCTCGTGGGTTCGGATCTGCGGCGCCGGCTCAAGGAGGATGTGGAAGCGGAGATCCTCCACAACCCCGCCGACGGATCCCTCTGGTCCCTATGGGGCCTCATGGCCACCGCGCCCGGCGAAGCCGAGGCCCTCATCGCCCGCCTTCCGAAACTCCCCGGCCAGCCCCTGCTTCCCCCCGGCGCCGTGCAGCCCCTCGTGGAATTCCACCTGCGAAGCGGCGGCTCCGCGGCGCTGGAGTCGCTCGCCAGCCGCATCATCCCCGACACCACCACCTGGAGCGCCGACGCCGCCTGGCGCTCGGCCCGCGTGGCGGCCCTCTTCGGCCAACGGCGCAAGGAGGAGGCCTTCCGAACCCTGCAATCGGATCTGGAGGCCCTGCCCGACGTGGGTTTCATGGGCCGGGTGACGGCCCTCTTCCCCTTGCTCCAGCCCGCCGAAGGGGAGGAGCCCTACCTCACCCAGGAGGATCGGGTGCGCCTCTTCTCCACGATCCAGGAGGGCCGGCAGTTGGCCCGGGCCAAGGCGAAGGCCAAGCGTATGGACGATGAGGAAGCCGCCCCCGTGCTCCGCTTCGAGGCCGCGGGGAGCCCCGCCTGGGCTCAGGATTGGCAACGTCTCGCCAAGCATCCCGCCTTCGATGACTGGGGCCCCTCCGAGCTGGCCTTCGGCACCCTGGATGGCGCCGCCTGGAAGGCGCTGCGCCAGCGCATGAGCTGGGGCCCGGAACCCCGATGGATCCTGCGCAAAGGCGACGACATCTTCGCCTCCGGCACGGAGGCCCTGCCCGCCCTCGCCCTCGCCGATACGGCCCGCCGCCAGGGGGAGCCCCGCCTCTCCCTGCTCCGGAAGGCCCTCAAGGAGCATCCCGGCCTCCTCGCCGCGCGGCGGCTGCGGCTGCAAGCCTTGAAGGAACGCATGCCCCATCCCCGCCTGGAAGCGCTGTTGCTGGAAGATGCTCAAAGGATTCTCGGGCCTTTCCTCGCGGAGCACTTCAAGCCCGTGCCGGAACTATGGCTGGGTCCCGCCCGGCGCAAGGCGGCGGAACTGGAGGGCACCCTCCTCCGCTGGCCCCAGGACACGCAAGCCTGGCTGGCCTGGCTGGATTGGACCAAGATCTCCGGCCAGGGCGACGCCGCGGCCCTGCTTCAGCGCCTGCCTCTGCCACCCCTCGAAACGGGCGAGGAGGGCCCCCTCCCCGCCGGCGTGGGCAGCGCCATCGCCGAGGGCCTCCAGGCCCAGGGCCGCCTGAAGGAACTCGCCGCCTTCGGCCGCCCCTTCTGGGAATCCATGAAGCCCCGCCTCGCCCAAGCCGCCCGCGCCGCCGAACAGGCCCGGGGCCCCGCCGCCCCGAGCGGCAAGGCCCCCTCCCCCGAGGACATGGGCCGCCGCGTGCAAGGCCAGATGGCCATGGGCCAGATCCGCGCCTCCCTCAACCTCCTCCGCCCCTGGATCGAGGCCCTCCGCGCCACGAGGCAAGGGCCGGAGGCGGATGCCGTCGTCTCCGCCTTGGAGGGCATTCAGCCGGGCATGGGAAGGCCCCTGGGAAGGAAAGGAGGATGAAGGCTGTCTGCCTATCGAACCCTGAGGAGTGCTAATCGAAAGGAATTCATTCTCGGCCGAAATGGAATACGGCCCCAAGTTGGAACCAATCCGCGCGGCTCAAACCCTCGGGACCACCTTGGCGATCGTTAAGCGAAACCCGTTGCCACGAGGCTGTAACTTCGAACCATCGGAGAATCTGATAGCCACCGCCGATATTTAGCCCGAGTCGTTTATGCTGTGAAAATCGACTCGTCGATCCCCACCTGCCACCGAAGGGGGAAGGTTCCATGACGGTAAAGTCTCGACTCATTTGAGTTTGGCTGAGCCCTCCAAAAACATTCCATCCCTGAAAGCGGCTGCCGAAGTTGTGATTCCACTCGACCCCAGTGGAAAAAAACTGGTACTCGTTTCGAATGTCGATAGTCGTATTGATCGGATGGAGTTCTCCTGCTAATCCAGCAGAATTCAAGGTAAGGCGGACTTCATCACGTGGGCTGACTTGGTATCCAAGATGGGCGCCAATCCATCCACCATGGAATCTAGATTTGTGAGTCCCAGCAATAGTGTTGCTAGAAGTGCCACTCAACGGCATCAGTGGTCCGACTCGAAGCCCCCAACTGATGTCTTGTGAAGAAAGGATGAGGGGAGTAGAAATGAAAAACAGTAAACGAACTAAGTGGAACTTCATGAATTCTCCTTGGGGTTGAATGGGGAGGTAGCGTCTAACGAATGAAGCGAACCGGCCGCGCCTGCACCGAGACGATGAGCGGAGCCGAGATAGCGAAATGCTGAGAGAGCGCGGAAGGTAATGCAGGCAGGGTCCGACTTGAGCGAGAGTTTGGCGGACAATTCGGCCCGCTGGACCGCCTCAAATTCAACAACTTGGAAATGTGTTTCTTAAGAGCGAGCCAGGGCGGAATTCATTGCTAATCCAAGGTTACACAAATTCTGAGAGCTGTCTGAAAATATCTGGATGATTGCGGTGGAGGATACTGAATCGTTTTCGCTTGAAGGGCGCGGCCATGGCAGCTGCGAGTGCAGCCTCAGCGAGTTTGACGGTGTCGGGATTAGTGGACCTGGAATGAAGATGCAATCGTTTGATGTTCTTCGAAGATATGTGGGACTGCTTGAACAGAAAATCCAAGATCTCCTGCTTGGCCTCAATCGCCTCACGCTGATCTTGGGGTAATGCTTTGCAAGCCCGACAAACATGGACACGGTGCCCGCCACCCGAAAAGCGCTCGTTCGGAAGGAAGGATGAACAAATTCTGCAGTAATGCGACATGGGATATGGTCGCCTAACGAAAGCAGTTGGACCTAGGCGCTGCGCGGCGGTGGACGAGCATTCCGGCGCGATTAGGCGAGGAGATAGATTGTAGGGAGGTCATGGGTGGGGGCGTCGCCGGGGAGGATCGTGGGCAAGCCATCTTCCCCCATCCACGCGGCCGCCAGGGCGTGGCCCGGTTGGCGGGAGGGCTTGCGTTTGCGGCTTTTGGGCATGGGGAATCGTTGAAGGAATCGTAACCAAGCTTCCGGAATGCGGTAAGCGGCCAGCCAGAATGGCAGCGAGAACAATGGCATAGCATTTCACCGGAATCATTTGTAGTTCACTGGATGCCACCTAACTTTCGAAATCACCAGCGATGCCGCTTACCGGCAGCGTCTGGTGCATTGAATGGCTAGGGCTCCTGGGAACCAAGCCATGCACTCCTTTGAACCCTAAGAAGCCGTGTTCCATACGATCTTTACCTTGCGATGGTGGGTAATACAGTCGCGAAGGTAGAGATTGATCAGGCTCTGGTACGGCACACCGGCCTCAGTTGCCATCTCCTTGAAGTAGGCGACCACATCCTCGGACAGGCGCATGGTGACCGGCTTCTTGAGCTTGGAAGCGTAGGGGTTCTTTCGGGACTTCATTTTGGAGAGGTCGTATTCGTTTTTCATTGTGCACCCCCTAATAGAAGCTGCTCTCGCGTTTAGTGGCAGGGCGGGCCGAAATGATGCGGATAGTATCGCCCTCTCCCCGCTCGCAGTGGCAGACAAGAAGGAGCCGAGCCGTGATGCTCATCCCTAGGAGCAAGAACCGCTCCTCCGAAACCGAGTGTTCATCATCAAAGAACTGGACCGCGTTCTCGTCATAAAAGACTGATTGGGCCTCATCGAAGGAGACCCCGTGTTTTTTGAAATTGGCTGAGGCCTTGCGGGGATCCCATTCGAATCCGATCATACGTACATTGTATTGCGCAAGATCGAGCAGTCAATGGGGCATCCAATTTGATGCGAAGAGGCCCAACGCGGCTGGAGCGCCTTGTTGGGCCTGGCGTCAATCATTTGGACCTTGGTAATGCGTCAGATTTGAGCAACACGCCCAGTACGTCCCGGGCCTTTCCTTCTGCATTCCCTGTCGGCATGTTCGATAGGCAGATTACGGTCAGATGCTTTTCCGGTAACCGTGCCATGAATGTTGAAGCGTCAAGATCGCCACCAGAAAACCAGATCATCTGCCGACCTTGAAAACTGCCGAAGACCAGGCCGAACGTGTCGTTGTCCTTGTCGTGCCTGAACTTCTCTCGATGCAGCATCTGCGCGGCAAAGGCGGGGCCCGCAAGTCGGTTGCTGTAGAAGTTCTCGTCCCATTTCGCGAGATCTTCTACGGTGCTAAAGACACCGCTTCCGCCATAGTGAGGTGAAACACGGGGCAAGCGCACATAGCCGACGCCCTTACGAACATCGATCCCGACCGACTTGAGTTGCTCCCTGACCTTTTCATCCGAACGGTCGGCGTATCCCGTCGCACGATTCGGGATGACGACGGTGGAATCGTCGTTTAGCTGCGAAGCGTTCATGCCCAGTGGAGTGAAGACGCGCGCTCCGAGAAACGCGGAAAGCGGCATTCCACTAACTCGCTCGACGATCTTGGCGAGCAGCATGTAGTTCACATTGGAGTAGTCCCACTGCGTTCCCGGCACGAATGTCAGTTCCGTCGTTCGCAGTGTTGCGGCGATTGCCTCGTCGATCGTGAAGTAATAGAACGAAAACCATGGTGTTCCATTGGAACGCGGCAGGGACATATAGTCCCGCAGCCCGCTGGTGAAATAGATCAGATGTTTGATCCGGAGGTCCGCACCGTATTTCTTCACTTCAGGAAAGAATGTCGCGACCGGCGTGTCGAGCGATAGCTTGCCGTCAAGAATGAGCAAGGCAATCGCCGCGGCGGTGAACTGTTTCGACAGCGATGCCAAGTGAAACGAGGTCTGCGGCGTGATGGGCGTATTGTTGTCGAGGTCCGCACGACCAAAGCCACGGGCGTAAACGAGCTTCCCGTCCTTGACTACGCCGACTGCATATCCGGGTAATCCGTCATGATCGAAGGGCGTAAATATCGCGTCAATTTGATTGGCGTCCGCCTCGCTCAAGCTTTGCTGTGCCAGAAGGTCAGTCGAGAAGACAACGAAACACAGGAAGACGGCAAGGCGAATCATAAACGTGTCCTATGGAAGAGCGCTCGCAGAATGCACCAGCAGGCCCAACAAAGGAACCCAAGGCGAACTGCTCGATGGCTGGCTAACCACCAGAGTCAGGGCGAGAACCGCATTTGGACGAATGAACATGAGTGAGCCTAACGATTTGAGCTAAGCGGCCCAACCTAACGTCGGAGGTGACCGGCTCGGCCTCTTGCGGCCGAGTCCGAGTCGAGTGACAGGTTAGGGCTTTCAGGCGGGATCTTACCTATTCGCCCATTCAAGGAGAGCAAGCTGCGCCGCTTGGTTGACTGAGAGACCAGCCTTTTGAGCTTTGGTGGAGAGTGCCTGCCAGATGCTCTCTTGAACCCGCACTGAATGAGGTTTCGTAGGCTCGACGGTTACTCCCTTGGCAGGGCGACCAGGTTTAGTGATGCGACCTGTAATTTGGGGGCCGTAGTTCTTCTCGGCCCACGAGGCCTCCTTCTCGATATTGGTTTCGAGTTCGGCGAGGGTAGGACGCTTTCGAGTTGTCATGGCGTTCTCCTTTGACGAGGGCGAATTGGGAATGCGGTGATTGGGTAAAGTCCATCATCTGTTTCGGCGTAAATCACGCGAATGAGGCGGCCAGAGTAATTGGTGCCCTCGCCAACGAAGCGATAGGGCAACTCGCTCGGGGCTGAAGCCCAATCCTCAGCATCAAAAGCCGACTCAACATCAGATGGTTCGAGCCCATGAGCTCGGATCTTCTCCAAGTTCCGTTGACCCCAGAGAAGATGCATGTGAATCCCTCCAAATAAAATGTATCACAATTAATTCAACACGCAAGGCCTGCCTCAAAAAATATGGAAAGCCCTAACGATTCGAGGCAAGCGGCCCAACCGCTTGCGGTTGGGCCGCTTGAGTGACGGGTTGGGCGTAGACGGTCCATCAAGAAGTCTTTGCCGAGCC
>CAYWDR010000078.1:0-419 GCA_964457075.1 uncultured Solibacteraceae bacterium
TGGGCGAGGTGGCGGTGCTCGGCCAGATGGATCACATCGCCCTGTGGAACAAGGCCTCCTTCGAGCGTCGCCTCGCCGCGGAACCCCTCAGCCAGGACGATCTGTCCCAGCTGGCGGATCTGGGAATCTGACGATGAATCAGGTCCAGCACGTCCCCGTCCTTCTCCAGGAAGTCCTCGACACCCTCCAGCCCTCAGGGGATGCCCGCATCCTCGACCTCACCCTGGGCCTGGGGGGCCACGCCGAGGCCCTGCTGGCCCAGTGCGGCCCCGGCGCCCGCTACCTGGGGGTCGATCGAGATCCCGAGGCCCGGGCCCGCGCCCAGGCCCGCCTGGGCCACGACCCCCGCCTCACCATCCTCGCCAGCGCCCATGAGGAGGCCTTCGACCACGCCGGGTACCAGGCCTGGAAGGCCGAGC
>CAYWDR010000078.1:429-14250 GCA_964457075.1 uncultured Solibacteraceae bacterium
GCTTCGACGCCATCCTCGCGGATCTCGGCGTCTCCACCCTCCAGCTGCGCACGGCCGATCGGGGCTTCTCCTTCGCCAACCCCGGCCCCCTGGATATGCGCATGGACACGGAGCACGGCCCCACGGCCCTGGAGTGGATCGCCGAGCAGGACGACCAGACCCTCGCCGATGCCCTCTACCAGTTTGGCGAGGAGCGGGCCTCCCGCCCCATCGCCCGCGCCATCCTCCGCCGCCTCGCGGCCGGCACCCTCCAGACCACGGCGGACCTGGCTTCCGCCATCTACGAGGTGCTCCCCAAGGAGATCGCCAAGCGCAAGAAGCAGATCGACCCCGCCACCCGGAGCTTCCAGGCCATCCGCATCGCCGTCAACGGCGAGCTGGCCCGGCTCGGCGCCACGGTGGAACGGGCCGTCACCCAGCTCAAGCCCGGCGGCCGCCTCGGCGTCATCAGCTTCCACAGCCTCGAAGATCGCATCGTCAAGCAGACCCTGCGACGCCTCGCGGGCACCTACGACGGCCCCGGCCGCGTGGCCCCCGTGGAACTTCCCAAGGTCGTGAAGCTCATCCATCCCGGGGGCCTGGCTCCCACCCCCGAAGAATCCCAATCGAATCCCCCTTCAAGATCGGCGCGCCTTCGCGTGGCCGAGAAACTCTGAACGGAGCTCCCATGCTCGAGCGCCAGCCCCTCCAGAACCGCCAGATCGAGAGCGAGGGCATCCTCCGGATGCTCCTCCTCGCCCTGGCCCTGGCCATGCCCCTGGGCAGCCTCATCTACCTCCAGGCCCAGAAGAGCAAGCTCGGCTATGAGATGAGCGAGCTCCGCGACCGCCTCCACAAGGAGGAGGAGCTGCAGCGCAAGCTTCTCCTTGAGCGCAGCCGCTTCCAGCGCGACGAGGAGATCCAAGGCTACGCCACCAAGAGTGGCCTCCAACCCCGCAAGCAGGGCCACGTCATCAACCGGGCCTTCAATGCGGAAGATCAGAAGGTGGCGCGGTTCAGGGCGGTGTCGTCGGAAGAGTTCCTGAGGTAGTCATACTGAAGGGCGACGCCCACGCACGATGTCACTCCTCTCCCCCGCTCCCACCTCCCCCCGACGCCTCCTGGGCCGGCCCGAGGCCCGGGATCTGGCCGCTTCGCGCTTGCCCTGGTTGATGGGGTGCATCCTGCTGTGGGGCGCGGCCATCTTCCTCCGGCTCATCTGGCTCCAGGCGGTGCAGCACCGCAAGTACCAGACCCAGGCTGATCAGCAGCACACCATCACGGTGCCCGTGCCGCCCATTCGTGGAGAGGTCCGGGATCGGCGGGGCGAGGCGCTGGCCATCTCCCTCAAGGCGGAGAGCCTCTTCGCGACGCCCCGCGTGTTCTACCCGGACTTCCGCAAGGACAAGGGCGAGCGTTCCTGGGGCGCTCCCGATCGGAAGCTGGCCACCGCGGTGGCGGCGCGGTTGTCGCCCATCCTGGAATTGCCCAAGGGGGCCGTGGTGGAACGGCTCCTGAAGAAATCCCCCTTCGTTTACCTGGAGCGCCAGCTCCCGGCCTCCAAGGTGGCCGCCATCAAGGAGCTCATCTCCAACGCGGAGGACGCCGAGGACGAAGGCAAGGCGAACGGCTTCAAGGCCCTCGCCTTCCTGGACGAGAGCCGCCGCGTCTACCCGCGGGGCAGCCTGGCCAGCCAGATCATCGGCTTCGTGAACGTGGACGGCCAGGGACAGCTCGGCATCGAGCAAACCTTCGAGCCCATGCTCGCGGGGCGGAAGGGTGAGTTCGTGGCGGCGAAGGACGCCCGCAACCGCCTGCGCCTGCTCCGGGAGCAGTACACGCAGGTGCCCGTGAACGGCAGCACGCTGCAGCTGACCATCGACAGCACCATCCAGCACATCGTGGAAGAGTCCCTGGAGGAGGCGGTGCGCCTCGCCAAGCCGGCCACCGCCTACGCCGTGGTCGTGGATCCCAACACGGGCGAAATCCTCGCCATGGCGGGCACGCCCCGCTTCGACCCCAACCAGCTCCTGCCCAAGAAGTTCCGCAACCGCGGGGAAGGGGAACTCAGCGCCGGAGAGCGCGAGGAGCTCCGTCGCGAGCTGGATCGCCAGCGGGCGGCCCGCAAGGTCCACCCCGTGGAGGATGCCTACGAGCCCGGCTCCACCATGAAGATATTCACGGCCTCCATCGCGTTGGAAGAGCGCAAGGTCCACCTCGGCGAGCGCATCGATTGCATGGGCGGCCGGTGGGTCTACAGCCCCAAGCAGAACGCCATCACCGATACGCATCACCACGGGGTTCTCAGCTTCGAGGAGATCCTATGGCAAAGCTCCAACGTGGGTGCCGCCAAGATGGGCACCCGCCTGGATCCCGCCACCCACTTCCAGTACCTGCACAAGTTCGGGTTTGGCGAACCCACCGGCCTCAACTTCCCCGGCGAGACCCAAGGACGCCTGCCCATCCCCGCCGAGTGGAGCGTGCCGACGCAGTACACGCTGAGCTATGGATACGGCCTCAACGCCTCGCCCCTGCAGGTGCTCATGGCGGGCTGCGCCATCGCCAACGGCGGCAAGCTCATGAAGCCCATCCTCGTGAGCCGGATCTACAACGACAAGGGCTCCCTCTTGAAGGAGTCGAACCCCGAGGTCCGCTTCAAGGTCATGAGCGAGGAGACGAGCGCCCTCATGCGCGAGACCCTCAAGGGCGTCATCACCCAGGGGACCGCGAGAAGGGCCAAGCTCGAGGGCGGCGTGGAGGCCTTCGGCAAGACGGGCACCAGCCGGAAGATCATCAACGGGAAATACGATCCCAAGCGCCACTTCGCCTCCTTCATGGGCTTTTTTCCCGCGGAGGCGCCCCAGTACGGCGTCCTCGTGATGTTGGACGATCCCGCGGGCGACGCGGATGGCGGCAGCGTCGCGGCGCCCGTGTTCAAGCGCATCGGCGATGCCATCCTCCGGTACCGCCAGGGCGGCGGCGACGCGGAGCGGGGCGCCGACCTCAAGCTCTCCTTGAGGGATTGGCCCGTGGGCGAAACGGACGAAGCCGTGATCCACATCCAGGAAGGGCGCGTACCCTCCCTCAAGGGATTGAGCCTCAAGGCCGCCATCCAGCGAATCGTCATGGCGGGCGGAAAGCCGGTGGTGGAGGGACGGCCCGAGGGCGCCGGCGCCGCCCGGGTGAATGATCAATCGCCCCAGCCGGACGCTGAACTGCGGCCGGGCCAGGCCGTGATCATCAAGCTGGGGGTCCCGTGAAATTCGGAGCGTTGTTGGCGGGCCTTGCCGCTTCAGAGATCCGCGGCGCGGACACGGAGGTGGTGGACCTCACCTGCGATAGCCGCGAAGTGGAGCCCGGATGGGCCTTCGTGGCCCTCAAGGGGGAGAAGTCCCACGGCGCGGATTTCATCCCCGCCGTCCTCGCGAAGGGCGCCGCCGCCGTGATCGTTGATGATCTGGAAAAGCCCATGCCGGAAGGCGTCGCCGCCGCCTGCCTGCCCGCCGCCCGTGCGGAGATGGGGCGGTTGGCCAAGCGTCTGAATGGTTCGCCCGATGAGCGCCTCATCCTCATCGGCGTGACGGGCACTAACGGGAAGACCACCACCACGACCCTGATCCGCCAGCTCCTGCGCGCCTCGGGCATCGGCTGCGGCCTCGTGGGCACGGTGCTCAACGCGGCGGGGGAACTGGAGGAGGAAGCCGTCCGCACCACGCCGGAGAGCCCCTCCTTCTATCGCTGGCTCCACCGCAGCGTGGAGGCCGGGGATCGCGTCTCCGCCGTGGAGGTGAGCAGCATCGGCCTGGAGCTGGGCCGGGTGGCGGGGGCCCGCTTCACCGTGGGCGTCTTCACGAACCTCACGCAGGATCACCTCGACTTCCACGGCGATATGGAGGCCTACTACGCGTCGAAGCATCGCCTGATCGAACAGTGCGGCCGATTCCTCGTGAACGCCGACGATCCCTGGGGCCGCCGCCTCCTGGAGGCCGAAGGGCACGTCAGTTACGCCATTGATCGTCCGGCCTGCTACCGCGCCTCGGATCTGCGCCTCCTCCCCACGGGCACTACCTTCACCCTTCATTCCGACCTCGGAAGCTGGCCCGTGGAAAGCCCCCTCCTGGGCCGCTTCAACGCCTACAACCTCCTGGCGGCCTTGGCCGCCGTGGCGGAAGCGGGCTTTCCCCTGGCGGAGCTGCTGCCCGCCCTGCCCAAGCTCACGGGGGCGGCGGGGCGCCTGGAGCGCGTGGACTGCGGCCAGCCCTTCGGCGTCATGGTGGATTACGCCCATACGCCCGACGCCCTCCACAAGCTCCTCGCCGCGGGCAAGGCCCTGCTGCCTGCCGGCGGCCGCCTGCACGTGCTCTTCGGCTGCGGCGGCGAGCGGGACCGCACCAAGCGGCCCCTCATGGCCGCCGCCGTGGCCGAGGGAGCCGACGTGATCTGGCACAGCACCGACAACCCCCGCCACGAATCCATCGAGCAGATCCTGGACGACGCCATGGCCGGCATCCCCGAGGCCATCCGGCGGGATCCCGCCCGCTACCACCGCATCGCGGACCGGGCTCAGGCGGTGCGGGAGGCCCTCGCGGATTGCCGGCCTGGAGACCTGCTGCTCCTGGCGGGCAAGGGCCATGAGCCCTATCAGGAGATCGCCGGCGTGAAGCATCCCTACAGCGACCGCGGCGCCGTGGAAGCCACCCTGGGGAGCGCCCAATGATCCCGTCTCTAGCTCGGATGATGGCGCGGGATCTGGACACCCTGGCGCGGGAAGTGGCCCTCTATCCCGAGGACGCGGGTCTCTGGGCGGCCGTCCCCGGCCAGCCCACGGCGGGCGGCAACCTGGCCCTTCACTTGGCGGGCAACCTCCGCCACTTCATCGGCGCCACGCTGGGGGGCACCGGCTACGTGCGCGATCGGGAGCGGGAGTTCAGCGCCACGGGCCTGAGCCGGGAGACGGTCTCCCAGGAAGTGGCCCGAGCCGCTCAGGACGTGGCATCCACCCTTGCGGCCTTGAATCGCTCTCAACTTCCGGAGCCTTTCCCCTTGGAAATCGGCGGGGTTCGACTCACCACGGAGGCCGTCCTCCTGCATCTGGCGGCCCACCTGGCCTTCCACCTTGGCCAACTGGACTACCATCGCCGGGCGGTGACGGGCGATCGCACGTCGGCCTCGCCCTTGGGCCTCGCGCCGCTGGCGCCCTGAGATGGGCGGGGGTGCGGGAATGCCGGCATGGAGCGAGTCGTTGGGCTCGGTTTGGAAGGAAGGGCTGGACGCGGAGTTCGCGGAGTTCGCGGAGTTCGCGGAGGGGCGCGGAGAAACGCGGAGAAAAGAAAGACGCAGAAACCGCAGAAGACCGCAGAAACCGCAGAAGGGAGCGGGAGACCCAGCCTTGCCTCCGTCCTCCCGATTCGAGGCGGGGACCGGGCCGGCATTGATGGGCCGTCCCGGTCCCCGCCCCGAATCAAGGGCCGCCTGCGGCCCTTGGCGCGAAGCGCCGGGTGGACTGTTTCCGGAGGGCCTGCTTTTTTCTGCGTCCTTCTGCGCCCTTCGGCGGCTTCTGCGTGCGTCTTTCCTCTCCCAAGGCCAACCTCAAGGCCCGCTGGGGCTAACGCCTCCCTTTCACCTCCTGCTTGGGCATTGTGCCCCGGGCCCCGTCCCCGGAATCCCCCGTTGAGCCCCCTGTTTTCTTTACGCGACGTGGCCTCCCGCCTCGCCGGTTCCGTGATCGGCGAGGGCCACGTCGTCCCCACGGCCCTCTCCATCGACACCCGCACGATCCAACCCGGGGAGTGCTTCGTCGCCCTGCGGGCCGGGCGGGACGGCCACGCCTTCGCCGCGCAGGCGGTGGAGATGGGGGCCGGTTGCCTGCTGGTGGACCACGAGCTGGACCTGCCTGTGCCGCAGCTGGTGGTGCCCGATACCCTCGCCGCCATGCAGGCTTGGGGCCAGGCGCGGCTGGCGGATGTGCGTCCCCGGGCGGTCTTCGGCGTCACGGGCAGCGTGGGCAAGACGAGCACGAAGGAATTGCTGGCCTCCGCCGTCGGCGGATGGAAGACCCCCGGGAACCGCAACAATACGCTGGGCCTGCCCCAAGCCTTGGCCACCCTGCCCGAGGGGCAGGCCGCCGCCGTCCTTGAGATGGGCATGAGCACGCCCGGGGAGATCCGCCGCCTGGTGGAGATCGCACCCCTGGATTTCGGCCTCGTCACGATGGTGGGCACGGCCCATCTGGAGAATTTCGGGGAGGGGCAGGAGGGCATCGCCAGGGCCAAGGGGGAGCTCGTGCTGGGCGTGAAGCCCGGCGGAGCCTGGGTCCACCTCAGCACCGACGCGTGGTGCGCCTGGATCGCCCGCCAGCCGTGGGCCGCCCACGCCCTGGCGGTGCCCGTGGGTCCCGGCTCCGAGTTCGGATGGGAGGGCTGGCGCTCCCTGGGCCCCAGGGGCGAGGCCTTCCTCCTGCGCACGCCGGAGCAACGGGCGGAGGTGAGCATCCAGCTCCGGGGCGCGCACCAGGTGCGCAACGCCGCCCTGGCCGCCACCGCCGCCCTGCTTGCGGGGTGGAAGGTGGAGGCCGTGGTCGAGGGCCTCGCCCAAGCCCAGCCTGAGTGGGGCCGGGGGCGGCTGACGGCCCTGCGGGGCGGAGGCTGGCTCCTGGACGAAAGCTACAACGCGAGCCCCGATAGCATCCTCGCCTGCGCCGGGAGCCTCATGGATTTGAAGGGCGGCGAGGCCGTGGCCGTGCTCGGGTCCATGCGGGAGCTGGGTGCCGGCGCATCCGAGGCCCACCGGCAGGTGGGCCAGGGGCTGCGGGAGCTGGGCCTCCAGCGCCTGCTGACCTTCGGCGAGCACGCCGAGGCCTATGCCGAGGGCTTTGGGCGGGACTGCCATGCCTATCCAGATTTCGAGGCCCTGCGCGATGATGGAGCAGGCCTTTCCGCCCTTCCCCTGGACGCCCGCATCCTCGTGAAGGGCAGCCGCTACTACCGTGCGGAGCGCGCGGTGGATTTCCTCCTATCCCGATTGAGTTGACTCCATGATCCCCTGGCTGCTCTACCCCTTCCTGAAGTCCGTCAAGGGCCTCTCCGTCCTCCGCTACATCACCTTCCGCGCGGCCCTGGCGGCGGCGACGGCCTTCGTGCTGAGCCTCCTTCTGGGCCCCTGGCTCATCCGCACGCTGCGGGAGCTGAAGCTGGGCCAGCACGTGCGGGAGGAGGGGCCCAAGCACCATCAGAGCAAGGCGGGCACGCCCACCATGGGCGGCCTCCTCATCGTGGGCGTGGTGCTCCTTTCCACCCTCCTATGGTGCGACGTGAAGAGCGGCGCCATCTGGGTGGCGCTCATCTCCCTCGTGGGCTTCGCCGCCGTGGGCGCCTTCGACGACGCCAAGAAGCTGCTGAAGCAGCAGAACCTGGGCCTCAGCTCCTGGCAGAAGATGGCCGCCCTCACCGCCATCTCCATCCTGGTGGGCTGGCTCATCCTCCACTTCAATCTGCGGGGGGCCAACACGAGCCAGCTCTCGGTGCCCTTCTTCAAGAACTTCCGGCCCGACGTGGGCGTCTTCCTGCTGCTGTGGATCTGGTTCGTCATGGTGGGCACGAGCAACGCCGTGAACCTCACGGACGGCCTGGACGGCCTCGCCTCCGGCGGCATGCTCATCGTCAGCATCACCTTCGCGATCCTGGCCTACGTGGCGGGTCACGTGAAGATGGCTGCTTATATCTCCGTGCCCTACGTGCCCGGCGGCGCCGAACTCTCCGTTTTCGTGGGCGCCATGGCCGGCGCCTGCCTGGGCTTCCTCTGGTTCAACGCCCATCCCGCCGAAGTCTTCATGGGCGACACAGGCAGCCTGGCCCTGGGTGGCGCCCTGGCCACCGTGGCCCTCACCATCAAGCAGGAGCTGCTGCTGGCCATCGCCGGCGGCCTCTTCGTCATCGAGTGCGTCTCGGTGATCCTGCAGGTGGGCAGCTACAAGCTGCGCGGCGGGAAACGCATTTTCCGCATGGCCCCCTTCCATCACCACATGGAGCTGGGCGGCCTGGCCGAGACGAAGGTGGTGATCCGCCTCTGGATCACGGCCATCGTGTGCTGCATCCTCGCGCTGAGCTCGCTGAAGCTGCGGTAGCTAGAGCCGCGCGCTCTCCCCGCGCTCCTGCCATAGCGGCACCAACTTCGGCGGCTGGGGTTGACCGAAGACGAACCCCTGCCCCCAGGGGACGTCCGCGTCGATGACGGCCTGCAGCTCCTCCCGCGTCTCGATGCCCTCGGCGATGAAGCCGATGCACATGCGCTGGGCGAAGACGGAGAGGGCGTTGAGGAGGGCCGCCTGATAGGGGCGGCGGTGGGCCTGCTCCACGAGGGAGCGATCCGCCTTGATGAAATCGGGGGCCAGGCGGGCCATGTGCGTGAGGCTCGCCACGCCGGCGCCCAGATCGTCCACCGCCAATTGAAGCCCATGGCTGCGCAGGCTCTTGGCGCAGTTCTGCAGCAGGTCGAGATCCTGGATGCCGTGGCTCTCCGTGAATTCGATCACCACGTTGAGGGGCGGGATGCTCAGGTCGCTGAGCCAGCCCTGCAATTTGCCCCAGAAACGCGGGCTCTCCAGGGTCACGGGCTCCACGTTGATGAAGTGGAGCATGCTCGAAGGCGGCTGGTTCCGAAGGGTCTGGAACGTGGACTGAAGGCAAAGCAGATCCAGATCCAGGCGGGTGTCTGCGTCCAGATTCACGAAGTCCAGATCGGCCAAGGTTCCGAGGCGGCCGGCGGGTCCCACGAAGCGGGTCAGGTATTCCTGGGCCATGGGCTCCATGGCGCGGAGCCCGATCACAGGTTGGGCGTGGGCCTGGAGCGGTCGCCGTCCTTCGAGGATGGCCCTCACCAGGGGCGCGTTCCGATGCGTCATGGCCGTCCAGTGTACTCCCTGCCACGCACCCCGTCGCGGGTTACGCTGGATGGGGAGGGGTGCATGGCGAGGACCTTGGTGGTGGGAGCGGGTCGCTCGGGCCTGGCGGCGGTACGGCACCTTCGGAAACTCGGGCGCGAGGTGGTGCTCACCGATCGCATGGCGGGGCCCGATGAGGCGCTGGAGCGGGAGCTGGCGGCCCTCGGCGTGGCCGGGGTGTGGGGTGACCACCCCTTGAGCCTCTTGCGGGATTGCGAAGCGATCATCCTGAGCCCCGGCATCCCGCGCAGCGTGCCCTTCGTGGCGGAGGCGCTGCGCCAACGCGTTCCCGTCATCGGAGAAGTGGAATTGGGGCACCGCGCCCTGCGCGCCCGCGGGGACGGCGGCCGCGTGCTGGCGATCACGGGCACCAACGGCAAGAGCACCACCACGGATCTGCTCGCCCATCTGCTTCGCGCCGCGGGCCTGCCCAGCGCCGCCTGCGGCAACCTGGGCACCCCCTTCGTGGAGGCGGTGGACCTCGCGGCCCCGGGCACGCGGTTCGCCCTGGAACTGAGCAGCTACCAGCTGGAGAGCCTCCACTCCTTCCACGCCGAAGGCGCCGCCTTCCTGAACCTCACCCCGGATCACCTGGCTCGCTACGGCACCCTTGAACCGTACCGCCAGGCCAAGCTTCAAATCTTCGGGCGGCAAACGGACGTCGATCTGCGGGTGGTGCCCGCCGCGACTCCCGGACTTTGGATGGACGCACCCGGTGCAGCGGCCACGGCCACCTTCGGCTGGGGCGAACCGGCGGGGCCCGGCGCCTATTGCGACGCCGAAGGGCATTTGAAGGTGAAGGATCGGGACGGGTCCATCACGGCCCTCCTCCACCGATCCGGGCTGCGCATTCCCGGCGATCACAACGTGGAGAACGCCCTCGCGGCCATCCTGCTCGCCTGGCATGGAGGCGCGAGCCTTGAATCCATCACGACGGGTCTGAAGTCCTACGGGGGCCTCGCCCACCGCATCGCGCTTTGCGGGGAGCGGGACGGCGTGAAGGCCTACAACGATTCGAAGGGCACCAACGTGGACGCCACGCTCACGGCCCTGCGGGCGCTGCCGGGGCCGCTCGTCGTGTTGCTCGGGGGGCAGGACAAGGGGGCGAGCTACACGCCCCTTCGAGCCGCGCTCGAAGGGAAGTTGAAGAAGCTGGTCTTTCTGGGGGAGGCCATTCCTCAGCTGAGGCGGGACTTGGGGGACCTTCCCTGCGAGGAGATCTGGGGTTTCGATGAGGCCGTGCATAGGGCTCTCGCCCTCGCGGAGGCGGGCGATCAGGTGCTGCTGAGCCCTGCTTGCGCCAGCTTCGATCAGTTCAAGAACTTCGAGGAGCGGGGGGAGCGGTTTGAGCAGCTCGTAGGGGCTTGGGTTCGGAGAAGCTGATCAGCGCTCCGGGATGGGCTCCGCCTCATTCCGCTCCACGGCGAGCAAAAACACGGCGCCGAGGATGAGCAGGCCCCCGAAGGCTTGAAGGCCGGTGGGAATCTCATGGAGGAGGAAGGCCCCGAAGCAGGCGGTGCTGAGAGGTTCCGTGGTGCTCACCATGGCGGCTTTGGGAGCGCCGATGCGGGCGAGGCCCGCCAGGTGCAAGGGGATGGGCAGCAGGGTGCAGAGGAAAGCGAGGCCCAGGAGGGGCTTCCAGGCCTGCAGCGCCACGGCGGGTTGCCACGTGCCCGTGGCGAGGGCCCAACCGAGGAAGCCGAAGCCCGCCGTGGTGATGACGCAGGCGCTGACGACGAGCGTGGGCACGCCCCGCTGCACGCGCTCCCCGAGGAGCAGGTAGGTGGTGTAGCCCACGGCCGTCGCGAGGCCCATGAGCACGCCCAAGCTGTCCGTGCCCCCGCCCAGGCGGCCCACCGCCAGTGCCGTGCCGCCGAGGGAGAGCGTCAAGGCGAGCCCATCCCGGCCCGTGAATGCGTGGCGGCCCCGCAGCCAGGCCGCCACGGCCACCAGGGCGGGGTAGAGGTAGAGGAGGACCGCCGTGAGCGCTACGGGAATGCGCCGGGCGCTGAGGAAGTAGAGACCCGCTTCCACGACGTAGAGGCCGCCCATGGCCAGGAGCCCCATCCCCGTCCGCAGCGGGAGGCGGATGGCCATGCCCCGGACGAGAATCCAGCTCCAAAGCACGGCGGCCGCGATGAGGAAGCGGAAGGCTAAGAGGGTGGGGACACCGAGCCCCAGCGCGGCGGCCTGCCGATTGAAGATGGAGAGCAGGCCGAAGGCCAGGCCCGACGCGGCGACGAGCAGGATGCCCGTGAGTCTGCGCCCGCCCTCAGACACCAAAGGGCTTCAGGGCTTCGTCGATCTTCACCGCCATGGCGCGGTCCTGGGCCGTGACGCCGCCCGCATCATGGGTGGTGAGGGTGATGCGCACATAGCCCCAGCCGAAAGCGAGATCCGGGTGGTGGTTGGCGGCCTCCGCGGGGCCCACAAGGGCTGAAATCATTTTGTAGGCCGTCATGAAATCAGGGGTCTTGATCTCGCGGTGCAGGGCCCTGTCGCGTTCGATCCAGGTCATGGCTCACTCCAGTCGTCCAGGCTAGCTTCGAACAGCATGGGGGCCCAGGCTATACCTTCGCGGGTTCCCCGAGGAGTTCCGCGATCTCGGCCTTCAGGAGCCAATCCTCGGGGAACCCGGCGGCGGCCCGCTGGAGCCCGCCAAGCCGATCAGCGGCCGGCGCTCCGGATCCTCGCATCTGGCGCACCTCGCGATACAGTTCGGCCAGCGCGGCGGGCAGGGCCTCAGCCTTGCGGGCCTGGGCCTTGAGTTCTTCCTCGCCGGCCGCGAAGGCGTTCATCTCGCCGAACCAGCGATCCCAGGTCGCGGGATCGGCAGGGCCGCCGGCCACGGAGGGCAGGGTGGGAGACACGAAGAGGTAGGCCCAGGAGGGCAGGTCGAGGGGGCGCCCGTTCAAATGGCCGCGCAGGTTCACGACCTCTCCGCCGCCCACGGCGAAGCCGGTGAGGAAGAGGCCGGACTTCAGCTCGAAGCTGAAGGCGCCCCGCTCGGGCAAGGCGGCGTCGCCGAAGACGATGAGGGCCTGGCCGGGCCAGGGATTGGAGAGGGCCTTGCCGTTCCGGCTGGCCATGACGGGGCCTTCCAGGCGGGCCACGGCGGTGGCGAGGCCGGGCGAGATTTCGAGGTCACAGGCCACGCGCTCCACCACCTTGCCCGTGAGTTCGAGGCCGTCGCCGAGCACGAGGTGGTTCACGGTGCGGGCGCGCAGGGCCTCCTCCAGTCCGAAGTCACCGCCCCGCTTCCAGGCCAGCGTCTGCTCGAACTCGGCGAGGACTTCAAACAGGTGCTCGAAATCCCGGGCCACGAAGAGCTGGGGCTGCATGCGGGTGATGTCGTATTCCGTCTCCGTGCACACGAGGCCGTGGGGCACCTTCTTCACGCCTTCCGTGAGGCAGTGCTTGGCTTCGCCCAGGGAGCTGAGAATGCCGGCGCCGTAGATCTTGGGATCTTCGCAGGTGCCCACGAGGCCGTACTCCGCCGTCCACCAGTAAAGGCGGGAGGCCTTCGTGTTTTCGCTCACGTAGCGCCGGCTGGCGGCGGTGGCGTGGAGGCGCTCTTCCGCGTGGGCCACGTCCTCGGGGCTGGCGGTGGGATCCTCCTTCACCACAGAGAGGTTGCGGATGGCCTCGAACATGGCCTCGTCCTCCACGGAGGCGATGGCCTTGAATCCGACCAACCCGCAGGCTTTCAGGTATTCGGCGTAGCGGGCGTTGGCGAGGATGGGGGCGTGGCCGGCGCTTTCGTGGACGATGTCCGGCGCGGGCGTGTAGGCGATGTGTTCGTGGGTGCGGATGTCGCAGGCGATGGCGAGCACGCCCAGCGTCTGCAATTCCGTGAACACCGCGGGAGGAATGAAGCCCCGCACGGCCACGGCCGACCAGCCGAGCTTCGCCAGCTTCTCGTTCATCTCGTCGAGGCTGGGGATGGCCTCGCTTCCGATGCCCGTGGCCTCAAGCCCATCGAGGTAGACGGGATGGGCCGTGCCGGCCAGATGGGCCTTCAGGCGGTGCAGGATATGCCGCCACACGGCCTGGTCCCGGGGGGTGTAGGCGTCGTAGTCCTGGGTCACCACGTAGCGCCGCAGATGGGCGGGCAATTTTTGGATGGCGGCTTCGGTGGGACGCATGGGGGCCTCGGATACCTCTAAGTTAAGGTTCCGGGGCGTGATCGGAAATCCAGAAAATACCGAATAGTTCGTCGCTTTACCGACGATTTGATTTCAGCCGTTTCCTTAATGGGGCGAGGATGGCTTCGGCCTCGGGGCTCCAACCGCCCTCGGGGCCCAGGGCGACCACCTCCACCGCCTGGGGCTTCGTCTCCCGGAGGGGCCAGGCCTTGAGGTCCGCGGGGAAGGGGGCCAAACGCCGCAGATCCGGCGCGATAGCGGCCGCCCCATAGGCGCGGAGCAGATCGAAGAGGTGGAGGAAGCTTTCGGCCCGTCCCATCTCCTTCACGGCCACCCCGGCGTTTTCGAAGCGGGCCCGGTTGGCGCCGCCGTAGGGATCATCCCTCAGCCAATCGACGAAGGGCTGGCTTTGAAGGTCCGCCACCTTGAGGGACGGCATGCCGGCCTTGGCCTTGGCGAAGGGGGCCTTCACGGGCGCCAGCACCACGAAGGGCAGGCTGAGGAGGCTTTCCGTCCGCACGCCCTCGTGGGGGGGCAGGGGCGTGAAGCCGAGGGCGAGATCCAGCTGCCGCGTCTGCACCTGGCGCACCAACTCATGGGCGCCGCCGAAGGAGGCCTCCAGCTTCGCGCCGTTAGCCGACGCGGCTTGGGCCAGCTCCGGCAGGAGCAGGGTGCTGAGGGTGGGGTTCAGGCCCAGGCGCAAATGGGCCTCCAGGCCCGCCTGGTCCTTGAGCCGTTTCAGATCCAGGGCGTGAAGGG